>NZ_DALZCH010000018.1:0-39462 GCF_031978065.1 Oscillibacter sp.
GAACCACAGGAGCTACGGGAACCACAGGAGCTACGGGAACCACAGGAGCTACGGGGCCAACCGGGCCTTCAAGTGGAAATAATACGTATATTGAAACCGGGACGCTGGGAACAATTAACGCCGGAATTTCTTATAATCAAGGCGGAGGAAACAACGAGGCCTTTGCCGCGCTGATATTTGACTGTGGCGCTGATAAAGTTGTCACGGAGATTGCAGCTTACATTACGCAAGTAGGTGCACGTACGGGCGTCTTCCAAATGGCGATTCTACTGCCCACAAGCAATAGTCAGGCGGAGGTCGTTGCAGTAACAAACACAGTCAATTCTATTTTCGGAGGGATTTTTGTAATCCCACTCACTACATCGGTTACACTCAGGGCCAATACATCATACTATCTGGCGGTATATAATCAAATCAATGCAGCAATCATCGGCGGATTTACTGCGGGTGCATCAATAGGGGGAGACGCACCTCCAATCAATTTTAGAGTGCAAAATCTGTCCGGTTTTAGAGTCGGCCAGAGTATCAGCACCGGCGATACAAGTCAACGTTTATCGCCTTGGCTGTATTCGTGTTAAGCTGGCTTTCAGCCTTTTATCACATCAGCAGCGTTTGTACGTCAGAGTTTTAGTTGTGGTGGGAGCGTAAACAGTCAGTTGAATAGAAACAAGATAAAGCTATCGGCAGCAGAATTGCAACCGATAGCTTTATTTCGTAAAGGACACAATGTTATTGGGCGTACAGCCAATCCTTATGCCAGCTTTTCCAACGTGGCAATTGTGATGCGCTTATTCTTTTCCAGAGAATCTCCGCTTGCTTTAATATTTTCCCGTCTTGTATGCAAGACTCATGTGGTTATCGCGCTCTTCTGCCGACAGCGTTGGGGTCTGTGCTTTTTCTTCGGCCGGATACGCAGAAAACCGTTGTGTATCAGCGAGCTTAAACTTACTAACCTCATGCTGCAAGGTCTGGGCCTGGGCTGCCAACTCCTCGCTGGAAGCCGAGCTTTCTTCCGCAGTAGCGGCATTCGTCTGTACCACTGCCGAAACCTGTGACAAGCCTTCGTTAATCTGTTCAATCGAAGCTGCCTGCTCGCTGGTGGCGGTTTCAATTTCGCGAATAGACTGTACAGCCAATTCCGCTTTCTCAGAAGCCTCTATCAAACGTTTTAACGTGTCCGCAGCCAGTTTTTCTCCTTCGGATACAGTTGCAACTGATTTTTCAATCAATGCAGCCGTTTGCTTGGCTGCTTCCGCAGATTTTGCCGCAAGGTTGCGCACTTCATCGGCTACCACAGCAAAGCCCTTTCCGGCGCTTCCGGCTCGCGCTGCTTCCACAGCGGCGTTCAGCGCAAGAATGTTGGTCTGGAAAGCAATATCCTCCACCAACTTAGTGATTTTGGAGATTTCCTGGGAAGTCGTACTGATTTCCTGTATGGAGGTGTTAAGTCGCTGCATGTGGTCGTTACTCTCTGTAATATCATTTTCCGCCTGTTCAACATACCTCACAGACTTTTGAACATTTGTAATATTCAGTTCCGCTTGCTGGGTTACGCTTGTGATAGAAGCGTTTAGCTCTTCAACGGTTGCCGCCTGTTCTGTGGCTCCGGCTGCAAGGGCCTGCGCCGCGGCAGATACCTGATCCGCACCAGAGTTGACTTCTTCTGAGGTTGTGTTAATCAACAGCAATGTACGATTGAGGTTTGAGGAAATCGATTCTATTGCTTGCCTGATGGCAACAAAGTCTCCAGCATATTCGAGATTCATAGTAATCCGCATATCTCCGCGTGACATCTGCCCCAGCTTTTCTGAAATGTCGTGTATGTAGCTTTGCAGGGAGGAGATGGTTAAGCGCATTGCATCGGCCAATACGCCCAACTCATCGCCGGACTGATAGGTAAGTTCAGTATCCAAATTTCCCCGGGACAATTCAGAAGCAATCTGCGACATGCTTGTCAGGGGCTTTGCAATTGCTTTTCGGATGTAAAGAGTAAGAACCGCAGCAACCAAAATTAAGAGGATCACCACGCCCAGGATTGAAAAAATAGTAGTGGTATTCAACGCGGCATTTATTTTCTCAATTGATACGCCTGTAAAGTAAATTCCGATAGCATTTCCGTCGCTGTCGATAATCGGGGAGTACACCGTAGCATAGGGCATCCCTAATATATCTGCATTTCCCTGATATTCAAGGCGGTCTTCTAACACTGTCTTTGAGATATTAGAATCCAGCTTTGTACCGACTGCACGTTCTCCATTTTGGATAACGGTGGTGTTGGCACGCTCGTCACCAATAAAAATAGTAAATTCATTCCCTGTCATTTCCTTCATGCGATCAACAAAGGCGGGGTCCACCATAGAGTAGCCGGTTGATACGACACCTATGGTCTTTCCCAATGCATTTTTAACAGGTGCGCCAGTTCGGATGCTTAATTTAATTTCATTGCCCAGATCAATATGAGTGGTAATCTCTCCGTCGAGTGCCATGGAGATATTCTTCTGTGAGATAACAGAATCGCCCGTTTTATCACTGTGCGTACGTGCAATAGTAATTCCCTGCGCATTTGATACAGTGACAAAATCCACGTCCAGCCCCATCACGGTACTTGCCTCTGCTGCTGCGGACCTTATGGCGGCTGCATCACCACTTTCTACTGCAAGAACCATGTTTTCGTAGCTGGCCATAGAGGTTGCTGCTCTTACGGAATCCTCCTGATAATCCTCCAAAACAGCTTGCATCGTATGGAGTGCAGCATTACTCCGCTCCTCATTGGCTTGCTCAATCAGCCGATAACTGCTGATTGACATGTAGGTAACGGTCAATGCACCTACAAGTAAAATTCCGCAGGTAGCAAACAGTGACAGTTTAAATCCCACTTTTTTGGTGAATGAAATTCCTCTGCTTTTTTGCATATTGCTGTTCCCTGATTTCAGGGCCTTGGGTTTCATTTTCATGCAACCGAATCCTCACTTCTTATTTTGATTTACGCCCCCGTAATAGCAGCAATTCCAGACTGAGGAGTCTGAAATTCCATTTTGGGATTTGTCCGTGTTTTGACTTAAAAAAATCTCCTTTAAGTTTCATTACAATTTTTTGAATGGCATGCTAGAATAAAATTTACGTGTTTAATTTATAATATAATAATAGAGTGAAATAAGCGGTTGCATTTGTCACAGTTTATTTGAAACCATGCGTAAGACAGCTTTTCCCCTGGATTACAAGGCGCTTTCCGCAGGAGTGACCAGAGAATTGACGGCACATTCCGCAATACACATGTGCACAATGTGCAGTTCATTGAACTTTTCAATGGCAATTTTTTTTTGCTCCATCAACGAGTGGGCGTAGATATTTAGAGTAATACCAACGCTGGAATGCCCCAATATCTCGCTGAGGGTTTTGATATCAACCCCAATTTCAAGGGCTCTTGTGGCAAAGGTATGGCGTATTGCATGGAATTTTCGATCCCGAATACCGGCGTCTTTCAAAACCCGCTTGTAAATGCGCTGATAAATACGAGGGTCAAAGGGTGCGGGTTTATCCGAAAGAATGTAGTTATTTTCATTCATAGAATCGGGATCCCGCGCTCTTGCCAGTTCGAGCAAAAAGGAGGGCAAAGGTATTTTGCGTAAAGAAGCTTTACTCTTGGGCGACCCCACATGAAGATATGTTTTTTCTCCGCCGCCTTTAAAATTTTGAATGCGTGACACCGTTCTGGAAACAGACATCACGCCAGCCTCCAAATCAAAGTCGTTCCACTTAAGCGCACATAGCTCCCCTATGCGGATTCCTGTATAGAAACAAAGCATTAAGCCAAAGGTCCGTTTATCTTTGGAGCAATGGACTGCATGTTCAATGGAACGTTGTTCCTTTACTGAAAAGACGGGTATTTCTTTTTGGCATGTACTCGTCTTTGGCAATGCTACATATTGGAGCAGACAGGCAAATTGAGACTGGCTTTGGGAAATATCCCGCAAAGAAGTTTTGAAGATAGATAAAATCTTTTTACGGTATATTTCAGAAAGAGCCGTTTTTTCATTGACCGCTTTTAAAAATCGCGCAATGGATTGCTCTGTCAACTGCATGTTTTCCGGTTTCCTGAAATGCGGAAGCATATATTTTTGTGTGCAGCGAAAGTAGCTTTCATAGGTCGATGGTTTTAAACGGCTATAAAGGTCTCCTTTCAGCCAATCTTCAAATAAAATTGCGGCGTTGTCGCAGGGGATGGCAGGAGTAGATTTCACAGCGTCTCTCTCCCCTTTTTGATACTTCATTTTTGCCCGGACATCGCGGTATGTTTTTGCATAAAAAGAGTGGTACTTTCCATCCTGTTGAATCGCTCGGCCTTCCCAACGGCCATCCTTGCGCTTATAAATATTTTCTCCTTTTCGTGCCATCGTGTATAAATCCTCCTCTGTAAACCTTGATGAGTGACGCTAAAATTGACGGCTTATTTTTAGTACAAAAGAAAAAATTTTCATTATTGTGCCAGAAATGCTTGCGTAAATGCTCTGATATGAAAAATTGGCGTTTGATTGACAAGAAAACACAAGAGGTATATAATAAAAATCGTCGTATTTTGTCTAAAATAGCCGTCATGGTTTCAAATAAACTGTGACATTTTTTCAGCATTAAGGCAATACGAGAATTAAATTTGACAATAAAGCAAGAAGCAAGTCCACAGATATTTTTCTGTGGACTTGCTTATTTTTCGGAGTCTTCAGGCGCTGTCTCTTCCGTTTTATTGGGTACGAGTTCTAATTACACTTGGCAGTCCGTATGAGATGCATATTTCCTTGTCGTTTGTTCGGCTATAATTGAACGCAGCGGATGATAAAGTCCGAAAACAACGGATGCAGAACGATGAAAACGATTGGTTGACAGGGGTTTGAACGGCTTTAAGTCGAGGCCTTTATCTATGTCATGGCAAAGCGCGCTTCACTTCCATGCTTGACAGTGTTGTGTAGAAAAAGAGGTGAAAATTACTATGACGTAAGCGCGTTGCAGTGCGGCTTTGTCTTTGAAACCGGCGAGGAATTTTTAAAGGTAATGGATACCGACCTGTTTTCTAAGACTGTCATGGAGATGAATAAGGTCAATGTCCATCCCTTGGATTGCAGCTTTGTGGGCGGTATGCGTCACGTCATTGGGAAAAAGCCTAGACCTCGCAGCGCACCGGACTGCGCTTTTGTGCGCTCTGCGGTCCACAGAGGGGATTCTGTTTGTCGAGGACGCGTAATTGAAAATAAAATGGCCTTTTGCCTTATACGATTCAAAAAACCGTTTCAGGCAAAAGGCCATTTTTATAAGCTTACATAGGCACGGCGCGTTTCTGCGCAGTAATTATTTCACCGCGGCAAAGCCGTTTTGAAGATCGGCAAGGATATCGTCGATATGCTCCGTGCCGATGGACAGGCGGATGGTGTTGGGCTTAATGCCCTGATCCGCAAGCTCCTCGGCGGAGAGCTGAGAGTGGGTGGTGGTGGCGGGGTGAATGACCAGAGACTTCACGTCCGCCACGTTGGCAAGCAGAGAGAAAATTTCCAGATGGTCGATGAAGGCGTGAGCTTCCTCCTGCCCGCCCTGAAGCTCGAAGGTAAAGATGGACGCGCCGCCGTTGGGGAAATACTTCTCATACAGCGCATGGTCCGGGTGGTCAGGCAGAGAGGGGTGGTTCACGCGCTCCACCTGAGGGTGGTTCGCCAAAAATTCCACCACCTTCTTCGTGTTTTCCGCGTGCCGGTCCAGACGCAGAGAGAGGGTTTCAACGCCCTGAAGCAGTAAAAACGCGTTGAAGGGAGAGATGGCGGCGCCGGTGTCCCGCAGAAGAATGGCCCGCACATAGGTGACAAAGGCGGCGGGTCCGGCCGCATCCACAAAGCTTACCCCGTGATAGCTGGGGTTTGCGTCGGCGATGGGAGCAAATTTCCCGGCGGCCTTCCAGTCAAACTTGCCGGAGTCCACAATAATGCCGCCCAGCGTGGTGCCGTGGCCGCCGATAAACTTGGTGGCGGAGTGGACCACGATATCGGCCCCGTACTCGATGGGGCGGATGAGATAGGGCGTGCCGAAGGTGTTGTCAATCACCAAAGGCAGGCCGTGCTTATGGGCGATTTCCGCAATCGCGCCGATGTCGGGAATGTCGGAATTGGGATTGCCCAGCGTCTCCACAAAAACGGCCTTGGTATTGTCCTGAATGGCGGCTTCCAGCTCGGTCAGATTGTGTGCGTCCACAAAGGTGGTGGTCACGCCGAACTGGGGCAGGGTGTGGGCCAGAAGATTGTAGCTGCCGCCATAGATGGTCTTCTGAGAGACGATGTGGTCCCCCGCCTGCGCCAGCGCCTCAATGGTGTAGGTGATGGCCGCCGCACCGGACGCGGTGGCAAGGGCTGCCACGCCGCCCTCCAGCGCCGCAATGCGCTTTTCCAGCACGTCCTGCGTGGAGTTGGTCAGCCGCCCATAGATGTTGCCCGGGTCCGCCAGACCAAACCGGGCGGCTGCGTGGGCGGAGTTGTGAAATACGTAGCTGGTGGTCTGGTAAATGGGCACGGCCCGGGAATCGGTGGCGGGATCGGCCTGCTCCTGACCTACGTGAAGCTGCAAGGTCTCAAATTTATAGTTGCTCATGGTAATACCTCTTTCATTTATGTAAAATTAAAATAAAAAAGCCGGGGCTGTCACGCAGCTCCCGGATAAGAGGTATGGCCTGTTTGGTGCGGCTTTGTCACCAAGGGCGCGAACAGGACATGCCGACGCGCCCGGCCATATCACTTGTCCGGGAGTACAGCATTCGCCCACAACGGAAATTGCCCCGCAGCAGTTTTTGAAACAGCGTTGTCATATCCCTCACTCCTCTCAGTTTTAATAACCTATATGATTGATTGGTATGGTGGGTATTGTATCGCCCCAATTTTGATTTGTCAATAGGTTTTTAAAATAAAATATCCGGCGGTCTTGTTCTTGACTTCCTTGAATTCTCTGCCTATAATGGGGCCACCCTATGTAAATGCGGCGAAAACTCGGTTGGCGCGGCCCTATTTCAGGTGAAATGCCGAGGAATTTTGCCGGAACCTTCCAGTGAGAAAAGGCGGGCGCGGGACAAAGGACAGCAAAACAATCCCTGCGGGTTCCTATGGAACAAGGAGGAGAGCAGGCCATGACCTTACAGCAGCTAAAATATTTTATTGAAACGGTGAACTGCGGTTCCATCAGCAAGGCGGCGGACAACCTTTTTTTGTCTCAGCCCAGCCTGTCCAGTTCCATCAAGGAGCTGGAAAACGAAACCGGCGTGGAGCTGTTCACCCGGACCTCCAAGGGCATGGCCCTGACGCAGGACGGCGTGGAGTTTTTGGGCTATGCCCGGCAGGTAATCGAGCAGGCGGATTTTCTGGAGCGGCGGTATCTCAGCAAGAAGCCGCCCCGCCGGGTGTTCAGCGTTTCCTCCCAGCACTATGCCTTTGCGGTGAACGCCTTTGTCAGCATGGTCCGCAAAACCAACGCCGACGAATACGAGCTGACCATGCGGGAAACCCAGACCCACGACATTGTGGAGTCCGTCAGAACCCTGCGCAGCGAAATTGGCATTCTCTATCTGAATCCCTTTAACCGCAAGGTGATTGAAAAGCTTCTGCGGGAGAGTGATTTGACCTTTCACTCCCTGTTCACCGCCAAGCCCCATATTTTTACCGGTAGCGCCAGCCCCCTTGCAAAGCGGGAGTATATCACGCTGAAGGATTTGGAGGGCTACCCTTGCCTGACCTACGAGCAGGGGGAGTATAACTCTTTTTATTTTTCGGAGGAGATTCTCAGCACCGAGTTTCACAAAAAAAGCATCAAAGTGACGGACCGTGCCACCATGTTCAACCTGATGATCGGACTGGACGGGTACACGATTTCCTCCGGCATCATCAGCGCCGACCTTAACGGCGACAATATTGCCGCCATTCCTTTGCAGGTGGAGGACTCCATTGAGGTGGGATGGATTTCCCACCGCTCCATCCGACTTACCGCGCAGGCGGAGTTGTATCTGGAAGAGCTGGACAAGGCCATTCGGTATTACGGTGTTCCCGGCGAGATGATATAGATTTAAACTATGGATGTGGATAGGATATCGGTGTTACCCTATGGGCTTCTTCCGTGCTATCATATACCCATCAAACACGTAGGAGGAACATCCATGAGCAATAGATTTCAGACGGTGGGCAGCCTGCTTCGTCCCGAGGCGCTGCTGGCCTATAAGCGTCAAATTGAAGACCGAGAGGATATTCAGTATCCCTTTTATAATGATTTTCCGGGTTATCAGCAGGCGGAAGCCGAGGCAACAAAGGCCGTTGTAACCAAGCAGGCCGAGCACGGACTGGCGGTGCTGACGGACGGCGAGTATTCCAAATCCATGTGGCATCTGGACTTCATCTGGGGTCTTGGCGGCGCGGAGCGCCGGTTTGCCGACCACGGCTATTTTTTCCGTGACAAGGACGAGCACGGTCATTTTGAGACACGCCGGGATATCGGCATCGCCATCACCGGTCCCCTGTCCGGAAAGAACCACCACTTTGTTGAAATTTACAAGCAGTTGGCGGCTTTGGCCCCGGAGGGCGCGGCGCTGAAGCAGTGCGTCTGGGCGGCCGCCCACGCCTATACCGAGCTTGCCATTTTTGACAAGCTGGCAGGGCCCGGTCAGGTCTATGCCGACAACGAGGCTTTGAAGCAGGGCGTGATTCAGGCCTATAAGGAGTTTGTGGCGGAATACGCTGCTGCGGGCGGGAAAATCATTCAGTTTGACGACTGCCTGTGGGAGCTGTTTGCCGCCGACAATGACAATTCTCCCTTCACCGGCGGCACCAATTCTCCGGAGGTGCTGGGACTGGCCGAAGACTTTGTGAATATCAACAACCAGATCATCGACTATGCCCACTCTCTGGGTCTGACGGTCTGGACCCATAACTGCCGAGGCAACTATGCCTCCCGGAACATGGGAGGCGGCACATACAGCGCCATTGCAAAGCTCTTTTTGGGCCAGCAGCGGTACGACCGGTTCTTTTTGGAGTGGGACGACGACCGCGCCGGGTCTTTGGAGGCACTGGCGGCATTTAAGGACCGGCCCGATACGGAAATTGTCTTGGGTCTGCTCTCCAGCAAAAACAATCAGCTCGACGACGAGGCCCGCGTCCTCCGTCTGCTGGACGAGGCGGCGTCCATGATTCCCAAGGAACGGCTGTACCTCTCCCACCAGTGCGGTTTTGCCTCTTGCGATGGCGGAAACGAGCTGAGCGAGGCCGAGCAGTGGGCCAAGATCGATCAGGGCCAGCGGCTGGCGCAAAGCTATTGGGGCGAGTAAGAATTTCTTAAATTGCCCGAACATTACGACGCCCCTCTTTTTCCATCCCGGAATATTGTAAAGGCAAGCGCCGATATTATCTGCTATGCAGACGGTATCGGCGCTTGCCCGCCTATTGCATTGTCCGTAGGCATTCTGTATAATAATGGCATGCAATGCTGAAAATACAGGACTGCTTATCTGATAAAGGAGGAACACAACATGGCAAGAAAGATCGGGTTTATCGTCGGAAGCCTGCGGGCCGATTCCTACAACAAGAAGATTGCCAAGCAGTTTGCCGCTTTGCTGCCGGAGGGCTTTGAAGCGGTGTTTATCGAAATCGGCAATCTGCCGCTTTACAATGAGGATTTGGATGCGGCGGGAAAGGTCCCCACGGAATGGACCGCATTTAGAGAAACGGTAAAAACAGTGGACGGCGTTTTCTTTTTCACGCCGGAATACAACCGCTCCATGCCCGCGGCGATGAAAAACGCGCTGGACGTTGGCTCCCGCCCCTATGGCGAGAGCGTGTGGCCGAAGAAGCCCGGCCTGGTGGTCAGCGGCTCTGTGGGTCCTGTGGGCGGCTTTGGAGCCAACCATCACCTGCGCCAGACGCTGGTATGCGTGGACGTTCCCGTTTTGCAGCAGCCGGAGGCTTATATTGGCAGCGTTCCGGGCCTTTTGGACGAACAGGGAAATATCGTGGAGCGCACGGTGGAGTTTTTCCAGAAGATTGTGGACGAATATATGGTGTTCTTCCACAAGATGGCGGATTGACAACATACCCCGCGCTGCGGAATCCCATGAAGCTTAAAGGACGTGCCGTCGGCAAAAGCCGACGGCACGTCCTTTTTCTGCTTTACAGCTTTGGCAGGGTCATGATAAACCGGCTTCCCTGCTCTCCTCGGCTCTCCGCCCGGACGGTTCCTCCGTGGGCCAGCGCAATGGACTTTACAATCGCAAGGCCGATTCCCGCGCCGCCGGATTCCCGGTTTCGGGATTTGTCGGTGCGGTAAAGCCGCTCAAATATAAGGGACAGCTCCTGCGGAGGGATGCCGATACCGTCGTCCTCCACGGTCAGAGTGGCGTGGTCCTCGCCGTCCTTCACACTGATGCGGATGTGCCCGTGGGCTCCGGTGTATTTCACGGCGTTGGAAAGCAAATTTACCATCACCTGACACAGCTTGTCCCGGTCGGCCTCCAGAATGGAGGAGCCGCCCTCCACCGTCAAAGACAGGTTCTTCTTTTTAAAGTCCGCCGCAAAGCTGGCGCATACGGTGCGGACAACCTCCATAAGGTCCACCCGGGTTTTATGGAGGGCAAGATTTTCGTGCTCCATTTCCTCCAGCCGCTCCAAATCCGCCACAAGGCCAGAAAGGCGGCCAATCTCCTCATAGCAGCTTTGCAGCCGCTCGGCGCTGGGCTCCCACACGCCCTCAATCATCATTTCAAGATGGGAGGAAAGCGTGGTGAGCGGGGTGCGCAGCTCGTGGGCAACGTCAGCGGTAAGCTGTTTTCGCATTCGCTCCTGTCCCGCCAGCCGGTCGGAAAGATGGTTGATGGCGGCGGTCAGCTCGTCCAGCTCCAGAGTTCCCGTGTTGCCCTCGAAGCGGGCGGAATAGTCACCCTGAGAAATCTGCTTTGCGATATACCCGGTTCTGATAATCGGGCGGGCGATGCGCCTTGCCAAGACGCCGCTGACAAGTAGAGCCGCGCACAGCGAGGCCAGCCCCACGGCAACCAGCACCGTGTTGAGCGCGCCCAGAAAGCGGAAGTCGCTGTCGCTTAAAAAGTATGGGCCGTAATAACTGATGGAGAGAGAGCCAACCGCCTGCTCGTTTTGGGTCAGAGGATAGTCGTGAGCGGCAAACGCGCCCTGCATGTCGGGCCGCCATTTTTTCATCCGCGCGGAAATTTCCGTCATCACCTGATGGCACGCAGACATGTCATGATTTTCCGCGTCCCAGACAATCGCGCCCTCTCGGTCGTAGACCTTGACAATATAACCGTCATACAGAGCGTACATCCCCGCGCCATGCAGATATTCCTCGTTCCATTGCTCCGTCAGTCCGTCATACTGGCCGCTGAAATTGGAAATCATGTCGTCGGCCTTTTCCTTTTGCTGCGCCCCGATATATTTTTCAAATTCCCCGGCGATCAGAATGTTAGACAGCAGGCTGATGACCGCCACGGTAAACAGCACGATCAGCGCCATGGTCAGGGATAGTTGCCCTTTCAGTCTGCGCATATCATTCCCCCCCGAATTTATAACCCAGCCCGTGCACTGTGAGAATGTATGCGGGCGAACGGGGATCGTCCTCTATTTTTTGCCGGAGATTTTTCATATGACTGTCAATGGCCCGGTCATAGCCGTCAAATTCGTCGCCCAGAGCAAGGGTGATTAGCTCGGCCCGGGTAAACACCTTTCCGGGATACTTCACCAGTGCGGATAAAATTTTCAGTTCGTTGGGGGTCAGGCTGACAGGCGTTCCCTGTTTTCGGATGACATTCTGCTCAAAATCCACATACAAATCTCCGTCATTCCATGAATTTTTCATGGTCAGGGGAATCAGGTCGTCCCCGGCGCGGCGCAGCAGGGCTTCAATCCGGGCGCACAACACCTTCAGACTAAACGGTTTTGTGATCTAGTCGTCCGCACCCAGCCCAAGCCCCTCCAACTGGTCGTTTTCCTGCGCCTTTGCCGTCAGCATGACAATGGGGACCCGGGATTTTTTCCGTAGAATCCGGCAGACCTCTTCCCCTGTCATGTCGGGCATCATGAGGTCCAGCACCACCAGCGCCACGTTCATCCGGTCAAAAAGCTCCAGTGCCTGCGTGCCGGTTTGGGCGGTGTAAACGGAAAAGCCCTTGCTTTTTAAGAAGGAGGCCACGGCCTCCAAGATTTTCGGCTCGTCGTCCACCACCAGAATGTTTTTGCTGTCCTTTGTCATACGCGGCACCTGCCCTGTCGTGAAATTTGTCCCCCTGTACCCGGACGGAGAAACGGAAACCGCGAGGAATTGCGGTTCCCGTTTTTTACGCAATGCCCGCCAGATGTCCTCCTGCCGCGGGGTTTGGCTGTCTCCATGATATACCCGGGATTGACCAATTGCAACCAAAACGGTGTGGGCTGCCGGTTTGGCGACCGCGCTGCGTTTGCTCTGGGAAAATCCCCAATCCCGGATACGAAGCGCCGGTTTCCCATCTCTGCGGCAAATTCCCCCCAGCTTTGTATCCCTGTTAGTATTCCACCTTCCAGTTTTTAAAAATCTGCGCTGACTCATTCAGAAAATCATTGGAAATGGTAATGGAGTCCTCCGTCACGGTTTTGTTCCCATCCATAATCGGCCAGGGATTGCAGCCTCCTGCCTCAACCTCAACCCGGTCCATGGTAAACTGGTTGCCGCAGTTTTGGCACACCAGCTTGTCGCCCGACTGCTCGTAATATCCCCGCCCGGAATCATAGCAGACCTGACAGGTGTTGAAAGCGGTGCGGATGGTGCCGTCCGGCGCCTTCACGGCGATGACCTCCATGGCGGTTCCGTTGACCTCTGTTGGGTAAAAGGAGGCCTGATCCGTAATGTCCTCCAGACTAATGACAAGGTCCTCCCCGCTGCTCGAGGACGTCTGCGGGGTGGCGTCCCCGTCGGTCCCGCCGGAGCAGGCGGCCAGAGCAAGGGTGGATGCAAGGGCAAATACGAAAGCCCCCGCGGTCTTCCATTTGGCCTTTCCGTGGGGTTTTACCTGAATAAGCATTGTTTTGTTCCTCCTTGTAATTTTGAAATGCTGCATGCCGCCCGTGGGAACTGAAATGCAGCAGTTGTTTTGATTTGTGGCGGTCTGGTAAAAGATCGGGAATGCAGCCTGCCGCCCTTGGTGATGCGTCTGCCTTTTCCGTGCTCCGGCGTGCTTTGCTGTGAGCCCCGCAATGGTCAGCCACAGCAGGACGGGCCGGAGAAATACCCCGGTGCGCCAAGGATGGAGCCCTGAGAAGTACCGGCGGACGGCGGTTCAATCTCCGTCCCCGGCTCTGCCACGGTAATGCTGCTGCGAATCATCCCCATCCAGCAGCTATACCCAAAGGTACCAGTCTCCTCCGGCGTAAAGGTAATGACGTTTTCCCCGGTTTTAAAAGAGTGCTCCACGCCGTATTCCTGAATAAAAATTCGGTTGTTGCAGCCGTTGATGCTGCCCTTGGGTGCGTCAATAATCCATTTGACGGGCGTTCCGGCCCAAACGGTGATTTGCGGGTATTGCCCAGGCGAAAGGGTACTTCGGACCACCTGAACCCCATTCTCCAGAACGGGACCGGACACGGCGGCCCCCCCTTGCAGGGCGGCGGTTTGGCCCGTGGAAAAGCCGGACAGGCTCCAGCCCTGAGAAAGCATGGACAGGCCCAACACTGCCACCAGCACGGCCCCCACCGTCATCACCTTTTTGGTGAACCGTCTGCCCAAAGCGGAACTGAGCGCACCAAGACCGAACATCAGCGGTACCGTGCCCAGACTGAACAGAAGCATGGACAGCGCGCCCGCAAAGGCATTTCCGGTGGAAAGGGCATAAATCTGCATGGCCTGCAAGGGGCCGCAGGGCATCAGACCGTTGAGCAGGCCTACCACAAGCGGGCTTCCGCTCTTGGCTTTTTCTGAATCAATCCGCTGGGCGATTTGCTTTGGCATGCGCGGAGTCAGTGCTCTCAGTGACGGGAAAATACCCAGCATATTGAAGCCCATCAAAACCATGAACCCGCCGGCAATCAGCTTCAAAACGCCCTGCGCGGCAGGCGAAAAGGTGACGATGGAGCCAAGCGCCCCCACCACAAAGCCCACGGCAGTGTAGGAAATTACCCGTCCGAGGTTATATAAAAAGGCGGGCCTGAGCGAGGAAAAGCGCCCCTCACTCTCCGGCGCATCGCTTTTGGGAATGCATTGGGAAAGGTTGATGCCGCCGCACATGGCCACGCAGTGGACAGAGGTAATCAGTCCGATAACAAACAGCATTCCGTATTCCATATTTGCTTCTGCCAGTTGGCTGGGCACAAGCAGATTCAGAAAGCCAAAGTGCTCCAATAGCAGATAGAGCGAGGCAATCACCAGCAGAAGCCCGGCGGAGCGCGCTGCGTTTCCGTTTTGATCCCGGTGGCCCGCAACCACCTGATACCCAAGCTTTTGAATGATTGCGGCAAGCTTCTCAACGGAAATTACGTCCGCGTCGTAGGTGACTTTCGCCGTTCCGGCGGCGTAGCTCACGTCCGCTGTTTGAACGCCCGGAGTACCTCTCAGCTTTTTTTCAACCTTGTTTTGACAGTTCACGCAAGACATACCGTCAATATGCAATTTTTCGGCTTTTATCCCTGCTTTCATAAACACCCTCTTTTCACCCTTGGGCCAAAGCATAGCGAAAAGATTTGTAGATGTTATGGAGAAGGAAAATAAAACCCTGCCAATCAAAAAAGGTTCCGTATGCAGAAAGCACGCTTCCCTGCTCGTCCCTGAAACGCCGAAACCGCCCCCGCGCCAATTGGCGCGGGGGCGGTTTCATTCGTGAATGCCACAAGAAAAAATTGCTGCTGTTTATTTTGAAGGTTCCTCATCGCTTTGCTTGCGATGGTCCAAAGCATACCGGCAGCATTGTAGCACCAGCATATTAAAGGAAATGCCGGTCTCCTCCGCCGTGCTGCTCAGGTCCTCAAAAAGCTTTTCAGTAAAACGAATCGTCCGGGGTACGTTTGCGTTCGCATATTGCCTGTCAATCTCAAACACAGTAACACCACCTTTATTGGTATTGACAGTATAACTACTTCTGGTTATATTTCAATATAACCAGAAGCGGTGCAAATAAAGGCGGGAGGGTAACATGAAAGAAAGTCAGACAAACATCACATACAGGCGTTTGGAGCTTAAACTATCCAAAATTGCCGCAAAAATTGCTGGTGCGACATACCTGCCCCGTCAGGCAAAAGAATTGGCAGTCAATTCCGAGCATCTGCTAATTGATGCGCAAACGGAAATTGACGATCTCTATAGTTCCTTGGAAGACTGCGGCCCAATGTCTGAATCTTGGCCTGACGCGTGACGAGGAGACAGGTCCGAAAGTTATGCGATGCCATCTGAAAAAGAACCGTTTCTCTATAAAAAAATTTTAGAATTATTTTATTAAGAAGGGCCGCAAAGGGCCTGATTTATCTGTTCTGAGGGGACGTAATTAATGTTCGCTTGAGGCAAAAAGCGTATTGACTTCCCATTTGCGCAATGCTATGCTAATGGAAACACAGGCATGGGCGCGAGTGCTCGGGGGCCGTCCCAAAGCCAGGGACACATTGGGCTCAGATTACCTTTCGCCCACAGGAAGCAGAGCTGAAAAGCTCGGGAAAAGGACCCGCCCTCCGCGATTTTTAACGCGAAGCGGACATTAAGGGAAATATGGAAAGGAGCACATATTATGAGCGAACTGAAATTTTACATTTGCAAGCATTGCGGCAATCTGGTGGAGATGGTTCACACGGGCGGCGGACAACTGGTCTGCTGCGGCGACCCCATGGTGGAGTTGAAGGCCAACACCGTTGACGCCAGCCAGGAGAAGCACGTCCCTGTCGTCACTGTGGAAGGGGATACCGTGAAGGTCGCCGTTGGCGCGGTGGCACACCCCATGCTTGAGGAGCATTATATCCAGTGGGTTTATCTGATGACCGAGCATGGCGCTCTGCGTCACGAGTTTAAGCCCGGCGATGCGCCCGAGGCCACGTTCTGCCTGAACGGCGAAAAGGCTCTGGCAGCTTATGAATACTGCAATCTGCACGGCCTCTGGAAAAAAGAGCTGTAAGCGGTTACAGTCTCATGAGTAACATAAACCGATGGCTGCACAAGCGGCCATCGGTTTTTCTGCCGGATGCGCATGAAAGAGGAGGGATAGGCGTGGAGGTTTGTATTTTGCAAGGAAGTCCAAGGGAAAAGAGCAATACCAACGCTCTTCTGGTCCCATTTGCACAAAGGCTGGAGGAGCGGGGCCATTGCTGCCAAACGATTTCACTCCGGGAAAAGGATTTAAGGCCTTGCACCGCCTGCCGTGCCTGTCAAAAGGACTGGACCATCTTTGGCTGTGTACAGCGGGACGACATGCAGGAGATTTTTGACGCTGTCCTCTCCTGCGATTTGCTGGTTTTGGCGTCGCCCATTTACGCGTGGTATTGCACCCCGCCTATGAAGGCGGTGCTGGACCGGCTGGTATACGGCATGAACAAGTATTACGGCGAGACCAAGGGTCCGTCCCTCTGGGCGGGGAAGTCCATGGCGCTGGTGACCACCTGCGGCTATGCTCTGGAAAAAGGGGCCGACCTATGGGAGGCCGGTATGCGGCGCTATTGCAAGCACTCCCGGCTAAAGTATCTGGGAATGCTGGCGGAGCGGCATCTGGGCTATGATGTGCCATTTATGGACGGGGAAAAGGCCGACCGCGCGGTGGAATTTGCCGACCGGCTCTGCGATGAATTGAAAAAATAGTAAATTTCTTTAAAGTTGCATATGCAACTTAACACATGAGCGTATTCGTATATACTCATATCATAGACAGCAAGAAACAACTGTCAGCCAAAAGCCGGCGCATGGCACGCCGGGTTATAAGGAGGAAATATCATATGAAGAAATGGGTTTGTTCTATCTGCGGATATGTATTTGAAGGCGAGAATCCCCCCGAGAAGTGCCCCCAGTGCGGCGCTCCTGCTTCTAAGTTTATCGAGCAGAAGGGTGAAATGGTTTGGGCTGCCGAGCATGTGATCGGCGTGGGCAAGTCCTTTGGGGACAATGTGCCTGTTGAGGTTCAGAATGAGATTGTGGAGGGTCTGCGGGCCAACTTCACCGGTGAGTGCACCGAGGTGGGCATGTATCTGGCGATGAGCCGGGCCGCCTATCGTGAGGGCTATCCCGAAATCGGCGACTATTGGCACAAGGCCGGTCTGGAAGAGGCTGAGCACGCCGCCAGATTTGCGGAATTGCTGGGCGAGGTCGTCACCGATTCCTCCAAGAAGAATCTGGAGATGCGCGTGGAGGCCGAGAACGGCGCCACCATGGGCAAGTTTGAACTGGCGAAGCTTGCTAAGCAGTATAATCTGGACGCCATTCACGACACCGTCCACGAGATGGCTCGTGACGAGGCCCGTCATGGCAAGGCTTTTGCCGGTCTGCTGAACAGATACTTCGGCAAGTAAGCTCCCTTTCCATATTTAAGAGTAAGCAGGCCCTCGGGAGATTGCCGGGGGCCTGCTTTTTCCTGTAAAGAACCGCCCCGGCCTATTGGCCGGGGCGGTTGGTTTTGTATTCGGCGGAAGAATTACTCCGCGGCGGCAAGGGCCTTTGCCTCGGCAATGGCCTTCTCCTGCGCGGCGGGAGGACAGTCCTCATACCGGGTGAAGTCCAGCGTGAAGCGGGCGCGGCTCTGGGTCATGGACCGCAGGTCAATGGCATAGGTGCCCATTTCGCCCATGGGGACCTCGGCTACAACCTCCGTCTCTCCGTCCCCCATAGGGTTGGTGCCAAGGACGCGGCCCCGGCGCTTGTTGAGATCGCCCATCACGTCGCCGGTGAAGTTGTCGGGTACAAAGACGTGCAGCTCGCCGATGGGCTCCAGAAGCACGGGGTTCGCCTGCTCCAGACCGGCCTTGAATGCAAGACTGGCAGCGGTTTTAAACGCCATTTCGGAGGAGTCCACCGGGTGATAGGAGCCGTCCACCAGCGTGGCCTTCAAAAATACCACGGGGTAACCCGCAAGCGGGCCGTGGATGCAGCTTTCCCGCAGGCCCTTTTCAACAGCCGGGAAGAAGTTTCTCGGCACGGAGCCGCCGAACACATTTTCGGCGAACACCATCTCCTCGCTCTCGCTCTGAGGCGCAAACTCAATCCACACGTCGCCAAACTGGCCGTGTCCGCCGGACTGCTTCTTATGGCGGCCCTGCACCTTCACGGTCTTGCGAATTTTCTCACGATATGCCACACGGGCGGGGGAAAGCACGGTTTCCACGCCGAAGCGGGACTGGAGCTTGGCCCGCAGCACATCTAACTGAATGTCGCCGGTGCCGGAGAGAACCAACTGGTGCGTCTCGGCGTTGTTGGTGAGGGAGAAGGTCAAATCCTCCTCGCCCAGCTTGAAAAGGCCGCCGGCCACCTTGTCGTCCTGCCCCCGGGTCTTGGGGGCGATGGCCTGCGCATAGCAGGGAATGGGGAACGGAATGCCGGTCAGATTCACCACCCGCTTGGCGGCGCACAGGGTATCCCCGGTTTTCACCTTCTCCATTTTGGCCGCCGCCGCAATGTCGCCGCAGCAGACCTCCTTGACCTCCACAGCCTTTTTGCCCTTCATGGTGTACAGGTGGCCCAGCTTCATGGCCTCGCCGGTGCGGGCGTTGGTCAGTGTCATATCCGCCGTGACCTTGCCGGAAATCACCTTGAAATACGAGTACCGGCCATACTGGTCGGAGGTAGTCTTGAAAACAAAGGCATAGGGGTCGCCGGTTTCCGTCAGGTCAATTTCCACCTGATTGCCGTCGTCATCGGTACCCTTGCGGTTGGGGATTTCCACCGGGTTGGGAAACAGCTTTGCCACCGTGTCCAGCACGGTCTGCGTGCCCATGCCGGAAAAGGCGCTGCCGCACATGACCGGGCAGAGAATTAAATCCCGCACGCCTGCGTGGAGGCCCTCCAACAACTCCTCCTGCGTGAAGGGGTCGCCATTGAAGAATTTCTCCATCTTTTCCTCGCTGGTTTCGGCCACGGACTCGCAAAGCTGCTGGTAGAAGTTCTCCACCACCTCCGCCTTGTCGGCGGGAATGGGGATTTCCTCCCTGCGTCCGTCGGGCTTTAAGGCATAGGCCTTCTTGTAAACCACGTCGATCAGCGCTTCGATTTTCTTGTTCTCGTCCCACATGGGCATCATGGTGGGGCACACGGCCCGGCCAAATTTTTCACGGAGGGATTCCCAAGCGCCATTAAAGTCGCCGCCCTCCTCGTCGGTTTTGGAAATGTAAATCGCCCGGGGCATATTCCGCTCCTGAAGATATTTCCACGCCTTTTCGGTGCCCACGGAAATGCCGCCTTTGGCGGAACAGACGATGATGCCGGCATCCGCCACGCGGAGAGCCTCCAGCACCTCGCCGGAAAAATCAAAATAACCCGGAGTGTCGATCACATTGATCTTCACGTCCTTGAATTCGATGGGAGCGATGCTTAAAGAGATCGTAATTTTCCGCTTAATCTCTTCGGGATCATAGTCGCAGGTCGTATTTCCATCGGTCACCTTACCGAGACGATCCGTGCCGCCGGTGAGATACAGCATGGACTCTACCAGAGAGGTCTTGCCGTTTCCGCCGTGGCCCAGCAGGCAGATATTGCGAATGTCCTTTGCAGTCATATGTTTTGTACTCCCTTCGATTTGTTGCTTGGGCAGAAAACCCGAAAAATCGCTCCATACGCTATGAAATGCGTAGTATGGCCGTTAAAAGCATTATACAATGATTTGACGGTTAGCACAACGCCGGATTTGTCAAGACCCCTATTTTTGGTGGCCTGCACAAGAAAGAAAGTAAAGAATTTACATTTCCATCCCGTTTAAAGCAAAAGCCGCGGCCCCAAATTAGGGCCGCGGCAATCGTTTTTTCCGTCAGGAGGCAAAGGAGAGATGGAACCTTGCCCCTGCGTCGCCCATGAATGCGACCAATCCGCCCTCGGGCAGCTTCACGGAGCCGTCGTCCCACAGGAAGGAGGAAGCAACCACGCTGCCCTTAGCGTCGTAGACATAGAAGCCCGCGTTTTCGGGCAGGGTGACGGTCATGGTTTTTCCTGCGTCCTTCTCCCCCACCGTATACCACCGAGCATAGCCGTCGAATTGAATCGTGGAATAGGCCGCGCCGGTTCCGGTGAAAAGATTTTTCAGGCCGCTATCCATTAGATAGGGCGCATTGCCGATCCACAGGAGATTTCCCTCCACCGTCATGTTGTTGGCGTCCCGGCCGATGGGCAGGTCGTACACCAGCTCCGTGGGACTGGCAATGCGATATCCACCCACGTAGCCCGGAACGCTTTTGGCGCCCCGCTGTGCGGCGGCAGATTGAGCGGAATCCGACAGGGCCAGATATAGCTGGGAGGTATACTTTTCCGCCAAGGGCACCGCATTCATCGTCAGCAGCGCATCCCATGCGGTCCGGGTTTCGGCGGAGACGGTATTTTCCGGCATCTTCACCAGCAGATAGTCGCTGGTGGGCAGAATCCCCAGCCCGGGAAGGGGCGTGTAGTTTTGCTGATAGAGATAGGTATAGCCGTTGCTCTCTCGCGCCAGCTTCACCGCCACAAGGTTGTTCTCATCGCGGAAGGAGCCGTCGCTGTAATAGGTCAGGGTTTGATCCGGAGCGCCCGCAAGGGTCATCTGGCGGAGAACCAGCTTTCCGTCAGCGGAAACGGTGATCTGCACCTGCTGGCTGGTGGTTCCGTAGTACCCGGACTCCTTCACCAGCGACTGGGGCATGGCGGCGGCAGTCGCGGCGGGAAGCGTGGGGGCCGTCTCGTCCACTTCCACGCCCTTTTCCTTCAAGGCGCTGATCAAAAGCTGGGCGGCGGCAAGCTCATTGTAAACCGACACGCCTCCGGCGGAAACCACTGCCGCTGCCAGATTGTACTCCGGCAGGACCAGCAGCGCCGCGTGATAGCGCAGGGTGTCCCCGCCTTTTACAAGGCACTGGATGCCGTTTTGGGCAAAGGGAGCAAACTCCACCGCGTCCCAGCCGAGGCCAAAGCTTACGAGGCCCAAAGGCTCGTCAGGCCAGATGCCCCGGTCGTATTCCGGCGCGGCCATGGCGGTGGTGGATTTGGCGGAGAGCAGAGACGTTCCCGTAAGTGCGCCGCCGAAAGAAGCCAAGTTACCGGCCGTGGCGTACAGCCCTCCAGCGCCCACGATGCCAAGGGATTCGGCGGGCAGCTCCCGTGAATCGCCGGCAGAGGCATAGGTGGGAGCCAAAATGCTCTTAGGGAACGAATCCTGCGGGGCAAAGGTCATTTTCAGCCCCAGAGGAGACAAAATTTCAGCGCGCACATAGTCCATAAAGTCCTTGCCGGAAACGGCCTCCACAATCAGCTCCGCAAGGGTAAACCCGTCGTTGCAGTAGGCGGAAAAGGCGCCGGGGTCGGCCTTCAGCTTTTGGGTGGAAAGACGCTGCAAAAGGTCGGTTGTTGCCTGCTGGTCGTCATCGTTAAACAGAAACGCGTTGCCCAAGGAGGTTCCCGCAAGGCCCGAGGAGTGGTTCAGCAGCATCCGCACCGTAATTTTTGTATAGCGGGAATCCGCCATTTTAAAGTTCTTTAAGTAGGCTGTCACAGGGGAATCCAAATTGATTTTCCCGGCTTCTACCAGCTTCATCACCGCCACGGTGGTGTAAATTTTGCTGATGGAGCCGATGCCGTAAAGATCCCGACTCGTGGAAGCAAAGGTAGGTAGGGAATTAGTGGGCGTTTTGTCTCCGCCCAGAACAGCGGTGTAGGAAAGCTTACCTTCGTCCCACAGCGCATAGGAAATACTGTCTGCCAGCCCGTATTTCTGGGCGGCTTCGACGGCTGCCGAATCCGCAGCCTGCCGCTCTGCGGACAGTGTGGAGGACGCTGCTGCGGCGGGCAAAACCAGACTCATTGCCAAGGTCAGCGCCAGTGCCGACGCCCCCAGCCGTTTTCTAAACGTACAATTCATGTTTCGTTCCTTTCCGCCCCGACGGGCGCTCGTATTGTATTGCTGCCGTATTGCGCTTCAAAGCGCGGGAAAATCAGGCAAGCTTTTGCCGCTTCCGCAGCCACAGGGAGAGCACCGCCAGACAAATTCCGACCCCGCCGCTGAAAAAGCAAAACAGCAGCATGGCGTTCACCCCGGCCCCGTCGATCATGCCACCGGCAATCAGGTTGCCCACCACGCCGCTCAGGCCGTTGGTTGCCACCATTTTCAAGGACTGCCCCTGCACCCGGTCCTCCGGCAGCACGTTTTCGTTTGCAAAGTAGACATTGCCGGGATTAAACAGCCCGTATCCCAGCATTTGAATCGGCTGCAAAAGCAGAAGCAGCCGCAAATCGCCGCACAGGAAAAAGAGCAGCGGTTTTGCCGCCATAAAAATGACTGAGGCAAGCATTACCTTTTCAATACCCACGCGTTTCCACAGCCACTGAAACAAAATGGCCCCCGGAAGCTCCGACGCAGCCATAAGGAACAGTGCAAGGCCGAGATCGCCGCTGTTGCCGCCCCGGTTCTCCACCAGATTCACAAGAAAATTCACGATGGGCATGACGGCCATCAGGCCGAAAAAGCCGGCCCCCAGCATGGCGGTAAACGCCGGGTTGTGCTTTAAAATGTACAGCGGGGAGTGAGGCTTTGTTCTGGGCCCCTCCGGTCCGGTGGATCTGGGAAAGGCGGGAAAGACGGCCAGAGCCAACAAAATCAGCAGCACCAGCGCTGCGTGGGTGGTCAGAGCGGACTCCACGCCGAAGCGCTGGGCCTGCCGTCCCACCAGAATGGATATCCCGGCGTAGGAAAAGGCCCCCAGTCCCCGACCCAAACTGTACCGCACATTCACGCCCGCGTTTAAAAACTGCATGGACATGGAGTCAATCAGGGGATAGGAATTTGTCTCCAATGCCCCCAGTGCCAGAAAAATCAGAGCGGTGCAAAAAAAGCCGGGGCGGGTAAAATAGAATACACCGTGGACCGCCAGTGCCAGCAGCATGCATGCGCCAAACAGGTGCTTCAATGGCACGTTTGGATGCCGATCGGCCCAAGCGCCCAGAAGCGGCTGGGAAAAGATGCCCGCAAGGCAGCCCAGCGCGATGAACACCCCGGCCTGTCCGCTGGAAAAGCCCCGTCCAAGGACGATGGCCGTCTGATATCCGGTAAAAGCGGCCATCATGCCCCAGAACCAGATCTGGAGCATAAAATACGCCGCGTTGACCCGCAGAGAGGAAGGAAGGCGCACTGCGCTCATTGCACTTCCTCCGTGAGGTATCCCAAAAGCGGCTCAAATTCCACGCCCTCTCGCATGGGAAGCTCGGCGGCGGCGGTTCGCTCCGCGCAGGCCCGGACAAACTTGGCCGCCAGCATGGCCGCGGCAGTCAGCGATTTCCCCCGCACCAGCGCTCCGGTGAGAACAGAGGCAAACACATCCCCGGTGCCGTGAAATTCGTGGGCCACAAAGTCGGTCTGGACCGGCTCGGCCCGCCCGGTTTTTGCGTCAAAGCACATGGCTCCCGTCATTCCCGGCGACATGGACACGCCGGTGAGCACCACGGAGCGCTTTCCGTTCAGACTCAGACGTTCCACCGTCTCCCGGGGGGAAGGAAGTTCACCAAAGGGCAGCTTCAGCAGCAGCGCCGCCTCGGTGAGGTTGGGGGTAATCACGTCGGCAAGGAGGGCCAGTCGGGCCATTCCGTCGCACATTTCGGGGGTGTAGGTCTTATAGACCATGCCGTGGTCCCCCATCACGGGGTCCACCACCGTCAGGGTATCGGGCTGGCGGAAGTCGTAAAAAAACTCCTCCACCACGCCGATTTGGCGGGCGCTGCCCAAAAAACCGCTGTAAATTGCGTCAAACCGCAGATCCAGAGACTTCCAGTGGGCGGCGGCGAGGGTCATCTCGTCGGTCATGTCCAGGAAGGTAAAGCCTTGAAAGCCGCCGGTGTGGGTGGAGAGAAAGGCGGTGGGCAGCGGGCAGCATTGGGCCCCCATGGCGGACAAGATGGGCAGTGCCACGGTAAGGGAGCACCGTCCAAAGCCAGACAGGTCGTGGATGGCGGCGATACGGGGCGTAGACATGGCGTACCTCTTTTCTTCTCTCAAATGGGTGAGAGCGGAAGTCTTTCCTGTTTAGTATACGGCAAATTTGCCTATTGTTCAAGAGGCGGAATCGTGGTAGAATATCCACTGAACAGCAGGTCGGTTTCAAGCGGTGCTTGCGCCCGCTGTTCTCTGCCGCAGGCGGCGGTATTTAAAAAGCGGTTCGCCGCTCATATACGCGGGCATGATGGAATTGGTAGACATGCGAGATTTAGGTTCTCGTGCAGCAATGTGTTGGGGTTCGAGTCCCCATGCCCGCACCAAAAAATGCTTGAAAACCACAAACGAGTGGTTTTCAAGCATTTTTTGTTTGACAGGTATTTATAATCACTGTTATTAAAAAGCTCCTAAAAAAACTCTGCCAAATAAAAAACCTTAACCTAAAGTACACGTTATGTAATGTCCACTGAATAATCGCGAATGCGTTGCAGTGCAAAGCTTTTCAGAGATGGGCATTATATAAAACACTGTAAAGTATAGAGAAGCCAGCATATCATATAATTTATTAACTGGTTCCGGTTACGCACAGAGGCCGAATCAAGTGCGCGGTAGAAACTTCCATCTGTACAAAAAGCGGCTAAAAACATGTCGTCTTGTAAAATGGTGGGGTTTACTTTGCCGATACAGTTCTTTTAATCTGGCATAATAACTTTTCGTCCGCACCCCCCTACCTTTTTGATAAATGTGGAGGCTTCCCTTCAGTTCCTTTCTGAAGTCTGAATACAAACTGACTAAGAATTATGCAAGTTATGGGCCTGTTTATCAGGCCCATTTTATATTTTTGTTTATCGGATACAGAAGCACTATGGGGTAGTCACTTTTTAAACTTCAATAAGCTTTATCCACATAAGCATACAAACTATACATTCCGCGTCAGACGCCAAAGCGTTGTTCGGCTGATGCCGAGTCTCTTGGCGGCGGATGTCTGGTTTCCGCCTGTTTCTTCCAATACGCGCAGTGCCACGTCCCGGCTGATCTCATCCAGCGTGCGGTTCAGATCCAGCGGAGTGGCCGCGTTCTCTGCGCCCGCTGAAAATGCGCCTACATGCCGTTCATTTTTCAGAAGGCTCCGGACACTCTCGGTGGTGATAATCTGCCCCTCGGCAGTGACCGCCAACTCCCCGATGACACGGCGGAATTGGGTGTAATTGTATGGCCAGGAAAAACTTTTGAGCATATCCATGGCCTCCGGCTCCGCACCTACAATCTGGTGTGCCAGCTCTACGTTCAGATGGCTTAGAGTCAGATTCACCATCGGAGGAATTCGGTCGGACTGGCTGCGCAGCGGCGACAGATACAGCGACAGGCAGCACAGCTTGTCCATAATTTCCGCTCCAGCTGGTGTAATGAACTCCCCCGGCTGGCACACACAGGAGAAAATTACACGATTGCGTCGGCACACCTCCATTTCCGACAAAGCCGCCAGCAGCTGGCGCCGACGCTGCACCGCCAGCACAACCACGCTGGAAAAGAACAGGGCGGTTACCTCATCCGCCAGAGGGGAATTGTGGTGCTCCAACAAAAACACCCAGCTTTTTTCATTGAGCAGACTGCAGTTGACGGATACCAGAGGATTGTTTTTAAAAGAACTGCGCAGGTAGATCACGCTGACTAAAGGTTCCTTGCCGGTGCCGTCTTCCCCAGCCACCATGATCGGCGCGGTGCTTTGATTCACCCGAGTAATTTCGCTCTGCTGGTCGCCCACGGTACCTGCAAAGCTGAAAATGCTGTTGTAAAACGCATTCTCCGCCTCCGTACTGGTCAAGAAGCGAATCCCCATCTGTCCTGAGGAAATGGGTGACTTGCGAGCGGCGAAGAAAAACGCTGTGCAGGACAGGCTTCCTGCCGTAATGCGCTGGGCCCGGATAGAATAGAGCATTCCATTCAGATTGCGGGTAATGCGCTGCTGAGTCTCCCCTTGAATCAGCGGGATCTCCCGGCGCAGCAGCTCTAGAACATCCGCCGCTGGTTCTTCCAGAGTGGAGAAAAATAATCCGCCACCGTCGTCAAACACCACGGTTTGTCCAATCTGCCCCTGAATGACCTGACGAAAGAACTGATTTTCATCCCGTAGGCGCTCCTGATTCCGGGCAAAGTCTAGTGCTCGCTCAAAGGCCTGGCGGATACTATCCAGCCCGGAGGTAATCAGGAACGAATTCAGTCCCAGTCGCTTGGCCGTGGTGTTGGCAATCATGTCACATAAAATAGCCTGATAGCTGTCGTTTTGCAGCCGACAAAGAGTGGGCTCTACCATGTCGGCGGATTCAATCGTATAAATGTCTATGTCGTAGCCCAGCAGATCGCACAGCAGACGGGCGTTTTCCGTGATGTTGGCAAAAGAGACTATGGCCGTCCGGCTACTTACCCCATCCGCCAGCTTAACGGCGCACAGGATGTCGTACATGGAGACCTCGATCTCAATTACCGGCAGGGAAAGCTGACGCAACAGCTTGGCCGTGCCGCCGCGAGAAATTACCACGTCGTAATTACCGTGAAAGCTGCTTCGGGCAATTTCCACCCCCTGCTCCAGATCGCCTACAAACAGCGTCAGGTCGATCTGCGGATAGTCCCCCGTCAGCGAGGACATCAGAGTTTTCATCCCCTCGTAGGGCGCGATGCCCAGTACGCGCAACTGCTTTTTCATAAGCGCCTCCATGTGTTTTGTATTTGAACATATTGTAACAAATCAACAAAAATAATGCAATCATTTTTCGTAACGATTCAAAAATAAACAATATTATTAAAAAAAAAGATTGCATATGCTGCAAAGCTCTTGTAAAATAGCGTAAAAGTTAAATTATATAATGTTAGCTTGCAAAACTGCGTAGATAAAACATTGAAAGCTTTTAGATTGTTTCAAAAATGAACTTTGATTGGGTGACTACATGATAAAGTTGTTTATAATTGCAGATGATTTTACCGGCGCGCTGGACACCGGGGTTCAGTTCGCCGAATACGGTACCAAAACGCTGGTGGAGACAGCCCCAATGTACGATTTCTCTCAGATGCCCGATGGAACGGAGGTGCTGGTGCTCAACGCCGAAACACGGCATCTGCTCCCTGACCAAGCCTACGCTGTGGTGTATCGAGCCGTACGGGAGGCCAGAAACGCCGGTATCCCTTACATATATAAAAAGACGGACTCCGCCCTGCGGGGAAACATCGGCAGTGAGTTGGCTGCTGCCATGGACGCGGCGGAGCTGGATCGGATGGCCTTTGTTCCGGCCTTCCCTGTTATGGGGCGAATTACCCGAGGCGGTATTCATTATGTGGATGGCATTCCTATAGCCCAAAGCGTCTTTGGACGAGACCCCTTCGAGCCGGTGCATTCTTCGGACATTCCAAAAATCGTCGCCGCTCAAACGGCCCTCCCGGTAGTGCTGCATCTAAAAACCGACTCTACCGGGACGTGGAGTCAACCGGGCATCCAGCTTTACGACGCGGATTCCGACGAGGATCTGTGGAAAATTGCCCGGGATCTGACACTGGAGAACCTGCGTTTATCTGCCGGCTGCGCCGGGTTTGCCGCCGTGCTGGACGAGCTGCTGGAGCTGCGGGGCAAGCCGACTGCAATCCCTCCGCTGACCCCCGCGCTGTTTGTGGTGTGCGGCAGCATCAATCCCGTGACACAACAGCAAATGAAAACAGCGGAGCTGAACGGATTTTCAAGATTCTGTCTGGGCCCTCTGGAAAAACTGGACCCCCTATGGCTGGAAAGCACCCGCTGCGAACAGACAGTGCGGAGCTGGCTGGACACCGCCGCCCGCAACCGCTGCTGCATTCTAGATTCCAACGACTCGGACGGTGGCATGGAAACCGACGCATTTATACGGCTCCATGGCCTGACAAAAGAGCAGGTACGGCTGCGCATTTCGGCAGCACTGGCAACCCTGACACGGCGAATGGTGGACGGAGGCCTGAATGCCACGCTGATGTGCACCGGCGGCGATACGCTGCTGGCGCTGATGCGAGAGATGGGCGTCACGGAGCTGATGCCGGTGTGCGAGCTGTCCCCTGGTGTCGTGTTATCTGCCTTTGCCTATCAAGGCAAATCCATTCATATCATTTCAAAATCTGGTGGGTTTGGTGCACCGGATCTGCTGTGCAGTCTGGCTGCCCTCACAGGCATCACTGAGCAGGGAAAGGAACACTTATGCTGACAAAATACAATTTGAAACTGCCTCATGCCGTCTTCAGCGGCGAGGACGCACTGGAAAACATTCCGGCGATTCTGGCTGAAAATGCCGTCCGCCGTCTGGCGGTGTTTACCGACAAGGGGATAGAGGACGCGGGCCTTTTGGAGCTGCCTATGTCTCAGGTCCGCAAAGCCGACGTGGAGACCATACTGCTGGATGATCTGCCGGCGGAGCCGTCCTATCTGGAGGCCCAGAAGCTGGTAGACCAGTGTAAGACCAGCGGTGCAGACTTCATTATGGCCGTGGGCGGCGGTAGTGTCATGGACACTGCCAAGCTTGCCGGCATCCTGATGACCGATGAATACGGCGTACAGGAACTGCTGGAGACACCCGGCCGGGCGCACAAGTGCATAAAGACACTCATGATCCCCACCACTGCCGGAACCGGCTCCGAGGCAACCCCTAACGCCATTGTGGCCGTTCCGGAAAAACAGCTGAAAATCGGTATCGTCAACGCCGAAATGATCGCAGATTATGTGATTCTTGACGCGGAGATGATTCG
The DNA here is from genome assembly GCF_031978065.1 of Oscillibacter sp. GTDB lineage: Bacteria > Bacillota > Clostridia > Oscillospirales > Oscillospiraceae > Oscillibacter. The sequence continues at coordinate 28,856 of NZ_DALZCH010000018.1, forward strand.
CAAGCTTCCTCGGAAAATCGCGGCAGCCACAGGGGTGGACGCTCTGGCCCACGCCATTGAGTGCTTCACCGGCAACAAGGCCAACCCTTTCAGCGACCTTTACGCCATGGGTGCGCTGGAGATGATTCTGGGCAACATCGAGCGGGCTTGCGACGATCCCGAGGCCATAGACGCCAAGAGGCAAATGCAGATTGCCAGCTTCTATGCCGGAATTGCCATCACCGCCGCGGGCACCACCGCCGTCCACGCCCTGAGCTATCCCTTGGGCGGCAAATACCATATCGCCCACGGCGTATCCAACGCAATTATGCTGGCTCCCGTGATGCGGTTTAACGAGCCCGCCTGCCGGGACCGACTCTCCGCGGTGTACGACCGCTGTTTCGGGGGGAATGCGCAGACGCAGGAGGAAAAAGGTGCGGCGGTTATCGCCCGTTTGGAAGGGATTGTAGAGCACCTGAACATTCCCACCAGCCTTCAGGAGTTCGGCGTGCCCAAGGAGGACTTGGAAGACCTGGTCCGCTCCGGCATGGAGGTGCAGCGTCTGCTGGTGAATAATCCCCGCTTGGTTACCGCTGACGACGCACGTCGGCTTTATCAGGAAGTTTTTTAAAGGAGACTGAGATGAAATTTGTGGAAATTAAAGGCATCGTCACGCCGCTCATCACGCCAATGGATGAGTATGAGCGAATTAACGTGACCGCACTTCGTCAGCAGGCTGAACGGCAGTTGGAAAACGGCGCCCATGCGCTGTTTTGCTTTGGTACCAACGGTGAGGGCTATATCCTCAGCGCGGCGGAAAAACAGATGATTCTGGAAAATGTCGTAACGCAGGTTGGCGGACGGGTTCCCGTCTACGCTGGCACCGGATGCATCTCCACCAGAGAGACCATCGAACAGAGTAAAATGGCGCAGAACGTCGGCGCGGATGTTCTGAGTATCATCACGCCCAGCTTTGCCGCAGCCAGCCAGAATGAACTCTATGCACATTATGCAGCGGTGGCGGAAGTGGTGGATATGCCGATCGTACTTTACAATATTCCCGCCCGTACCGGAAACGCGCTGCAGCCCGCCACAGTGGGAAGGCTGGCCAGAAACTTTCAAAATATTGTGGGAGCCAAGGATTCCAGCGGTAACTTTGACAACATTCTGCAGTACATCGAACAAACCCGGGACCTCGGAACATTCAGCGTCCTGTCCGGAAACGACAGCCTGATCCTGTGGACTCTTCTGGCCGGTGGCACCGGCGGAATTGCCGGATGTGCCAATGTCTATCCCCGCACCATGGCCTCTATCTACGATTGTTTTGTAGCGGGCGATATCAAAAAGGCCCGAGAGTATCAGGACAGCATCCGTTCGTTCCGCGGCTGCTTCAAATACGGAAACCCCAACACCGTGGTCAAAAAAGCGGTGGCATTGCTGGGCTACGACGTGGGTGAATGCCGCGCACCGTTCAATCAGATGCAGGAAGAAGGCACAGAGGCATTAAAGAAGGTGCTGCAGGAGAATGCCGCTACGGGCATGCACTGAGGAGGGAAAGAACATGAATCAGCTTCCGATTCTAGGTATCTCCATGGGAGACCCCTTTGGCAACGGTCCGGAGATCTCCGTCAAGGCCCTCGCCGATTCGGCAATCTATGAGCGCTGCCGTCCCCTAATCGTGGGTGACGCAAGCTGCATGGAGTACGCTGCCCGGACAGCAAGGGCCGTCTCCGGCATTGAAGTTGTCATTCATACCATTCATGCCGTATCTCAGGCAAAATTTCAGCCCGGTACCATCGATGTGTACGATCTGGGACTGATCACTCCCGCTGATATCCCCGGCAGTCCAGATGCTCCCGCGCCTTTCGGATTGGGTGCCACAAAGCTGGGCGGCGAGGCTTCCTTCCGGTATGTGAAGGCCGTTATTGAGCTGGCTATGGACGGCGAGGTGGACGCCACTGTCACCAATGCCATCAGTAAAGAGGCCATCAACATGGCCGGTCACCACTACAGCGGTCACACCGAGATTTACGCCGCCTTCACCCATACGTCCAAATACACCATGATGCTGGCCCACGAGGATCTGCGTGTGGTGCATGTATCCACCCATGTCTCGTTGCGTCAGGCCTGCGATCTTGTAAAAAAGGAGCGGGTGCTGGACGTCATCCGCATTGCGGACGCGGGGTGCCGCGCCATCGGAATTGCGCACCCAAAAATTGGCGTAGCGGGGCTGAATCCCCACTGTGGGGAAAATGGAATGTTTGGCACCGAGGAGATTGAGGAAATCCAACCGGCCATTGACGCGGCGTTGGCCGAGGGGATCAATATTCTCGAAAAGAAGCCCACCCCGCCCGATACCATATTCTCCAAAGCGCTTGGGGGCTGGTACGATATCGTGGTGGTCATGTATCACGATCAGGGCCACATTCCCCTGAAGGTCAAGGGCTTTGTCTATAATAAGGCCGAGGGACACTGGGACGCGGTCGCTGGCGTGAACGTGACGCTGGGGCTGCCCATCATCCGTGCCAGCGTGGATCACGGAACCGGCTTTGGCCACGCCGGCAACGGCGGCGCCAACGAACTGAGCCTGATTAATGCCATGGACTACGGCATCCGCATGGTCCGGTCTGGTCAGTGGCATTGTCCGGATACACCGATCCCCCAAACCTGAAACAGCGATCTTCATCCAGCAATCATACTTGAGAGAAAGAGAGGTCCTCCACACGGCAGTGGATTATCGGAGATATCCGCGCAAGAGATACTATATGAAACGAGAAAGAAGGAGTGTTCCATGGAAAAAAATCTGGAGAGTAAAAAAGCAGCTACTCTAGGCAAAAACTCCATCATCGGCCTAATTGCCGGCCTGATCTTCGGCGCGATTCTGTGTTTTGTTCCCGCTGGCACCGTGAGAGACGATATTATTATTGGAAATATATTGAACATCGTAGGCAACGGATATCTCAATCTGATTAAGATGACGATTATTCCTTTTGTTTTTTCCTCCTTAGTCATGGGCATTTCCAGCGCCACGGATGTGAAACAGGTAGGTCGCATCGGCGGGAAAATATTGTGCATTTATGTCGCCACCACTGTTCTTGCTTCTGCCATCGGTATTCTGGGCGGAATTTTCCTTAAACCAGGCGTAGGTGTGGACCTGGGTTCCTTTGATCTATCCAATACGTATGAGAACGTCAGCACATCCTTTTCCAACGTTATTCTGGACTTTATCCCGACAAATGTTGTTAGCTCCTTTGCCGATGGAGAAATGATCCACGTTGTAGTATTTGCCGTATTCTTTGGCATTGCCCTAAGCTTGATCGGTGAAAAAGCCGTGCCCGTCAAGCAGTTTAACGAGTCTCTGGCTAACACGATGTTGAAAATTGTCAACATTGTCATGCAGTTGACCCCCTACGGGGTGTTTGCGCTCATGAGCAAAACTGTAGCCAATCTGGGCTTCAGCATTATTGTTACTCTCGCCAAATATTGCGTCTCCGAGATCTTCTTGCTGTTCGTATTTGGCATTATCGTGTATGGTGTGATGCTCAAGCTTTTTACCGGGTTGAGCTTTCTACATTTTATAAAAAAATACAGCAAGATTGCTCTGGTTCCTTTCTCCACATCCTCCTCCAATGCAACCATTCCTTATTCCATCCAGTTCTGCCGTAGCATCGGCGTATCTGAAAAGGTGGCCGCGTTTACCATTCCTCTGGGCGCCACGCTGAATATGGATGGAAGCGCCATTATGCAGGGTATGACAGCCGTATTCGTGGCACAACTGTATAACATCCCTCTGACATGGCCTATGATGGTGACCATCGTGATTGCCGCAACACTGGGCACCATTGGTTCCCCCGGTATGCCCGGTGTGGTCATGGTCACGCTGACCGTGGTGCTGCAGTCCGTGGGGTTCCCGCTTGAGGCAATTGGCATCATTGTGGCCATCGACAAGTTCCCTGATATGTTCAAGACCGTTTTAAACGTTCTGGGTGACGCCATCGACACGGTGATTGTGGCAAAGTCTGAGGGTGAATTTGACGAAGATGTGTTTTATGGGCGCAAGGCCGCGGACGAGTCCGTCGGTGTCTGATCCCGTTTAGTGTAAGGATTACAGCTGGCACAGCCACCGCAGAACAAGCAGCGGCTGTGTCGGCCGACAACCTCGAAAAACGAAGGAGAGATTATTGTGGTCATCAGCAGCAAATTTCTGGATGCGCTGACGCCGTCATCCATCCGAAGCATTACAGCCAAAATCCGTGACAAGGCAAAAGAAGGCGTGCAGGTAACATCTTTCGCCGGTGGCCTGCCCAGCAAAGAATTTTTTCCAATTGAAGATATCAGGAAAATCAACGATTGGATTTTTGAGGAAGAGGGTGGTGAGGCGATTCAGTACGCCGCTTCCGACGGCTATGATCCGCTGCGGCAATATCTGGTGAAATTTATGCAGCGCTATCAGGTCACGGATATCGACTATAAAAACATCCTTATTACCAGCGGTGCTCAGCAGGGTCTGGCATATTTGGCAAAGGGACTGATTACCAACGGCTCTGTCGTTATCGTTGAAAACCCGTCCTATCCCGGCGCGCTGGACACATTTCGTGCCTATGGCGCCAAAATTGTAGGCGTCGGCATGGACGATGACGGCCTTAAAATGGACGAGCTAGAGACGGCACTGAAAAAGCACACAAAGGGTGTCGCATTTATCTATACAATTGCGGATTTTCAAAATCCAACCGGTCGCAGCATGTCGATTGAGCGGAGAAAGCAGCTTGTGGAATTGGCAGAAAAATACGACACCTTCGTGGTGGAGGACGGACCTTACAGCCTGATTTCCTTTGACGGAACCGTAATGCCGGCCATCAAAAGCTTCGATAAGTATGGCCGTGTAATCTACTCCGGCTCCACTTCCAAGACCATCGCGCCGGGCTTGAGAATCGGATGGCTGATCGCCGATCACGAAAGCATTACCAAACTGGTATATTTGAAGATGCGGGATGATCTGCAAGTCAACAATATAGCTCAGCGTCAGGTTTATCGGTATCTCAAGGACTGTGATTTCGACGGCCACCTGCAAACAGTGATAGACGTCTACCGCAGACGTCGGAATGTAATGATTGACGCCGTGAAAAACAGCTTCCCCGAGGGCACTCATATCGTCGTCCCCGGAGGCGGTCTGTTTTTGTGGCTGGAGCTGGACCCCTCCGTGGATACGCTGGCAATGTTCGACTATGTGTTCCAAAAAAATATTGCATACGTTCCAGGGGTGTTTTTCTGCCCTGATGGCAGCGGCAAGAATGCTATGCGACTCAACTTCTCCACTGCCAGTGAGAAATCAATTGCAGAGTGTGTTCCGATTCTGGGCGACATGATCCGCCAATACATTCAGGAGCAATAAGATTCCGGCTCTGCTGGTGGCTGCTTCACGTCTGCCTGTCATTCCCACTGCAGGAATCACAAACCAGGAAGCGTGGAAAATAGGACGGAAGGCATTCAGTTTTGCCATTACCGCCTTCATTGTCCAAATTCTGTTTGTCTACCCGCCGCCCATTCTGCCGATTGACTCCGTGGGGAAAACAGCAGAAAACTGCAGACTAATATACTAATATACTAATATACTAGACAAGGGCTCCCAGGTCACGACAGCCTGCGGAGCCCCTGTTGCCTCTAAAACAAAAAGAGTATTGCTTATGATTGTCGATCGCATGGAATATGTTGCCAAATACACTGATTGTCTTCGCTGTTTGGCGGGTGCCCTCATTTGCCGAAAAAAGTTTAATCTTTGGGAAGCGTGCTTTGCCGGGCGGATACCTGATGCGTCAGGAGGGGCAGACAAAGTCTCTAAGTGAGGGTACTTACGAGGCTCACCGCGCATATATCAATGTTCAGTACTGATGGAAGGTCGGAAAGTCATTCTTTGGGACCGACTGGAGAACATCACCGAAATTGTGCCCTACAGCCCACAGACAGATAAGCAGACCCTTCAGGGGCAGGGAAGCGTATTGGAAATGAAACCAAGCATCCGCTGTGTGCTTTCTCCCTCCAACATCCACAGGGCATGCCGCCATTTGGACGGAGAAAATCCATCATCCTATGTAAAACATGTTATTAAGCTAGAAATGACAATAAAAGATTAAGGTTAGAAAAGTCTAAGTTGATGGCAATATTTCCTTGCCCAACAGTTGGCCTACCCGTAATTCTTTTTTACTCCCCCTCTACTTACCTTGAGGCTCCGTGTAAAATATTGCTTCTTGATACTGCTAAAACCCTCCATTGGACAAATTCCGCAGTTTTGTGAACTTCGTGTGCCGGTTCTGCGCCACACGAAGTTCACTACGACGCAAAGATATGTCCATCCAGACATCGCAGATGCGCACGAAGCCATAAATTTTTTTGACAAGGGAAAGTCTCAATAAGTATTAAAGAGCACTAAAAAACACGTTCTATACAGTGCGCAGTATAGTACACTTAAATGATGCTGCCATTAGCTGCTATTAATTGTTACATTTATCATGTTGATTGTCGGATTGATTATCATGGGAATCGAGTATTTTAAAAGGATAACTAAGCGTGTTCATCAAATGAGCTTAACTGGAAGTACAATAATTATTTTATTTTCTAATTATATTGTTTAAGGGAGTGATAGTTCAAATCCACTTCTGAAAACAGGCAGGTATCCAGAATTGACATAGCTCACATTGGTGACCAACAATGCTTCAAACGGATTGTTGGTCACTTTTACATTATTAAAGACTCAGTTGAATTTTTTGAAATAACATATAGAATCACATTAATAATGGGCGGCGTAGCCTTAATTTGTTTTAGTACAAAGGAGTTAGATGTACAGTCCCATATTGAGATGGGTCGAATCAACCTTAAAAACACCAGGTTTCTCTGACCATGATTTAACAATAAACTCATAGAAAGTTAAGCCGTGAATTGCCTTTAACCGTTTAGCAAAATTGTAAGCGGCAATGAAAACATTTAGATGCGTTTGCAGCGCATCTCGAGACTGATAATAATAACGGTTGACCGTTGCCTCTTTAATGGTACGATTCATGCGCTCGACCTGTCCGTTTATCCACGGATAATTAGGCTTAGTAAGCCGGTGTTCAATCCCGTTCAGCCGACAAACTTGATCAAAGGGATGCCGCCGCAACCAGGCAGTTGCACCATTGCGGTTTTTTGGAAGATCGGCAAATTGGATGCCATTATCCGTTAGAATGGTATAAATGCCATATGGAACAGCTTCAATCAACGCCTCCAAGAATTCCTTGGCTGATTTCATCGTCGCTCTTTCATAAAGTTTTGCCGTGACAAACTTAGATGTTCGGACTATCGCAACAAAAAGATAGAGTTTTCCCTGTTCTGTCCTAAGTTCTGTGATAGCAATATGGAAAAAACCAATAGGATAATCCTTAAACTTCTTCTTAGGCATACTTTTCTGCGTTATATCGGGTAAGCGACTGATGGCATGTCTTTTAAGGCAGCGATGTAACGAAGATCTAGTTAAGATTCTTGAAGCGCTTACAGGCAATCATCCAGCGGCAACAACGTATGCTTGCGAAAGGCCACGATGAGTGCTTCTTCCTCTTTTGTCAGCACTGTAGACGTTGGTTCTTTGGGACCCATAGGAGTATCGCCCACACTTTCACGCTTTCGCCATTTAGCGACTGTTTTGGGATTGATGACATAACGAGCTGCTAATACCCTCAAGCTCTCTTGACGATTTTGTATTGCTCGGCGGGTTGCCTCTGCCGTTCGGGCGCTCCCGTGTAATACTTGTCCAATAATACTGTCTTCTTCTCCACGCTTGGTTCTGTACATTATGCCTTGGGACTATACAGCTAGTACTCTTCATCAAAATAGCGTCGATCTCCTGCTCCAGTGTTTTGATTTTTCCCTGTAACGCAAAAATGTGGGTGTCGAGGATTGGCTTCCTCAACGCCCACATTTTTTGTGTTTTTATCAGTTCCTTTAACTCCGCGAGAAAACACTCGCGCTTTTAACGCCGACCAGCATTGTGACAAAATAGCCGAGCTGGCCAACGCCATAGTGCTCAATACGGGGGTGAGTATCGGCGCTGCTTTTCTCAAAAGGCCTTTACCTTCGGCCATTTATGCCGTATACTGTTCAAAAACATTGTTATTGAACGGAGGGGCACTGATGAAGAAAACCGCCACGGCCGGCATCAGAGGGTGCCAGCTCTGCCAAAAGCTAAACGGCAAAACATACAAGCAAGCTACGGCCATTTGTGGGCGTTGCCGGGAGGTCAAAAAGGTTGATTTGGCCGCCGCCATAAAGCTGAAGGGATTCATCATTCTCACAGAGGAAATACGCAACAAGAACGGCCGTCCTGGAAGTCTCACACCCAAAGATAAGCAGACTATCCGCGCACGATACAGAAGGGGCACCAGTATGCGGAAGTTGGCCGATGAGTACGGGGTGAGCATCGGCACAATCTTTAACGTCGTCCATTCATAACCGCTTTTGATAGGCGCTGCCGATATTGGAAGTGTCCGTAAAAGTAACCGCATTGCGGGTTACGGGCAGGGTGTAGCCGGTTGCTTTGGCGTGATTTTGCAGGATTACCGCAATTTCCTCACGGATGATGGCGCGGTCAGGAGCAAACTGGTTGCCGCCAATGCCCTGAATGATCCCTTTCTTGTATGCCCACTCAATATTAGGCATAGAATTATACTGCGTCCACCGGATGATTGAACGCATATTTTACGGCACTCAAACCGTCGTTATCAGGAATGATTTCCGCGCCCGGATATAACTTTTTCAACGTGTCGATTAGTGTGTCCGCATCGTCACGGTATGAATAAACTGCCGGAATTTTCATGACATTACCCTCCTTCCACTCCATTATAAAAAACAGAGTGCAACAAAAGTACAACAAAAAGGCCCGGTTTTTTCAAAAACCGGGCCTTTTTATAAAAATTTTAAGAATATTTTTCAAATAAGGGAGCCGAAAACTCCGCCCAGCTATATGCTGGCATGTAATTGTGGCGGTAACTATTGACCGCCTGCGGATCGCCGTCTAAAAAACGGTAGCTGTCACAGTCGAGCTTGGAGAACTCAATAGCAAGGTTGTTATATTTCTTGACTAAAATATCTTTGATACCCACTTCACTCAGCGTAGCTTTCATTTCCGTGATGGTTGTCCGAAGGTAGCTTTTCTGTGATTCTCCCCCTGACTGATCCTCCCACAGAATCGCGCAGGCTTCCGTCATAGTCAGGCTGGCTCCTCGGCGGTCAAATCAGGCAGACCAGCAGCTCCTTTGCTTTGCTCCGCTTAAACTGGAGGGGCTTACCGTCCACGGATATTTCAAAGCACCCAAAGGTCTGCACCCGGACCTGCTTTGCGGACGGGATACCCTCGCCGTAGAGAAAGGTCAGCTCCTGTGTAATGTCCTCCGTCAGCGCGGGCTTCATCAGGTAGCCAGTGGCGTGGAGCTTGAAAGCGTCCACCGCGTACTGCGCGTAGCTTGTTACAAAAATGATATGTAAATCCGGCTTTAGCTGCTTGGCAAGCACAAGGCCGTTGGTGCTGCCCATTTCTATTTTTAAGAGCAGCCGGATACCAGAGCTGGGCAAAGCCCTCAAATGCCTGTGTGGGGATGTCCCCCAGCATCATGCCGATATTTAACAGGCACATAACAATGAAAAAGCGGTTTGATTTCTCCGCTTTATTACCGTTCATCCATAAGTATGCAAGCAGGATCAGGCATGCGGCGGAGCCGTACAGAGTGAGTGTAATATTCAGCTGCTGCATATGGTCTCTCTTCCGATACTTTTCAGTCCTGTGCTGGCTGAAAGGGCATTTATTTTGGACGGTTGTTGACATCCCGAATCAAGCCTAAAAAATACTCCTGTGATTTCGCATCCAGTTTTTTAAGCTCCTTGTATAAGTCACCTGTCTGTTCCGGGTTTTCATTTTCAAAATCAAAAAACTCTTTCGGGGTGACTCCGAGATACTCACAGATATAGTAAAAATTAAGCATAGATGGAAAGTTCCGCTTTGATTCGATGCCATGTATAAAGCTGTGTGTTTGTCCCAATGCCAAGCTCATTTCACGAGCAGATACTTCTTTTTTTTCCCGCAAGGCCGTAAGACGCATTGCAAAGCCCTCAATAAATTGATTTTCTTCCATTATAGCACCTCCTTATAGTATTCTACAAGATGTATTTCGAAGAATGTCTGAATAATAACTATAATTTGCTTGACATGTCGTTTTTATAGCGATACAATTAAATTGCTATAGTTTTCTGCACGAGACAGAGGGGGGCGTCTTTATGCCGGATTATCAAGCCATGTATTATCAACTTTTCAATGCCCAAACGGATGCAATCAGAGTTTTGCAAACAGCACAGAAAAAAACTGAGCAAATGTACATAGATTCTCCAAAGCCTGATATTGTGTTGCTCAGTTCCAAAGCACCGAAAGAAAGCATAAACCTAATTTCTTGTAAAATAGGGTAAGATTTTCACCCACTTATATTTTGTGACCTCAGACAAAGTGCCGCCCGTAAAAAACGGGCGGCACTTTGCATTTTATTTTTGGTTGATTGCAAAATGAAGTTGAACAGTTGAAAAGAAAAGCCCACGGTGATTTTTCCTAATGGTAC
>NZ_DALZCH010000019.1:0-39306 GCF_031978065.1 Oscillibacter sp.
ACCCGGATGGCACTGTTGTCCCGCAAATACCGGCGAATTTCGCCTACGATCATCGGGACCCCGTATGTGGAGAAGCGCACCGGCTGGGAGATATCAAAGTTATCAATGGCCTTGATCAGCCCCACGCAGCCCACCTGAAACAGATCGTCCGGGTTTTCGCCCCGGTTGGAGAACTTTTGGATAACGGAGAGTACCAACCGGAGATTTCCCTCGATGAGAGTCTGCCGCGCCTCCCGGTCGCCCTCTTTCGTCCGACGCAGAAGTTGCATGGTTTCCTCATTCTTAAGGACCTTCAGCTTGGATGTGTTTACGCCGCAAATCTCGACCTTTCCCTGCATGAAAGCCACCTCGCTACCTGATTTTTCTTCGTAAATCAGTATTTCCGGCAGCGGATTTTCCTATACTGGAAGGTTTTGTCGAGACGGGGGAGAAGTCCGCGCGGCATAGGACATTCCCAGTCAGACATATGCTTTTTTTCAGGGAGGAGGCGTGCGCTATGGGATGCAGAATCAGGGATATACGGCGAAAGGAAGTCATTAACATCTGCGACGGCTGTCGGCTGGGCTATGTGGGGGATGTGGAAATTAAACTGCCGGAGGGACAGGTGTGCGCCATTATTGTATTCGGACCGTACCGCTTCTTTGGCCTATTCGGCAGGGGCGAGGAATACTACATTCCATGGGAGTGTATCCAGCGGATCGGGGACGACATCATTCTCATCGACAAACCCTTTCAGCGGCGGGATCCGGCTTTGGAGCGCAAACGGCGGCGATGCTGAAAAATTGGAATGCTCGGCATGAAAAATATTTGGGCTATTCACCTCTTGCATTTTTCGACGGATTATCCGATAATAAAATAGAAAAGTTTTCAAAAAGTTCAAAAAGAAAACCTTGGAAAGCCATACTGCGGGTTACGAAAGAGAAAGGACAGAAAACGGATGATAGGAAAGAAAGATCGCAAGCTTCGCAAAAAAGAGAAAAGAGGAAGCGCTTCGATTCGCAGGGATCTGTTTTCAAAGATGCTGCTGCTGGCGCTGATTCCTCTGCTGCTGATGGCAGTCGTGCCGGGTTATGTGAGCTATTTTGGCGTGAATCAGACGGTGGAGCGCATGATGAAGGAGCTGTCGGAAACCAGCGCGGAGCTGGTGGGACAGAAGCTGACGGCTGTGAAAAATGTCGCCACCGATCTTGGATATCGGACGGAGCTGAGCGACGAGGCAGCGGACCCCGCGGTTTACGCCTCCGTTATCGCCCAGTGTGTGGACGCATACGACCTTGAGGGCGGCGACCTGCTGGATGCCAGCGGACAGAGCCGCACCGGAAGCGGTAGCTATGCCGACAGGGAGTTCTTCAAGCGGGCGCTGGCCGGGGAGACGTACATTTCCGAGCCGGAGCTGGATCAGGCCGCAGGCAGCGTGACGATTTATGCAGCCGCTCCCGTTCGTCGGAGTGACGGCGGGATTTCAGGCGTGGTGTTTCTTAAGACGCAGCAGACATTCCTTAACGATCTTATGGCGGAAATCAAGATCAGTGAAGGCGCCACCACCTATATGCTGAACAAGGATGGATTTACGATTGCTGACCCGGACATGGAGACCGTTTTAAATGCCGAGAGCACTATCCGGGATGCGCAGACGGACTCCAGCCTGAGTGCCTTGGCCGCAATGGAAACGGAGATGACCGAGGGAAAAACCGGCTTTGGACGGTATACTTATGGCGGCGTGACCAAATATCTGGCCTATGCCCCGGTGAGCGGAACCGACGGCTGGAGTCTTGGCGTGTGCGCCGTCGTAAAGGACTTTATGAGCACGACCTACGCAAATATGATGCTGTGTGTGGGGCTGCTGGCGCTGGCCGCCGTGGCGGTGATGCTGGTATCCAACCGGACATCCAGAAGAATCGGCAGCGCTGTCACCGTCTGCACCCAGCGGCTGGAGCAGCTTGCACAGGGCGATTTGAGCAGCGATGTGCCAAAGGTTGCCCGGCAGGATGAGACAGGCCGTCTCGCTGCCGCCACCGCCACCATCACCGCCTCAGTTTCCGGCATCATCCGCGATTTGGAGGTGGTGCTGGAGAAGATTGCCTCCGGCGATTTCACGGGCCAAAGCAAAGCATCCGAGCTGTACGCCGGAGATTATGCGCCGCTGCTGACAGCAGTGGAAGACCTGCGCCGCTTGCAGGGACAGACTCTTGGAAGAATTGTGCTGGCTGCGGATCAGGTTTCCGACGGCGCGGACCAGATTTCCTCCGGCGCGCAGATTCTTTCTCAGGGAACGACCGAGCAGGCTTCCTCCGTGGAGGAACTGGCCGCATCTCTTCAGGAGATCTCCGCCAACGTGCGGGACACTGCGAACCACACTGTCACCGCCAGCGAGCGGGTGCAGCAGGCCTATGGCTTGATGAAGGAGTGCGACGCGCAGATGCGGGGCATGGAGGATTCCATGGGCGAGATCAACCAGAATTCCAGAGAGATCGGCAAAATCATCAAGACCATTGAGGATATCGCGTTCCAGACCAACATTCTGGCGCTGAACGCCGCCGTGGAGGCCGCCCGGGCAGGCGAAGCGGGCAAGGGCTTCGCCGTGGTGGCCGACGAGGTGCGGAATCTGGCGGGCAAATCCGCCGAGGCGTCCAGAAGCACCTCTGAGTTGATTGCCGCAGCCGTTTCCTCCGTTGAAAAGGGGACGCAGGCCATGAGCTCCACCGCGCAGGCCATGGAGCGGTTGCAGGAAAACTCTGCCGCCGTGGCGGAGATTGTCCAGAAAATTTCCACAGCCTCCGCCCAGCAGTCCACCTCTTTGGAGCAGGTGTCTCTGGGTGTGGAGCAGATTTCCTCCGTGGTGCAGAACAACTCCGCAACCAGCGAGGAAAGCGCTGCCGCAAGCGAGGAGATGTCCGCGCAGGCGCAGATGCTCAAGGAGCTGGTGGGGCAGTTCAAATTTGTCGACGGAGAGGAAGCGCCCGCGACCGGCGCACGCCCTGCCCCGGTGGAGCGCTCTGTCAGTCCGGCTCAGAGGGAGCCGATGGCAGGCGGTGCGGCTTCCAAATATTGAGTTTTGGAAGAGAAACGGCTGCAAAATACAAAGAAACGGAAAAATCCCGGGGAATCCCGGGATTTTTCTTCCTGTTTTCATAAAAAGCTCTTGCACCGAGGGGAATCCTGTGGTATCATATTACAGCATTACGCATGGTGGTGGACTGTCCGTCTGTGTTTCCTTCGGAAACTGGCGGATGGGATGAAGCGCCAGAGGGTAAACTAAATTTATATTTTGGAGGAACTAAAGTCATGGCAAATTCTAGCATCGTATCCATGAAATCCCTGCTGGAGGCAGGCGTCCACTTCGGGCATCAGACCCGTCGGTGGAACCCCAAGATGGCTCCCTATATCTACACCGAGCGCAACGGCATCTATATCGTGGATCTTCAGAAGACCGTTCGCAAGCTGGAAGAGGCGTACAACTTTGTCCGCGATCTCTCCGCCGACGGCAAGAGCCTGCTGTTCGTGGGCACCAAGAAGCAGGCGCAGGATGCCATTCGTGAGGAAGCTCAGCGCTGCGGCCAGTATTTTGTGAACGCCCGCTGGCTTGGCGGCATGATGACCAACTTCAAGACCATGCGTACCCGCGTGGACCGTCTGCATCAGCTCAAGACCATGCAGGAGGACGGCACCTTCGACATGCTGCCCAAAAAGGAAGTCATGAAGCACCTGGGCGAAATCGCAAAGCTTGAGAAGTATCTGGGCGGCGTGGAGAACATGAAGTCTCTTCCCGGCGCGCTGTTTATTGTGGATACCCGCAAGGAGCGCAACGCCATTGCCGAGGCCCACAAGCTGGGCATCCCCGTGGTGGCGATTGCCGATACCAACTGCGATCCCGATGAGATTGATTACGTCATCCCCGGCAACGACGACGCCATCCGCGCCATCAAGCTGATCTCCTCCATTATGGCCAACGCCATGCTGGAAGGCCGTCAGGGCGAGCAGATGGAGGACGCTGCCGCCGAGGCTCCCGCACCCGAGTCCGCCCAGTAAGACGGCTCCCGGGCACGGGTATATCTAATCATCAAAATTGGAGGAAAATCGAAGATGGCTATTACAGCTACTGACGTAAAGAACCTGCGCGAAATGACCGGCGTGGGTATGATGGACTGCAAAAAGGCTCTGGCCGCCACCGACGGCGACATTGACAAGGCCGTTGAATGGCTGCGTGAAAAGGGCATGGCCGCTTCCGCGAAGAAGGCCGGCCGTATCGCTGCCGAGGGCGTGGCCATGGCAGAGGTAATCGACGGCGTGGGCGCTCTGGTTGAGGTGAACGCCGAGACGGACTTCGTGGGCAAGAACGAGAAGTTTGTGGATTTCGTCAAGGGCGTTGCCGCCACAGTGGTAAAGCAGAATCCCGCCGATCTGGACGCGCTGATGGAGTGCAAGTACGATGGCAGTGATCTCACCGTCACCCAGCAGCAGCAGGAGATGGTGCTGGTTATCGGCGAGAACATCAAGGTCCGCCGCTTTATCCGCTTTGCCGAGGGCATCTCCGTCCCCTATGTCCATGCCGGAGGCAAGATCGGCGTGCTGGTGAACTTCAAGACCGACCTGCCCGCCGAGAAGGTGGAAGCTTTGGGTAAGGACGTGGCTATGCAGATCGCCGCGCTGAATCCCCGCTTCTGGGACAAGTCCGAGGTTTCTCAGGAGATTCTGGACGAGGAGATGAAGATTCTCGTGGCCCAGATGGCCAACGACCCCAAGATGGCTTCCAAGCCCGACGCGGTGAAGGAGAAGATTGCCTCCGGCAAGCTGAACAAGTTCTACGAGGAAAACTGCCTGCTGCAGCAGGAGTTTGTGAAGGATGGCAGCATGACCGTGGAGGGCTATATCGCCGCTTCCGCCAAGGCGCTGGGGGGTTCTGTCGCGTTTGTCTCCGCGGCACGCTTTGAAAAGGGCGAGGGCATTGAGAAGAAGCAGGAGAACTTTGCCGACGAGATTGCTTCCATGGTGAAGGGCTAATTTCTTTTCGGAAATCTGTTTTATAAAGATAAAGAGCACGGCGTCAGGAGTTTTTCCTGTCGCCGTGCTTTTTCCGCATGGACTTTATCATCCGGAATTATGCGGCGAAAACAGTCTGTCCCCATGGGAATGGCGGTTGAATTTCCTGTTTTTTTGAGCGGGCCGGGACATTTTCCTGCTCACTCACTTTTTTCCCCGGGAAGCATAGACTGGACTGAAAGAAATTTTCTTTCACAGCTACTTAAATAGGAGGTATTGCAATGCCTGAAAAGATCATGCCCGGACCTGTGGATGACTCTCGCTGCATCCGCGAGGCGGTTTGCATTCACACCAAGAAGATTTTTGACTCGTGCAAAGACAAGGATTGTATCGAAGATTTGCGCTTCTATCCCAAGCTGCAGTACGTGGACGTTCTCAATCGCGCGGTTTCTCTGAAGGGCGGCACCGCAAAGCTGCTTTATGTGTACGTAGACGTGGAGCCGGTGACCTTCAACCGGGGCTGCTACACCGTCGACATGCGATTTTTCTATCAGGTGACGCTCCAGGCATACCTGTGCACGCCAAGTCCCGTGACCGTGGAAGGTTTGTGCGTGTTCGACAAACGCGTCCTGCTGTTCGGCAGCGAGGGCGGCGCCAGAGTTTTCTCCTCTGATACCTGCACCGTGGATAGCCAGTGCCTGCGTACCGGGAGCGCGCCCACCGCAGTGGTTGAGGCTGTCGACCCCATCGTGCTGGACGCGAAGTTGGTAGACGTGTGCGGCTGCCGTCCCTGCGACTGCGACCTGTGCGAAATTCCGACCTTTATCAGCGACTATTTCGACGGCGAGCTCAGCTCCGGCGAGGACGGGCGGAGAGTGTACGTCACTCTGGGCCAGTTCTCCATCGTGCGGCTGGAGCGGGATACACAGTTGCTGATCCCCGTGTACGACTACTGCATGCCTCAGAAGGAGTGCTCCGGTTCCGGCGGCACCGACCCCGCCCAAGACCCATGCGGCCTGTTCCGCAACATCAGCTTCCCTGTGGGCGAGTTCTTCCCGCCCAACACGGTCAGCCGCTGCGAAACCTACGAGGAGACGAAAAACTACTGCAAGTGCTGCAAGTAAATGCAAAAAGCGCCCGGTATTCGAGAATACCGGGCGCTTTTTTCCTTCAATTTTTCCGGCATAAAGGGGGACGGGCCTTCATATGGTTGTGTATCGGACAAGGAGGAGCGGAGATGAAGGAACGGGAAGAGATTGCTAGATACCGGCAGGCTGCTGCCTTTCTGCCGGTGCGGCTGCGCAAACTGGCGGACACGCTGCCAGAAGAAAAAAAGGTTGTTGCGGAGGAATTTCGCATTAGGACAGGCAGGCCGATGACGGTGCTGCTGCCCGAAGGGGAAAGCAGCCCCTGGGGTTCCGAGCCTTCGGTGGAGCCGGAGGAGTTGGAGACGCTATGTGACTTGGGCGCCGAATTTTCCCGCTATGCCGCCGCCGAAACACTGCGAGAGGGATTTTTGCCTGTGCGGGGCGGCTTTCGTATCGGCTTTTGCGGCTCCGCAGTCATGAAGAACGGAGTATGCACAAACCTGACGGATTTATCCTCTGCCAACGTGCGGATTGCCCGGGAAAAGACAGGCATCGCGGAGGAGTTGGCGGAGCAGCTTTTATCCGACGGCAAGTTTGAAAGTACGCTGCTGCTGTCCCCGCCGGGAGGGGGGAAAACCACGCTGCTGCGGGATTTGATTCGCTGTGTCTCTCAAAAGGGACTGCGGGTGGGCCTTGCGGACGAGCGGGGAGAGGTGGCGGTCTGCTATCGGGGACGGCCCCAGATGGACGTTGGCCCCTGCACCGATGTGCTGGATGGTTGCCCAAAGGCTGCCGCCATCCCCATGCTGCTGCGGACCATGAACCCTCAGATTGTGGCCGCCGACGAAATCACGGCGGAGGAGGATATCCGGGCCATGACCATGGCTGCGGGCTGTGGTGTGAGGTTGCTGGCTACTGTCCATGCCGCCAATGTGGAAGAGCTTTCGCATAGGCCACTGTATAGGCAGCTTTTGAAGACGAAGGTATTTCGCCGTGCGGTGTGCATCCGGCGAACCGCGGAGGGGCGAAGCTATGAATTGGAGGAGCTGCCGTGAAAGCGCTGGGCAGTTTGCTGCTGCTGCTGGGCTTTGGCGCAATCTGGCTGGGGGAACTGCGCCGCCGCCAGCGGGAAACGGAGACGCTGGACGAGCTGATCACTGCGCTGGAGGAACTCTCCGCAGGCATCCGCCTGACCCGCACGCCCCTGCCCCGGCTTTTGCGGCAGGTGGGCCGGTCCCGGCGAAGTGAAGACGTGATGGTATGGCTGACCGGGGCGGCGGATTCGCTGGAGCGGGGAGAGCCGCTGCGCCCCGCGTGGGAAAACGCCTGCCGCCGTCTTCCAATCGAGGACGACGCACGGGAAGTTGTCGCCGGATTGGGGTACAGGCTGTCGGGTGACGAAACGGAAATTTGTAAGGGAATTTCACTTTCCGCAGATTGGATTAGAAAAAGAGCGGAAGAGCGTCGAAAGGAAAAACGGGATTGCTTCAGGCAGACCACGGCGGTCTGTTTTTCCGCCGCCGCGCTGCTGTTGATTCTCCTGCTGTAAAGGACATACGAAAGGAATATTTACCATGGACGTTGATTTAATCTTTCGGATTGCCGCTATCGGTATTCTGGTGGCGGTGCTGAACCAGCTCCTTGTGCGCTCCGGCCGGGAGGAGCAGGCCATGATGACGACGCTGGCGGGTCTGGTGGTGGTTCTGATGATGATGGTGCGGCAGATCAGCGATCTGTTTGAGCTCATCAAAACGCTGTTTGGCTTCTGATGGGACAGGTCATGCAGATCACGCTGGTGTGCGTGGTGACGGCGCTGCTGGCGGCGGCGGTGCGTCGGGGCGCACCCGAGGCGGCTCTGCTGCTGGGACTGGCCGCCGCTGTGGCGGCGGTGCTCGCTCTGTCCGAAAGCCTGCGGAGCCTGATGGATTTTTTCGGGGAGCTTATGGCTCGGACGGGGGTATCCAACGAGCTGTTTGTGCCGCTTTACAAAACCGTGGGCATCGCGCTGGTGGTGAAGATTGGAAGCGGGCTGTGCAAGGATGCGGGAGCGGCGGCGCTGGCCTCCGCTGTGGAAATTGCGGGGGCGGTGTGCGCCTTGCTGGCCGCGCTGCCGCTGCTGCAAAAGGCGATGGACGTTCTGTTGGAGCTGATGGGATGAAACGATGGCTTTTGGCACTGATTCTGGCGCTGCTGTTTACCCTTCCTGTTTCCGCCGCTGAGGTGCCGGACGAGCTGTGGGACGCTTTACCGGAGGGAACGGAGTCGATTTTGGAAAACGCGGATCTGTCCGGCGCGGATCCGCTGGGCGGGGGCGCGGTCCAGATTTTTCAGAATGTCATGGGACAGGCAAGGTCCGTATTGCTTCAGCGTCTGCGGGGCGCCGTGAGCATTTTGCTGGTGGTGCTGTTGTGCGGCGCGGTGGAAGGCTTCTCCCAGACCGCCGGGGGCACGGGACCCAAGCTGGTGCTGGCGGCGGGGGCGCTGTCGGTGACGCTGCTGACGGCGGGAAGCTTTGAAAGCCTGATTGGCATGGGCGGCGGAACCATTCAGGCGTTGAATGAATTTGCAAGGATTCTGCTGCCGGTGCTGGCGGCGGCCACGGCCGTCAGCGGTTCCATCACCACCGCCACGGTACAGCAGGTGACGGCGGTATTGTTTACGGGGTTGCTTTTAAAGCTGATTCAGGAACTGCTGCTGCCGCTGACATATCTTTACATTGGAACGCTCACCGCCGCCGCGTGTCTTCCCGGCGGGCGGCTTGGGAACATCGCGGAGGCAATGCGCAAGTGCATCTCATGGATTCTGTGCGGCGCGCTGACGGCGTTTACCATCTATCTTTCCATTGCCCATGTCATCTCCGGCGCGACGGACGCAACGGCTGTGAAGCTGGCAAGCTCTGCGGTTGCCGGGATGGTACCCGTGGTGGGAAGCATTATCGCCGAGGCGGCGGAAACGGTACTGGCCGGGGCGGGAATGCTGAAAAATGCCATCGGCATTTTTGGAACGCTGGCGGTGCTGGCGGCTTGCGCGTGGCCCTTTTTGCACTTGGGCATTCAATACCTCTTGTACAAGCTGGCGGGCTTTTTGGCGGGGGTCATCGGCTCTCCGGAGCTGTGCAAGCTCATCGACGGCCTTGGCAGTGCTTTCGGGCTGGTGCTGGGGATGACGGGAGCCAGTGCGCTGCTGCTGCTGATCGCGATTTTGTCCTCCGTGGCGGCGGTTGCGTGAAAGGGGGAGAGACGCAATGATCGAGGCAATCAGAGGCTGGATTATTTCCGTGGGAGCGGCGGCCTTTCTCGTGTCTTTATCTCAAAGCCTGATTCCTGAGGGGACGGTGCGGAAAATTGCGGGCTTTGCCGGGGGTCTGGTGCTGCTGCTGGTGATGCTGAAGCCCTTCCCGGGGGTAGACGTAAGCGGACTGGAGCTGGGCTATGAAGACTATGCGGTGGAAATCCAGCAGCGCCAGACGGAGCTCAAGGAGCAGAGCAATCAAACGATGGGAGAACTCATAGCGGAGAAGACGGAAGCATATATTTTGGACAAAGCCGCGGAGCTGGGGGTCTCGTGCACCGTCCGGGTCCTGATGGAGCCGGGAGAGGACGGCACGCCCGTTCCGACGGGGGCGGAACTGACCGGGGAGAAATCGGACGCGCTGGCGGACTATATGGAGCGGGAGCTGGGAATTCCAAAGGAGAGGCAGGTCTATCATGAAACAGGCTGAGACGGTAAAAAAACTCTGGAACCGCTGGAAATACGCGGTTCTGGTGGCGGCGGCGGGCGTGGCGCTGCTTTTGCTGCCCTCCGGGAACAAAAAAAGCGCCGACACAGTCCCGGAAGAGCACGTGCAGGACGTGGTGCAGGAGACGCAGGCAAATATGGAAAAAATATTGACAAAAATTGACGGCGTGGGCGAGCTGCACCTGATGCTGACGGCGGACACGGGAACAGAGCGCAGTCTCGCGCAGGATACGGATTTGAGTTACAGCGGAGACACCGCCGCGCCCACGGATTATCAGCGAAAAAGCGAGACGGTGCTTGCGGGAAAAAGCGGCGCGCAGGAGCCGGTGGTGACGGGGACCCGATGTCCTACATTTCGGGGCGCGCTGGTGGTATGCCAGGGCGCGGGAGACGCACAGGTTCGTCTGGCGGTGACGGCTGCGGTGGCCGCGTTGACGGGTCTGGGCTCGGATCGGATTACGGTGGTTAAATGTCAGTGATATTTTGGAGGAGGAAGCGGAACATGAGAGGAAACTGGAAACGCTATACCGTGGTGGTGACCATGCTGGTGCTGATCTGCGCGGCGGCGGCCCTGAACTGGCAGGCAACGCAGAACGCCGCTCCGGCGGGGGCCGGAAGCTCCGGGCAGTCGGGCGGCAAGCTGCTGGGCGAGGCCGCCCTTGTCTCCGGCGGAGACGGCTCCGCCGCGCCGGTGGACGAGACGGGAGTTTACACGGGGTCGGATTATTTCGCCTCCGCCCGCCTGACTCGCCAGCAGGCACGGGATTCTGCCGTGTCGCTGCTGCAGCAGGCAGCGGAGGAGGATGGGGCGTCTCAGGGCGCGCTTGATCAGGCGACGGAAGGCATTCAGGCCATGGCGCAGTTCACCATGGCGGAGGCGCAGATTGAAAATCTGGTGACGGCCAAGGGCTATACCGACTGCGTGGCGTTTATGAGCGCGGACAGTCTCAGCGTGGTGGTGTCCACCGCCAGCGGAGAGCTTGCAGACACAGATGTGGCGAAAATCACCGACATCGCCATGACGGAGACGGGCTATCCCGCCGGAAATATCAAGATCATGGCGGCAAATTAGCTGTTGTAATTTTTGAAGAAGCGTGGTAAACTAATATGCACGAAAGAAGGAACCCGGCCAATGGCCGGGCGACGAAAAGGAGCGTGAATGCCATGGGTGAAGGCCGGGAATACATGATTCTTCCGGAGGAAAACGGCAGTATCAATATCGCGGAGGAAGTGATCGCCGCCATCGCTGTGGGCGCCGTCCGGGACGTGGAGGGCGTGTCCGGGATGATCGGCGGCATGGGCGGCAGCGTGACCGACCTGATGAACAAGAAAAACGCCAGAAAGGGCACGCGGGGCGTGAAAATCGACATGACCGGCGCGTCTCTTGCGCTGGACGTGTACCTGACGATTTCCTACGGACACCCCATCCCCGAGGTGGCGGAGAACGCGCAAAAGGCCGTCGTTTCCTCGGTGGAGGCCATGACCGGCTGCCCGGTGGGCACGGTGAACATTCATGTGGACGGCGTGACGCTGGACTGAGAAAGATAGAGGACGAAACGGGTTATGGTACGGAACGTTGCACGGGAAATCGCCATCCATCTGGCCTATGAACTGAGCTTTACGGATGTGACGGCGGAGGAGCTGCTGGATGAGCGGCTGACGGCGGAGCGCTTTGCAACCCTTGCGGGGGAAGACCCGCTTTACGCCGACGCGCCCAACGAAAAGCAGGCGGACTATATCCGCCGATTGGTTCTGGGCGTGCGAGAGCACGCGGCCGAGCTGGACGGCTACATTTCCAAATATGCGGTGGGCTGGAGCTTTGCCCGGATTCCTCTGGTAGCCTCCGCCATTATGCGGGTTTGCATGTACGAGGTTCTCTACATGCAGGACGTTCCCAACGGCGCGGCCATCAACGAGGCTGTGGAAATCTCCAAAAAATACGAGACGCCGGAGACGGTGAAGTTTATCAACGGAATTCTCGGCAGCTTTGCCCGCCAGGAATGTCCGCAGGATTGATTAAAAACAGGGCGGGCAGTCATGCCCGCCCTGTTTTTTGCCCAAATACGAAAGAACCGCAAGGAAGAAGGTGCGTTCGTGGAACAGCCTGTCTATCAGGTTTCTCAGGTAAACGAATATGTGAAGGCTCTGCTGGACGGAGAGCCGATTTTACAGGACATTCTGGTGCGGGGGGAGCTGTCCAACTACAAGATTTATCCCTCGGGACACCACTATTTTACGCTGAAGGATAAGGATAGCGCGCTGCGGTGCGTCATGTTTCGATCTCAGGCCCAAAGACTGCGGTTTCGCCCCGAAAACGGCATGAAGGCCATCGCACAGGGGCGGATTTCCGTCTTCCCAAGAGACGGGGCCTATCAGCTTTACTGCGGCGGCCTGTCGCCGGACGGGGTGGGCGATTTGGCGGTGGCCTTTGATCAGCTTAAGGCAAAGCTGCTGGAGGAGGGCCTGTTTGACGAGGCCCACAAAAAGCCTTTGCCTCGCTATCCCCGAAGAATCGCCATTGTCACTTCCTCCGCCGGTGCGGCGATTCACGATATGCTTCGCATTCTGCGGCGCAGATTCCCTGCCGCCGAGGTTGCGCTGCTGCCGGTGCGGGTGCAGGGGGCGGAGGCCCCGGCTGAAATCGCAGGGGCCATTCGGTATGCAAACCGCTGGAACGTGGGAGACTTGATTATCACGGGCCGGGGCGGCGGGTCCATGGAGGACCTGTGGGCCTTCAACGACGAGCGGGTGGCCCGGGCCATCTACGAGTCTGAGCTTCCGGTGATCTCCGCCGTGGGCCACGAGCCGGATGTGACTATCTCCGATTTTGTGGCGGATGTACGGGCGTCCACCCCCTCCAATGCGGCGGAAATCGCCGTGCCCGACCAGTTGGAACTGCTTCGGCGGCTCCGGGGCGCGGGGGAGCGCATGGCGCAGGCGGAGGAAATGAAGATGGAATTGTGCAGCCGCCGCCTTCAGACGCTGGCCGAAAAGCGGGTGATGAAGGACCAGCTTGCCTTCGTACAGGATCGGCGGATGCTGTTGACCCATTTGCAGCAGCGGCTGGGGGACCTGTCGGAGAAAAGCGTGGGGGCAAAGCGGCAGAAATTTTCCGCGCTGGCTGCGTCGCTGGACGCCATGAGTCCCCTGAAGGTCTTGGGCCGGGGCTATGCCGTGGCCCGGAACGGGCAGGGCATCCTCAAAAGCTATCGGGACGCGCTTCCGGGCAGCCGCATTGAGGTGGCGCTGGGGGAGGGGTCCCTTGAATGTACCGTTGAGAAAGGAAGACCGTGATGGCTGGAAAGAAAAAAGAAGAACCCCAGACCTTTGAGCAGCAGATTGCCCGTCTGGAGGAGATTGTGGCCCTGATGGAAAAAGGAGACGCGGAGCTGGCGGACTCCCTTGCGCTGTTCGACGAGGGAACGGGGTTGATTCACTCCTGCGGAAAGCTTCTGGACGAGGCGGAGCAAAAGGTGGTGCGCCTGATGAAGGGCGCGGACGGCGCGCCGGTGGAGCTGCCCTTTGACACGAAGGACGAATCGGATGGATAAGGCGGCGTTTGACGCGCGGTACGGAGAGTACCGTCAGGCGGTGGAGGACTATCTGGAAGGCCTGTTTTTGGACAAGCCCCACTGGGCAGACCTGTACGACGCCATGCGGTACAGCCTTCTTGCCGGGGGAAAACGGCTGCGGCCCGTGCTGGCGCTGGAAGCGGCCCGCCTGTGCGGGCTGGACTGGCAATTGGCGCTGCCTCCCGCCTGCGCGGTGGAGCTGATACACACCTACTCTCTCATCCACGACGACCTGCCCTGCATGGACGACGATGACCTGCGCCGGGGCAAACCCACCAATCACAAGGTCTACGGCGAGACGCTGGCGGTGCTGGCGGGAGACGCTCTCCAGCCGGAGGCGTTCCGTTTGATTTTAACGGCTCCCGGCCTTGGCGCGGCTCGCCGGGCAGACTGCGCACTGCTTCTGGCGCAGGCAGCCGGGGCGGACGGCATGGTGGCCGGTCAGGTGCTGGACACGCTGCACAGCCCCCGTACCCGGGAGGAGCTTTTGGAGGTCCACAGTCTGAAAACCGGGGCCATGCTCCGGGGCGCGGCGCTGATGGGCTGCGCCGCGGCAGGCGCGGGAGAGGATCTGCGCACGGCCCTTGGAAGCTATGCCCGGGAGCTGGGCGTGGCGTTTCAGATTCGGGACGACATGCTGGACGTGATGGGAGACGAACAAAGCCTCGGCAAAACCCTTGGCTCCGACAAAGCGGACGGGAAGACCACCTACGTGGACGTGCTGGGGCTGGAGGGCTGCGAAAACGCAGTGCGGATGTGCACCGCAGCGGCAAAGGCTGCGCTGGCGCGGCTTTCGGAGCATGAATTTTTGGACGATCTGGCGGACTTTCTGGCGGAGCGGACTGGCTGAGAAAGCAAACCGGTGTTCTAAAAATTCACACTTTGGATATACAAAAATCGTTGTATATTTATTAGGAACGTGATATAATAAGCATGCTAAGCGGCGGCGCAGTATCCTAGTCAGTACTGCGTCTTTCAAGGAGGGGCTAAAAATCCTCTGAAGGGCATATCGATGAAACTCGTGGTGTCTGCTTGAAACGCCCAGTTTTGGGTGGATGCTGGGGGGAAGCGTGATTTCACGCTTGCGGACTCAGGGCGATGAGCAATGGCATGGTCAACCCGACCCTGTTTCTGTGGAGACCTGTTCTTGTGCGCGGACGTAATCCCATGTGGGTACCCGGCCCGCGTACGAAACAGATTATGAACCTGCAATGCGGTGCATCGGGCGGTTTCGTCCGTAACGCTGTGTGCAGATGTAGCCTGCCTTGCGTGGGCGCGGTGGATAGAGGATTCAGGCAGACTCCGCTCTGGCCAGAGAGGAAGATGCTATTGCCTTTTGAAACCCCGTCTGCAAAAGAGGCTAAAAAGACGCACAGACTGAGGTGGAAATCATCTAGGCTGTCGCAAGGGCGAAAAAAGGATTACAGTGCGGACTAAGTGGCAATCGGGTCGTGCGGACGGCAACGCCGCGACGCAGCGCCGAAAGGGGAACCGCCTCCATCGGCAACGAGAGGTGCGCTGCGGGGAAATCCAACCCGTACCTAAGCCGTAAGATTTACTTTTTTCACCGCCGCCGACTTAGTATTCTAAATATTTAAACCGCCGATTCCGGCGGAATTTTGCTGTGCCCGGGGAGGCAACAGATTGAGCAAAACAAAACGAAAACGAAAAAACGACGCGGAGTTGCCGCAGTACCGCTGGGCACTGCGGATCTTTTTCATCGCCGTGGCGCTGTCTGCCGCGCTGAGCCTTGCTTCTGAAAGCGCGCTCACCGGGGCGGGGATCGCGGCGGCGCTTCTGGTTTTGGCGGGGTTTATCGGGCTCGGCATTTTATTTGATATCATCGGCGTGGCTGTTACCGCCGCCGACGAGCGGCCCTTTCACTCCATGGCCGCCCACAAGGAGCCGGGCGCGTCGGAGGCAATTATGCTTCTTCACAACGCCGGGCGCGTCAGCAGCTTTTGCAACGACGTGGTGGGCGACATCTGCGGCATCGTCTCCGGCACCACTGCCGCCGTCATTGTGGCCCGGCTTCAGATGCTGATGGATGTACACAGCGTGCTTTTGGGCGCGGGGGTCACGGCGGTGATTTCCGGACTGACTATCGGTGGGAAGGCGCTGGGCAAATCACTGGCCATCAATCAGAGCACCCGCGTGGTTTTCCTTGCGGGAAAGCTTTTGCACGTATTCCATCGCTTTTCCAAATGAAGAGCGGGGGGTGCTCTGTAATTTTTGAAAAGAGAGACACCTATGATTCTTGAAACCATCAATTCTCCCGCGGACGTGAAAGCGCTGAGCCGCGGGGAACTGGATACGCTGTGCGACGAGCTCCGGCGGTTTTTGATTGAGCAGGTTTCCCAAACCGGCGGTCACATGGCCTCCAATCTTGGCGTGGTGGAGCTGACGGTGGCAATCCATCGGGTGTTCGACACCGCCAGCGACCGGCTGGTGTTTGACGTGGGGCATCAGTGCTATGTCCACAAGGCGTTGACGGGGCGTAAAGAGCTGTTCGGCTCTTTGCGGCAGTTCGGGGGCCTGTCGGGCTTCCCTAAGCCCTATGAGAGCGAGCACGACGCGTTTGTGGCGGGCCACGCTTCCAACTCCGTCTCCGTTGCGCTGGGCATGGCCCGGGCCAGAACATTGACGGGGAAGGACCACAGCGTTCTGGCCCTCATCGGGGATGGGGCGCTGTCCGGTGGACTTGCCTATGAGGGGCTGAACAACGCAGGTGCTTCCAAAGAGCCACTGATTGTGATTTTAAATGACAACGGCATGTCCATCAACCCCAACGTGGGGGCGGTGAGCAGGCATCTGGGAAAAATCCGAAGCAAGCCTGCCTATTATCATTTTAAAAAGTGGTATCGAAGCCTGTTTGGCGCGGAACCCATGAAAAGCGGTCTTTACCGCTTTAATCACCGGATGAAAACCTCTTTGAAAAAAGCCCTGTGGCCCGGAAGTACGCTGTTTGAGGACATGGGCTTCAATTACTTAGGGCCGATTAACGGACATGATATCGACCGGCTGTGCGACATGCTGCAATGGGCAAGAGAGCTGCGCTGCCCGGTGGTGGTCCACGTACACACGGAGAAGGGGCGGGGCTATGCCCCTGCCCAGCGGGACCCGGGCAGGTTCCACGGCATCGGGCCGTTTGACCCGGCGACTGGACTTTTAAAAAAGCGGGAGACAGAGAGCTTTTCTTCTGTTTTTGGAAAGACCCTTGTCTCTCTGGCTGCCCGGGACCCACGGGTGTGCGCCATCACCGCCGCTATGGCTGACGGAACGGGGCTGGACCTTTTTCAAAAGGAATTTCCAAAGCGGTTTTTTGATGTTGCCATTGCCGAGGGGCACGGCGCGGCCATGGCCGGGGGCCTTGCCTCGCAGGGGATGATCCCCGTATTCGCGGTGTATTCCACCTTTTTGCAGCGGAGCTATGATATGCTGCTCCACGATGTGGCGCTGGAGGGACTTCATGTGGTGCTGGGGGTGGACCGGGCGGGCCTTGTGGGGAATGACGGAGAAACACACCACGGCGCGTTTGACGCGCTGTTTTTGCCTACCGTTCCGGGGATGACAGTGTATTGCCCCGCCAGTTTTGCGGAGCTGCGACAAATGCTGCGCAGCGCGGTTTTAGAGTGCGAAGGGCCGGTGGCCGTCCGTTATCCCAGAGGCGGCGAGGGCCGCTATCGGGAGGACGGCGGAGAAGCTGCCGCCGTGCGGCTGCGGGAAGGGATGGACGTGACGATCCTGACCTACGGCGGGCTGGTGAATCAGGCGCTGGACGCGGCTGATTTGCTGGAGAAGCAGGGGGTTCACGCCGGTGTGGTGAAACTGAACCGCATTGCGCCCCTGGATTACGAGGATTTGGCGCCCATCCTCTCCGGCTGCGAATGCATTCTCGCGGTGGAGGACTGCTGCGGCTCCGGCTGCGTAGGACAAAGAGTCGGCGGCATTCTTGCCGCTCGGGGCAGCGGGCCCAAGCGAATGCTTTTCAAAAACCTTGGCCGCAGCTTTGTTCCGGCGGGGTCCGTTGAAGAGCTGCGGCACAGTCTTGGTTTGGACGCAGAGGGTGTTGTAAAGGCCGTTTTGGAGGGAATCCGTTGAGGATACCGCGTTATTTCGCGGGGAGGACATAGCATGAGTGAAAAGAAGCGGCTGGACCTGCTGCTGGTGGAGCGGGGCTTGCTGGAAAGTCGGCAAAAGGCGCAGGCTGTTATCATGAGCGGTCTGGTATTTGTAAAGGGCCAGCGGGCGGACAAGCCCGGAACCGCCTATTCCGTGGACGAAGAAATCGAAGTTCGGGGCGGTGGTCTTGCCTATGTGAGCCGGGGCGGGCTGAAGCTTGAAAAGGCCATGTCTGTGTTTCCCATTGATTTGAAAGAGAGCATTTGCGGCGACATCGGGGCCTCCACCGGCGGCTTTACCGATTGTATGCTTCAAAACGGAGCAAGGAAGGTTTATGCCGTGGATGTGGGCTACGGTCAGCTTGCATGGAAGTGGCGGTCCGACCCGCGGGTGGTATGTCTGGAACGGACAAACGCCCGGTATCTCACACACGAACAGGGACCGGACGAGCTGGATGGTGCCAGCGTGGATGGGAGCGTTATCGCCCTGAAGCTGAGGCTGCCTGCTCTGAGGGGTCGTTTGAAGCAGAAAGGCGGCGCGGTGTGTCTCGTGAAGCCGCAATTGGAGGCAGGTCGGGAAAAGGTCGGTAAAAAAGGCGTGGTCCGAGACCCGGAGGTACACCGCGAGGTGTTGGAGCATTTTTGGGATCATGCAAAGGAATCCGGCTTTACAGTAGCTGGATTGACATACTCTCCTATTCGAGGACCAGAGGGCAACATCGAGTATTTGGGGTTCTTGCGCTGTGGCGCGTCGGAGGAGGCGCCGGGTTTTGATTTGCGGGCGCTGGTAGAGGAATCGCACACTGACCTGCCGGAGAAGGGGGGCGCGGAGACATGAAAGAGGGCAAAAAGATCATTCTTTGTCCCAATCCCAGCCGGGATCGGGATATGAGCGCCACAAAAGCTGCCCGCGCTATTTTGCACGAGTGCGGCTTCCGGACGGTGGTGTGTTCGCCCTTCCGCGACCAACGGGAGGGAACGTCCTTTGCGGATTTGGAGGTGCGCCCGCTGACCCACGAGCTGCGCTCGGCGGACCTGCTGATTACGCTGGGCGGAGACGGCACGATTCTGCACCTTGCCAAACTGGCGGCGCTGAATAAGGTGCCGGTGCTGGGCGTCAACACCGGGAGTCTTGGCTTCATCGCGGAGCTGGAGCTGGGAGAGCTGGAGGTGCTGCGGCGGCTGGCAGTCTGGGATTTTGAAACGGAGAGCCGGATGATGCTGGACGTGAATGTCCTGCGGAACGGGCGGTCCGTCTACACCAATCTGGGGCTGAACGACGCTGTGATCCGGGAAGGTCCCATCTCTCATGTGATTCATCTGCGGATTGAGTCTGACGGTCATCATCTGGCGGACATTGCCGGAGACGGTGTGATTATTGCAACGCCCACCGGGTCCACGGCTTATTCCCTCTCTGCCGGTGGCCCCGTGGTGGAGCCAGAGGCCGAGGCCATGGTGGTCTGCCCTATCTGTACGCATAATATGCGGTTTTCTTCGTATGTTCTCTCGCCCGGACACACACTGTCCATCCGCACCGAGCGAAACGGACGCAAACCGGTGTATCTGTTTGTGGACGAGAGCAGGGGCTTTTCTCTCCATGCGGAAGACGAGGTGCAGGTGCGCCGGTCCAAGTACGAGCTGAAGCTGGTGCGGCTGACCGAAAAAAGTTTTTGTGAAATCTTTGCAAGAAAAATGCTGCCGGGAGGACAGGAAGATGAAAAATGAACGGCAAATGCTGATTTTGGAGATTATCGGGCAGGAGGATATTGAGACGCAGGAGCAGCTTTTGGAGCGGCTGCAGGCCCGAGGCGTGTCCAGCACGCAGGCCACCATTTCCCGGGATATCAAGCAGATGCACCTCATAAAAGAGCCGGTAGGGCACGGGGTGTATAAATATTCTGTGTCTGGAAACCGAACCCGTCTGAATTTTGCAGAGAAGCTGCGTACCATCTTCCGGGAGAGCATCACGGGTATTGAAAACGCACAAAACATCGTTGTGGTGAAAACCATGCCGGGACTGGCCAGCGCCGCCTGCGCCGCATTGGACGACATGGATTTGGGCTATATGCTGGGAAGTCTGGCGGGGGACGACACCGCGTTTTTGGTGATGCGGGACACCGCTTCGGCAGAAACCTTCTGTAAAGAAATTCAGGAAATGATTAACATGTAAGGGGAAGTATCATTACAGAATAGAAAAGGGGGAGGAAGCCATGCTGGAGCTGCTGCACATTGAAAATATCGCAGTGATCGAGCAGGCGGACATTCAGTTCCGCCCGGGCTTCAACGCCCTCACCGGCGAAACCGGCGCGGGCAAATCCATCGTTATTGACGCTATGGGCGCGGTGCTGGGGGGGAGGACCTCCCGGGACCTGATTCGCACCGGCAGCAAGCGGGCGCTGGTCAGTGCGGAGTTTTCCGGGGTGGAGGCAGACCTTCCCGGTCTTGCCCAGTGCGGCGGGGCGTTGGACGAGGAGGGTCTTTTGATTCTCCAGCGGGAGCTGGATGCGGACGGCAAAAACCTCTGCCGGGTCAACGGGCGACCGGTGACGGTGTCGCAGCTGCGGATACTGGGCGCGGAGCTCTTGAATATCCACGGTCAGCACGACGGGCAGCAGCTTCTGGACGAGGAGCGGCACGGCGCGTATCTGGATACGTTCGGTCGACTGGAGGGCACGCTGGGGGAATACCGTGCCGCTTACGGCTCTATGGCGGAGTTGCGCCGCAAGATGGACGCCCTGCGGATGGACGAGGCGGAAAAGGCCCGCAAAGTGGACAGTCTGACGTTTCAGATTCAAGAGTTGGAACGGGCGGAGCTGCGCCCCGGAGAGGAAGAAGAGATTTTGGAGCGGCGGGACCTTCTGCGCAACGGAGAGAAGTATCTCTCGGCGGTGCAGGGGGCGGACGGTTGCTTGAACGGGGACGATGAAACCGGCGGCGCGGTGTCCCTGATTCAAGAGGCGGCAAACAGTCTTGCTCATGTCAAGGGGCGCAACGGACGGTTGGAAGAAATTTGGAACCGGCTGGAACAGCTTCGCTGTGAAGCGTATGACCTTGCGGATTCCGTGCGGGATATGCTGGGAGAGTTTGACTTTTCACCGGAGGAGCTGGACGCGGTAGAGAGTAGGGCGGACCAGATCTACCGCCTGAAGAAAAAATACGGCGCCACGGTGGAGGACATGCTGTCCTTTCTGGACCGGAGCCGCCGAGAACTGGACGAGATTGAGACAGCGGACGACACGCTGGCTCGTCTGGCAGGCCAGCTTTCTGCCGCCCAGCAGAAGACTGTTGTGGCGGGTGCGGCGCTGACAAAGACGCGGAAATCCGCCGCCGGAGAGCTGGAGAAGCGGATTTTGAAAGAACTGGAAGATCTGGACATGGGTCGGGTCCGGTTTTCCATTGAATTTACGCCTAGTGAGCCGGGGCCTGATGGATGTGACGCCATCCGTTTTCTGATGTCCGCCAACGCGGGAGAGGACTTGAAGCCCATTGCCCGGATTGCCTCCGGCGGCGAGCTGGCCCGCATTATGCTGGCGCTGAAAAATGTGCTGGCAGAGCAGGAGCGGATTGGCACGCTGGTGTTCGACGAGGTGGACACCGGCGTTTCCGGTCGGGCGGCACAGAAGGTGGCGGAAAAGCTGGCCCAAGTCTCCCGGCACAAGCAGGTGCTGTGCGTGACGCACCTTCCTCAGCTTGCGGCCATGGCAGATGTACATTTTTCCGTGGAAAAAGGAGAGCGGGGCGGAAGGACCTTTACTGAGGTGCTTCAGTTGGACCGTCGGCGGCGTATGGAGGAGCTGGCCCGCATCACCGGCGGCAGCAAGGTGACAGACGCGCTGCTGCAAAGCGCGGGAGAGCTGTTGGACGGGGCGGAGGCATACCGAAGCAAGCTATAACGCCCGCGTACTTGGTTAAAACAGATTTTCCCAAAGGCCGAAAACACGCAAAAAGGTAAATAAAAGACAGCGGACGTTTCTCTGACGGAGGAATGTCCGCTGCTTTTTTGACGCTTCCCTTTGGCGCAAATTGAATGGAATGTCAGGCGTCTCAAACCCTCCCGGAATCAGGGGTGGAGGTACCTATCTATTCTTGCTTTCTGATGCGGGTGGTGATAAAATACAAACAGAATCAGATGCGTCTTTTCCACGAAAACAAATGTTAAAAGGAGGACTGTCATGAATCGTACCTTGATCTGTCAGATACTAAACCACGAAATGATGCTGGCCACCGGGTGTACGGAGCCGGCGGCGATTGCCTTGACCGCTGCTGTCGCCCGGGAGCACCTGATGGGAGAACCCACCCATGTGAAGGTGCTTGCCAGCGTCAACATCATCAAGAACGCAATGGCTGCCGGCATACCGGGAACGGAGTGCACCGGCATGAACTACGCGGCGGCGCTGGGCGCCGTGTGCGGACGGGTGGAGCGCCGATTACAGGTGGTGGACGGCGCTTCGCCGGAGGATGTAGCCAGAGCCTTGGAGCTGGTGCAGAGCGGCCAGGTGGAGATGGGCCGGACGAAGGAACCGGATAAGCTCTATGTAGAAGTGGAGCTGACCAACGACGCGCATCAGTCCCGCGCGATTATCCGGGGGGCCCACACCAATGTGACATTGGTGGAGGCGGACCACAAAGCGCTGGAGACGGCTGCGCAGGAAGCTGCCGCCGATCCCATCACGCCGCAGGTCATTAAGGATACCTTGAGTATTCAGACGATTTATGAATTCGTGGAAACGCTGGACCGGGAAAAAGACGACCTGCACATGATTGAGCAGGCCATCAAAATCAACAGTGAAATTGCAAAGGTAGGCGAGGAGGGCAACTACGGCCTGAACGTGGGGCGGCACATCCGCAAAAGTCAGGAATCCGGCCTGATGGGCAGCGATGTGATGCTGGAGGCGGTGGCCGTCACCTCCAGCGCAGCGGACGCCCGCATGGCGGGGGCCAACGCGCCCGTGGTCACAAACTCCGGCTCCGGGAATCAGGGGATTACCGCAACGATGCCCATTGTCTCTGCGGCAAAGTCCCTGAAGATTGACGACGAGCGGATGTTCCGGGCCGTGACGTTGAGCCATCTCATATCCATCCACATTCACGCGGACTTCGGCCTGCTCTCTGGCCTTTGCGGAGCCACCATCGCCGCCACGGGCGCTGCCTGCGGACTGGTGTACTTATTGGGAGGCAGCTTACAACAGGTCGGCTACGCTGTCAACAATATGCTGGGGGACGTGACGGGGATGCTGTGCGACGGGGCAAAGGCCGACTGCGCGCTGAAAATCTCCACCTGCGTGTTTACCTCCTTCCACTGCGCGGCAATGGCTCTGCGGGACGAAACCGTGAAGCACACCGACGGCATTGTGGAGAAGGACCCGGAGGTGACCATCGCCAATTTTGTGAAGCTTGGCAACGACGGTTCGCCCAAAATGGACGACCTTGTGCTGGATATGCTGCTGCAAAAGGGAAGATAACGTCGGATACGGATGGGCGGGGAAGGCCATGCTTTCCCCGCCCGTTCTTTTGCGTGTTTTCCAAGGATTCTCCTTGTCATGAAAGGGAAAAACTGCTATAATGTGGGCATTGACTTTAAAATGCGTTTAACGCAAGGAGATTACTTTGCTGCATTATATTCAGGCGCTGCTTGCGCAGCTTGACCTTTCCTCCATGCTGGATGCGGTGCTGCGGGTAGCGTCCGTCCTTTTATGCCTGACGGTGCACGAGACGTGCCACGGTCTGGCCGCCCTGTCTTTAGGGGACAAAACCGCAAAGGAACTGCACCGGCTGTCCTTAAATCCCCTGCGGCACATCGACTGGTTTGGACTTGCCATGATGTTTACCGTGGGCTTTGGCTGGGCGAAGCCCGTGCCGGTGGACCCGCGCTATTTCAAGGACCCGAAACGGGGAATGGCGCTGACGGCGCTGGCGGGGCCGCTCTCCAATTTGGCATTGGCGCTGGCGCTGCTTTTTGCCAGCCGTGGGATTTACATGTACGCGGAGTATACACCGGTGTGGGACGGCATTTTCAATTTTCTGCACTCCACCGCCATTCTCTCCATCGGGCTGGGGCTGTTTAATTTGATTCCCATTCCGCCGCTGGACGGGTCAAAGGTCTTGGGCGCACTGCTGCCCGATAAGGCTTATTTCACGATGATGCGCTACGAGCGGTACGGAATGCTGCTTTTGTTGCTGCTCTCCTTTGCAGATGTGGGCGGAGGACTGATTGGCCGCGGAATCTACGGCGTGTACACCGCTATGGTGAACCTGATTTATTGAGGTGAACGATTGTTGGAAAGTCCCGTATTCAAGCTGGAAAAAGTGGTCCGGGCCAAAGCCCAGGAAGAAATGCAGGACTTTGAGGGGCCGCTGGACTTAATTTTATTTTTGCTGGGCAAAAACAAGCTGGAAATTCAGGACATTGCCATTTCCCTGATTTGCGGCCAGTACCTTTGCTGGCTGGAGGCCCGCAAGCAGATGGATTTGGAGGTGGCCAGCGAATTTATCTCCATGGCCTCCCATCTCATCTATCTCAAGACGCGGATGCTTCTGTCCATCGAGGACGAGGAGGCCCGGGGCGAAATGGACGCCCTGATCAAGTCGTTGGAGGAGCGCCGCCGGAGTGAGAGCTACGGCGTGGTGAAGGCGGCGGCCAAGCGGCTGGAGCCTATGGGGGAGTTTGGCCGCAGCGTCATCTTCCGCCAGCCGGAGCCGGTGGAGCGGGGAAAAATTTTTGAATATGATCAGGACCCGGCGGATCTGATTCTGGCCATGGCGGACATTCGGGAGCGTTCGGAGCGGACGCTGCCGCCCCCCAGAGCGGCCTTTGCCGACATCGTGCGCCACGAGCCATATCCCGTGGAGAGCAAGGCAAGGGACATTATCCAGCGACTTAAAAGTGAGGGAATCACCCGGTTTTTGCTGTTGTTCCGGGGAAACCGGACCCGCAGCGAGGTGGTGGCCACGTTTTTGGCGGTGCTGGAGCTGTGCCGCGCCAGCATCATTCGACTGGCCGGGTCCGAGACGGACTGCACCGTGAAGCAGGAGCAGGAACTGCCCGAAAATCTGACACTGTAAGGAAAACGGCATGGAAAATTTGGACATGAAGGAAATCGAGTCCGCCGCGGAGGGTATTTTGTTTGCCTCTGGCGACCCGGTGCATATCGACCGCATCTGTATTGCGCTGGAGGCGGACCGCCCCACGGCGGAGCGGGTGCTGCAAAACCTGATGGATCACTATGCCTATGACCGCCGGGGCGTACGGCTGCTCCATGTGGAGGATACGTGGCAGCTATGCTCTGCGCCGGAATATGCGGAGGTAATCCGCAGGGCCTTTGAAATCCGAAAGCCCGCCAAGCTCAGCCAGCCCGCGCTGGAGGTGCTGACGGTTATCGCCTATTATCAGCCCGTCACCCGGGCATATGTGGACCAGATTCGGGGTGTGGACAGCGCCTACACTGTGGGGCTGCTGCTGGACCGAAAGCTGATTGAGGATTGCGGTCGGCTTCAGGTGCCGGGGCGGCCCCGGCTGTACCGTACCACGAAAAATTTTCTCCGCTCGTTTCATCTCCACTCGCTGGATGATTTGCCGGAACTGTCGGATTTTGGCGGCGCCGGACAGATGCGCCTGGGGGACAACGGCGAGATTGTGGACGCGGGAAGCGAGCTGCGGGAGGCCGAAGAGGACGACGGGGCGGAACAAGGCGAATAATCTTTGCCGCCCGGAAATGCCGCGGAAGGAGGGAGAACCTTGCTCTTACTGAAGATTCTGGTTAGTCTGGCGGTCTTATTTCTCCTGCTGTGCAGGGTGCGGCTGGGCATCCGGGTGGACATTGCTGAGATTGTCTCGGCGGACGTGGCCGTTGGCTTCATGCGCTTTCGCGTTGCGCCCGCCAAGGGTGGGGCAAAGATAATTGTCAAGCCCAAAAAAGAAAAAAAGAAAAAAAAGCCAAAAGACCTGACAAAAGCCGTGAAGAAAATTCCTATCCCCACGGTGGAGGACTTAAAATCCGCATATCATATCTTTCAGGGACCAATGAGAAGAATTTTGCTGCGGACTGGGCGAGGCATTCGCATCCACCCTTTGTCGCTGTCAGCAACACTTCCGGGGCAGGAGGACCCCGCAGCGGCGGCGGAAAACTATGGCCGCGTCTGCGCAGCCATGTGGACGGTGATGCCGCTGCTGGAAGAACTGATCGATATTCCCAAGCCGTCCTTGCATGTGGGGGTGGATTACGACTTAGAGCATGTTTACATCCGAGGGCATGTGGGCGTTTCCATTCGCGTGGGAACGCTGTTGTCCATGGGTTTTGGCGCGCTCATTCCCAGCGCGCGCTGGTTTATAAAATTTTATCGGGCTCATAAAAACGACAGACCGCGACAGGAAAAAGCGGCGGAGACGGAAGCACCGAAATCTGCCGCATAGAAAGGAAATTGCTATGGATAATACTGTTGAGAAGAAGCACCCGCTGAACGACCTGATGCGCTCCACTATGGAAAAAATTCGCGAAATGGTGGACACCAATACCATCGTGGGCCAGCCGATTAACACGCCCGACGGCGTGACCCTTATCCCCATCTCCAAGGTCAGCTTCGGCTTTGGCAGCGGCGGAGGAGACTATGGCGCGACCCAGCCCCAAAATTTTGGCGGCGGCAGCGGGGCGGGCGTAAAAATTGTCCCCGTGGCGTTTCTTGTGATTAAGGACGGAACCACCCGTGTTCTGCCGGTTTCCCTGCCGCCGGTGTCCACCGTGGATCGGCTGGTGGATATGGCTCCGGATATTCTGGACAAAGTGGAAAAATATTTCGACAAAAAGAAGGAAAAAGAGGAGTTCTGACGGGGGTATACTAAGGTCACCTCAGTGGAAAGGTGATCGTGGATGAAAACTCGTTTTAAACGCTTCACGGCGCTGCTTTGCGCCCTTTTATGTCTGTATAGTATTTTTCCTTGCAAGGTTGCGGCTGTCAGCACTTCTGCTACGTCTTCCATTTTAATGGACGTGGATTCAGGCCGGGTGCTGTATGCCCAAAATGAAAATAAGAAAATGCTGATTGCCAGCACGACGAAAATTATGACGGCGCTGGTGGCCCTGGAAAACGGAGAGCTTCGCGGCACCGTGAAGATCACGGCGGAAGCTGCCAACACGGAGGGCTCCTCCATGTATCTGAAGGCGGGGGAGAAGCTGACGCTGGAAACTCTGCTGTACGGGCTGATGCTTTCTTCCGGAAACGACGCGGCCGTGGCTGTGGCGCAGGGCGTGGCGGGCAGCACGGACAAATTCGTGAAGCTGATGAACCAAAAGGCAAAGGAACTGGGCATGAGCGGCACCTCCTTTGCAAATCCCAACGGGCTGGACGACGAAAAGCACTATTCCACCGCCAGAGACATGGCGGTGCTGGCCTGTGCCGCCATGAACAACGAATCATTTGCTCGCATCGTCTCCACCCGCAGCGTCACCGTGGGCGGGCGGACGCTGACCAATCATAACAAGCTGCTCTCCTATGTGGACGGTTGTATCGGATTGAAAACCGGTTATACCAAAGCCGCTGGCCGTACGCTGGTATCCTGCGCGCGGCGAAACGGACAGCGCTTGGTGGCGGTGACGCTACAGGACGGGAACGACTGGGCGGATCATGCCGCGCTGTATGACTATGGGTTCTCCCAATATCCCGCTCACCGGGCCATGACCATCGGCGAAACGGTGGGGACGCTGGCGGTGGCCGGGGGCGTGAGCACCGCAATCCCCGTGGTGGCGGCGGAGAGCTTTTCCTGGCCTCTGGCGCAGGGAGAAAAGCTGGAGGTTCGATTTGAGCTGCCGGAGAGCGTAAAGGCTCCAGTGACGGCGGGAACAAAAGTCGGACATGCTGTGTTGACCTTGAGCGGCAAGGAGACGGGACGGGTGGAGCTGCTGTGCGGCGGCGATGCGCTGTCTGCCATCCAGCCTCCTTCAAGCCTGCTGCGCCGTATGGGTGAATTGTTGAAGAAGTGCTGAGTGCGCCGTCAGTCGGCGCGGGGTTCCGAAATATTCAGACCGTTTGGCGCGGGAAACTCATCCCGAAGGTCTGGGGCCGCGCGGCAAGCGCGGCCTTTCCAATTTTGATACACAGAAGGGAGCAGCGGACATGGAGGAACGTCTGCAAAAGCTGCTGTCCGCCGCGGGGCTGTGCTCCCGCCGGGCGGCGGAGGAATGGATTACCGGCGGGCGGGTGATGGTGAACGGCCAGACCGCTTATTTGGGCGACCGGGCCGACCCGGACCGGGACGACGTGCGTGTGGACGGCGCCCCGCTTGGGCGGAGAGAACACAAAACCTACATATTGCTGAACAAACCCCGGGGCTATGTGACGACCCTTTCCGACGAGAAGGGCCGCCCCACGGTGACGGAGCTGGTGAAGGATGCAGGGACACGGGTGTTTCCGGTGGGGCGGCTGGATATGGATTCCGAGGGGCTGCTGCTGCTGACCAACGACGGGGCGCTGATGCAGCGGATGATTCACCCCAGCTTTCAGATTGATAAAACCTATGAGGTGGAGGTTTCCGGCTTCCGGGCCGGGGCGGACGCTGCTCTTGGGGCTGTTACGGAGCTTGAAGGGGAGCGTATTTCTCCAGCCACGGTGGCGGTACTTTTCAAAAACGGGGATCGGGCGCGGCTAAGCGTGGTCATTCACGAAGGAAAAAACCGCCAGATTCGGCGTATGTGCGTCCA
This sequence comes from Oscillibacter sp., assembly GCF_031978065.1. GTDB lineage: Bacteria > Bacillota > Clostridia > Oscillospirales > Oscillospiraceae > Oscillibacter. The sequence continues at coordinate 28,191 of NZ_DALZCH010000019.1, forward strand.
ATGCGGGCTGACGGTCCTTCGGCTGCGGCGGGTGCGGGAGCACGTTCTGGAGCTGGGCGCGCTGCCGGAGGGGAAGTGGCGATATCTGACGGAGGAAGAACTGTCTGCGCTGCAAGCACAGTGACAGGGGGGATGTTGCTGCCGTATCTTCTCTGCTGCTGGAAGGGATATGATTGCAGGATTTTTATAAATCCTGCAATTTTTATGGTTACTTCTATATTAGGAATCCGTTGCAATTCCAAGAAATTTCAGAAAACAACCGTTTTCTCAAGGCCACTGTATCAAAAAGACAAAGGTTTTTATTGAAAAAATGCAGGAAATATGATAAGCTATTCATCACACTTGGTCAGCGCTCGGTGCGCTGACCCGGAAGAAGAGATACGGCGGAGGGGAAAATCGTGGCGAAAGGCATTTTATATACACTGGAGAGCGGCATGAGCGGCTTTTCAAAGGGACAAAAGCGCATCGCTTCCTATATTATGGAGAACTATGACAAGGCCGCGTTCATGACGGCCAGCAAGCTGGGGCAGCTCTCAGGCGTCAGCGAATCCACGGTGGTCCGCTTTGCCTATGAACTGGGCTACGCGGGCTATCCTGCCTTGCAGCGGACGCTGCAGGAAATGATCCGCAGCCGCCTGACCTCTACCCAGCGCATTCAGGTGGCGGACAGCATGATGAGCGGACATGACGTGCTGTCCTCCGTGATGCGTTCTGATTTTGACCGGCTGCGGATGGTGGCGGACAAGGCGGATCGCAGGGAGTTTGACCTTGTGGTGGATGAACTGGTGCGGGCGCGGCACATCTATATTCTAGGCGTGCGGTCGTCCTCCTTTGTGGCGGGGTATCTGAACTTTTACATGCATTTGCTGCTGGACAATGTAACGCTTGTGCAATCCAACGAGGCGGGAGCGATTTTTGAACAGCTATTCCGCATCGGACCCGGTGACGTGATGCTGGCCATCAGCTTTCCCCGGTACTCCAAGTCTACCATCAATACCGCGAAATTTGCCAAGGACCGGGGCGCGACAATTCTGGGCATCACGGACAACGAGATGTCCCCTCTGGGGCAGATGTCCAGTGCGGCGGTGCTGGCTCCCAGCGAAATGATTTCCTTTGTGGACTCCATGGTGGCTCCCATGTCCATGGTAAACGCCCTGCTGGTGGCGCTGGGCTTCCGTCTGGGGAAAGATGTGTCCAACATCTTCTCCGAGCTGGAGGATATCTGGGAAACCTACGGCGTGTTTGGAAAGGCAGACGATGAATAAAAAGGTTCTGGTGGTCGGCGGCGGAGCCGCCGGCATGATGGCTGCGATTTCGGCGGCGGAGCGGGGGGCGTCCGTGACGCTGCTGGAGCCGGGTGACCGCCTTGGAAAAAAGCTGAATATCACCGGCAAGGGCCGGTGCAACGTCACCAACGATTCCGGGTGCGAGGAGCTGCTGGTCAACGTCCCCCGCAACGGGAAATTTCTTTACAGTGCCTTTTCCCGGTTTGACGGACGGGACGCCATGGCGTTTTTTCAGGAGCTGGGGGTTCCACTGAAGGTGGAGCGGGGAAGGCGGGTATTTCCCGTGTCCGACCGCTCTTTTGATGTCAGCGGTGCGCTGGAGCGGCGGCTGAAAAAGCTGAACGTATCCATTTTGCGGCGGCGGGCGGAAAGCCTGCTGCTTGAGGATGGGGCGGTCCGGGGGGTGGAAACGGAACGGGGACTGCTGAATGCCAACGCGGTGATTCTGGCCACCGGCGGAATTTCCTACCCTGCCACCGGTTCCACCGGAGACGGACACCGGTTCGCGGAGCAGGCGGGCCACACGGTCACGCCCCTGCGCGGCTCTCTGGTGCCCCTGCGGGAAGTGGGGAACCTCTGCGCGGATTTGCAGGGTCTTTCCCTGAAAAACGTGGAGCTGTCGGTTTTTGAAAACGACAAAAAAATTCATACAGACTTTGGCGAGCTGCTGTTTACCCATTTTGGAGTCAGCGGCCCGTTGGTCCTGTCCGCCTCTGCCCATATGCGGCATTTCGGAGAAAAGGCGTATCGGCTTGAAATTGATTTAAAGCCCGCGCTGGACGAGGGACAGCTGGACAAGCGGCTGCTGGCGGATTTTGAAAAATACGCCAACAGCGATTTTTGCAACGCACTGAGCGACCTGCTTCCCCAAAAGCTGATTCCGGTCATGGTGGAGTGCTGTGGGATTTCTCCGCATCGAAAGGTACACGACGTAACGCGGGAGGAACGGCAGGGCCTGCTGCGCCTTTTGAAGCAGTTTCCCATTGCCGTCGAAGCGCCCCGTCCGGTGGAGGAGGCCATTGTCACCGCCGGCGGTGTAAAGGTACGTGAGATTGACCCGCACACTATGGAATCAAAGGTTGTAAAGGGACTATACTTTGCAGGAGAGCTGATTGATGTGGACGCCTATACCGGCGGTTTTAACCTGCAAATTGCCTGGGCCACCGGGCGCGCCGCAGGCTTTGCAGCGGCGGATACCAAGGAGTAAGGAGCATTCCCATGAAGAACGTGAGCATTGCCATCGACGGGCCCTCCGGCGCGGGGAAGAGCACCCTGGCTCGGGCGCTGGCAAAGGAAAAAGGATATTTGTACATTGATACCGGCGCCATTTACCGGACCGTCGGCTGCTATGTCCGCCGCTGCGGGGTGGACCCGGCAGACGAGGCGGCGGTGCTGCGGCTGCTTCCGCAGGCAAAGGTGGAGCTGCGCCGGGGTGAGGATGAAACGCAGCGCATGTTTTTAAACGGGGAAGACGTGTCGGAAGAGATTCGCCTTCCCGAGGTTTCCAAATATGCCTCCGTTGTCTCCGCCCACCCGGAGGTTCGGGCGTATCTGCTGGAAATGCAGCGGGAGCTGGCCCGGAATCACAGCGTGGTGATGGACGGACGGGACATCGGTACGGTGGTCCTGCCCGACGCGGACGTGAAAATTTTTCTCACCGCCTCGGTGGAGGTCCGCGCAAAGCGCCGGTATCTGGAGCTTTCGGAGCGGGGAACGCCCGAAGCGCTGGATCAGGTGCGCAGCGAGATTGTCCAGCGGGACTGGGACGACTCCCACCGCGCTGCCGCGCCGCTGCGGCTGGCAGAGGGGGCCGTGGCGGTGGATACCACGGAGCTGAATTTTCAGGAGAGCCTGTCCACGCTTTCCCGTGTGGTGGAGGGGGCGCTGAAATGAAGCCTTTCAACTGTTTCTTTGTGTTTATCTACTATGTAGTGGGTTTTATCACGCATCTTCTTCATCCTGCCAAGGTGGAAGGGATGGACCGTCTGCCCAGAGGAGGGGCGTTGCTGTGCCCCAACCACGCCAGCGACTGGGACCCGGTGATGGTGGCGCTGGTGCTGCCGGTAAATTACCGACTGCACATTATGGCAAAGGAAGAGCTGTTCCGCAATCCGCTTCTGGGCTGGATTCTGCGCCGGGTGGGGGTGTTTCCCGTCAGCCGGGGCGGCGGAGATATTCAGTCGGTCAAAACCGCAATGCAGGCCATTAAATCCGGAGACAATCTGCTGATGTTTCCGGAGGGAACCACCGTTCGGAACGGCCTTGGTCATGTGGATGGCCTGCCCGCCCACGCCCACGGCGGCGTGGCCATGATTGGAATCCGCACGGGAGCAAAGCTGGTGCCGGTGTTTGTGGACGGCGAGAAAAAGCCCTTCCGGCGTACCCGCATTATCTTCGGCGAGCCCTATGAGCCGAGAATTACCGGGAAGCACGGCACGGCGGAGGAAATTCAGACGGTGGCAGACGAAGTTCTGGCGGCGGCCTACGCTCTGGGCGGGCAGGCCGTGGGAGGGAAGCCGCTGTGAAAGTGTTCTTGGCGCAGAGTGCCGGTTTTTGCTATGGCGTGGAGCGGGCGGTAGAGCTGACAAAAAAAGCTGCCGCCGAGAGCGGCTGCTGCGTTATGCTGGGGGACCTGATTCACAACGCCCATGTGGTGGCGGAGCTGGAGGCTCTGGGCGTGCGGAAAATCGCGGGGCCGGAGGACGCGCCGGAGGGCGCAACCGTGGTGCTTCGCTCTCACGGAGAGCGGCGGGAGATGGTGGAGGAACTGACGGCGCGAGGACTTCACTGCGTCAGCGCCGCCTGTCCCAACGTGCTGCGGATTCAAATCCTTGTTGGGCAGGCAGAGGAAGACGGACGGCAGGTCATCATCATCGGCGAGCGAAACCATCCCGAAATTCAGGGAATTGCCAGCTATTGCAGGCATCCGCTGATTTTCGGCGGGCCGGAGGAGCTTGCCGCCTGGCTTGCGGAGGACCCAGCACGGCGGGACCTTCCCATCACGGTGGCGGCACAGACCACCTGTATTCGTGAACTTTTTGAGACTTCCGTAAAAATCTTAAAAAAACAGTGTACAAACGCCAAAATATTTGATACAATATGCAATGCTACGCGTAAGCGTCAATCCGAGGCGGCAGAGATTGCCGGTCGGGTGGACGCGATGGTGGTGGTTGGAGACCCCAGAAGTGCAAACACCAAACATTTGACGGAAATTTGTATTGAGAGATGCCCGCGCGTTCTCCAAATTGAGGGGGCGGACGAGCTCTCGCCGGATTTTTTCAATGGTTGCTCTGTTGCAGGTCTGACGGCCGGTGCCTCCACGCCTGCGGGCATCATTAAGGAGGTATATGCAACGATGAGTGAAGAAATCAAGAACGTCGAAAGCGGCGAGGAATCCTTTGAGGAACTGCTGAATCAATCTTTTAAGACTTTAAATACAGGCGAAAAGGTAACCGGCATCGTCACGGCCGTGGGTCCCACGGAGGTGCAGGTGGATGTGGGTGCCAAGCAGGCCGCGTACATCAAGGCCAGCGAGTTGAGCGACGATCCCAACGCCAAGCCTGAGGAGCTTCTGAAGGTGGGCGACGAGATCGAGGCATATATCGTCCGCGTCAACGACATCGAGGGTTATGCCGAGTTGTCCAAGAAGCGTCTTGACACCGTGAAGGTCTGGGAGAACATCGAACAGGCCGTCGAGGACAAGACCGTGATGGAAGGCGTCGTCACCGAGGTCAACAAGGGCGGTGTTGTCGTTTCCGTTAAGGGCGTGCGCGTGTTTGTGCCCGCTTCTCAGAGCGGTATGCCCCGCGGCGCGGACCTTGAAACCATGGTCAAGTCCAAGGCGCAGCTCCGCATCACCGAGGTCAACCGTGCCCGCCGCCGTGTGGTGGGGTCAATCCGCTCCGTGGCGGACGAGGCCCGCAGAGCCGCGCAGGACGAGGTGTGGAACAGCATCGAGGTTGGCAAGCGCTATACCGGCACCGTCAAATCCATGACCGCTTACGGCGTGTTTGTGGACATCGGCGGTGTGGACGGCATGGTGCACATTTCCGAGCTGAGCTGGAGCCGCATCAAGACCCCTTCCGAGGTCTGCAAGGTGGGCGATGCTATGGAGGTCTATGTCATCTCCTTTGATGCTGAGAAGCGCAAGATTTCTCTGGGCGTAAAGGATCGCGGCGTGAACCCCTGGGAAGACTTCATGAGCAAGTACCGCGTGGGCGACGTGGCTACGGTCCGCATCGTCAAGCTGATGACCTTCGGTGCGTTTGCTGAGGTTGTCCCCGGCGTGGACGGCCTGATTCATATTTCCCAGATTGCCGACCGGCGCATTGAAAAGCCCGGTGATGTGCTGAGCGAGGGTCAGGAAGTAGATGCCGAGATCATTGCTGTGGACGAGGAGAAGAAGAAGATTTCCCTGTCTATCCGCTCCCTGTTGGCTCCGGCTGAGGAGAGCGCAGACGCTGAGTAAGTCTCGCGTCAATTTATAAACAACGTGGCTCCGGAAATGCTTTTGCATTTCCGGAGCTTTCTTTGTGTCCGACTTCTTGACGGGATAAGCTCATTCCGCCGAATGCGGACAAAGCGCCTTCGGCAAATTTTTGAAAATTTTTAAATATTGAGGGACGGAAGACAGGCAACCGACAGCGGCTTTCTGTAAATTCCGGTTTTTTCCGGGAAAATCAAGCGTAGCGACGGATGGTGCTCCTCCCGCGCAGGGCTTTGCTGAATGTCGCCCCTCTGGAAATCTCGCGCGCAAATTTCACAGATTTGATTGCATTCCAAAAACGCTTATGTTACAATATTGACAATCTTTGAAAGTGCATGGTTTTATTGAAAAAACAGGGAGGAATTTTTCATGAGCTATCAGGAGACATATAAACAGAAACTGAAAACTGCGGACGAGGCTGTCAAGGTCGTCAAATCCGGAGACTGGATTGATTACGGCTGGTGCGTGGGTACTGCCGACGCGCTGGATAAGGCTTTGGCAAAGCGCGCGGGCGAGCTGACCGACGTAAATATCCGCGGCGGCGTTCTGACCCACCGTCCCGCCGTAATGAACATTCCCGATGCGGCACAGCATTTTACATGGAACTCCACGCATATGGGTGGTCTGGAGCGGAAGATGGCCAAGGAGGGACTGGCGTTTTACGTTCCCATCCGGTACTCCGAGCTTCCCCGGTACTACCGCGAGAATATGGCGCCCATCGATGTCCTGATGATACAGGTTTCTCCCATGGATACCCACGGCTGGTTCAACCTTGGTCCCAGTTGCTCCCACCTGAAGGCAGCCAGTGAGCGCAGCAAATGCATTATTGTGGAGGTGAACACCTCCATGCCCTATTGCCACGGCGGCTTTGAAAACTGCATTCACATCGACGACGTGGATATGATTGTAGAAGGAGACAACAACCTTCTGGATGAACTGGGCGGCGTGGTGCAGCCCAGCGAGACGGATCTTGCCATCGCCCGCCTTGTCATGGAGGAGATTCCCAACGGAGCCTGCCTCCAGCTTGGTATCGGCGCCATGCCCGGCACTGTGGGCAAGCTGATTGCCGAGTCCGATCTGAAAGATCTGGGCGTACATACCGAGATGTACGTGGACGCATTTGTGGATATGTCCAAGGCCGGAAAAATCACCGGTAAATACAAGCCCTTTGACAAGGGTCGCCAGACCTATACCTTTGCCGCGGGTACCCGGAAGCTCTATGAGTTCTTGGACAATAACCCCCAGTGCATGGCGGCTCCCGTGGATTATACCAACGACATTGCCCGCGTGTCCCAGATTCCCAACTTTGTCTCCATCAACGGCGCGGTGGACATCGATCTGTACGGGCAGGTTTCCTCCGAGTCCTCCGGCACCACCCACATCTCCGGCGCGGGCGGCCAGATGGACTTTGTTCTGGGTGCATATCTGTCCAAGGGCGGCAAGAGCTTTATCTGCTGCTCCTCCTCCGTAAAGGACAAAAAAACCGGAGAGCTGTCCTCCCGCATCCGCCCCACACTGCTTAATGGATCCGTTGTCACCGCCACCCGCACCAACCTGCACTATCTGGTGACGGAGTACGGCAAAGTCAACGTCAAGGGCATGGCCACATGGCAGCGGTCCGAGGCCATCATTAGCATTGCACATCCTCAGTTCCGGGAAGAGCTGATCGCCGAAGCGGAGAAAATGCACATCTGGCGCCGGTCCAACAAGAAATAAAGTTCTATTTTGATAAAAGCCGCCCTTCACAGTGCTGTGGAGGGCGGCTTTTTTACGGTTTACGCAACATTTTTCAGGTTATACTTGTAAGATTATCCGAAATGTGATATCATCTATTTAAGATTTTTGGAATTTTGATAACTGCGATAAACGCATCCGGGACATGAAAGGAGCCTGAAATGTTCAGTGTCGGAGATATGGTGGTTCATCCCATGCACGGCGCCGGTGTGATCGACGGCATTGTGTGTGAGAAGCTCGGCGGCGCAGCGCAGGATTACTATGTCTTTAAGATGATGGTGGGTGGCCTTCTGTTGAAAATTCCAACGGCCAACAGCGACGCCATCGGCTTGCGGCCTGTGTCGGGCCGGGCGGAGGTGGAGGCGCTGTTCAGCGCGCTTCCCGCCATGAACATTGAGGAGAGCACCAACTGGAACAAGCGCTACCGCGAAAATCTCCAGCGGCTGAAAAGCGGGGACCTTTATGAGCTGGCCCGGGTGATCAAGAGTCTGACCATGCGGGACAGGGAACGAAGCCTTTCCACCGGGGAGCGGAAAATGCTCCATAACGCCAAGCAGATTTTGATTTCGGAAATTGTGCTTACCGGCGTGGGCAGCTATGAGCAGGTGGAGCAGCGGCTGGACGAGTCCATGGAGGTATGAATACGTACCGGAGAAAGCCGGTCGGGGAAGAGGAGATCGAATGTTCCGTTTCTTTCACCGTTTCAGGGACGCGCAGCGTCCCTTCTGCACAGCACTGGTAGCGGCTGCGGGCAGTTCCTCCCGGATGGGAGAGGGCGTCAACAAGCTGCTGGAGCCGCTGGACGGCATTCCCGTTTTGGCTCGGACCCTGCTGGCTCTTCAAAGGGCGCAGCGAGTGGACGCCATCATCGTGGCGGCTCGGGAGGAGGATATCCTGCCCTTTTCCGAGCTGTGCCGTACATATGATATTTCAAAATGCGTCAAGGTGATTCGGGGGGGAGAGTCTCGGACCCATTCTGTGTTGCTGGCGGCGATGGAGGCCGATGAGAAAACGGAGCTTTTGGCGGTGCAGGACGGGGCGCGTCCGCTGACCCCGCCGGAGCTGATTGACAGTGTGATTGAAAAGGCAGCAATGTGCAACGCCGCCGCCCCGGCAATCCACATGAAGGACACGGTGAAAACCGTGCGGGACGGACAGGTGGAAGAAACGCTGGATCGCTCCGCTCTGGCTGCGGTGCAGACACCGCAGGTGTTTGAGGCCAGCCTGTTGAAGGCGGCGCTTCAGTCCGCCATAGAAGCCGGGGCGGAAACGACGGACGACTGCTCCGCCGTGGAGCGGCTGGGCAAGACTGTGTATTTGGTGGACGGAGACGAGGAGAACCTGAAAATTACCACGCCGCTGGATTTGATTCTGGCCCAGGCAATTTTGGACGCCAGGGAGGGTCGGCTATGACGGGGCTGCGCATTGGTCAGGGATATGACGTTCACCGGCTGGTAGAAGGGAAAAAGCTGATTTTGGGAGGCGTGGAAATTCCTTGGGAAAAGGGACTTCTGGGTCATTCCGACGCGGACGTGCTGACCCACGCGGTGATGGACGCGTTATGCGGCGCGGCGGGGCTTGGCGACATCGGAACCCTGTTTCCGGACAATGACCCTCAATACGCGGGAGCGGACAGTATCGCTCTTTTGCGGCAGGTGGCGGCACTTTTACGGGAGAGGGGCTATGCGGTGGTGAACGTGGATGCCGCGCTGATTGCCCAGCGACCAAAAATTGCCCTCTACAAAGAGAAAATGGCGCAGAATCTGGCCGTAGCGCTGGGCGTGAAGAGGGATCGCGTGAATGTAAAGGCCACCACGGAGGAGGGCCTTGGCTTCACGGGAGACGGCTCCGGTATGGCGGCGCAGGCAGCGGTGCTTTTGGAAAAGGAATGACAATTGATGTGGGAGGCTCGTCCGAAAGGACGGGCCTTCCGTTTGTTTTTCAAGGCCCTAAAAGGCTTGCGGCGGTCCGTCAATGTTTTGTTGTCTCGGTTCTCACCCCTTTTTTCGGTCCGCATAAACTATGGGGAGAGGAGGAGTGTCCGTGGAACAATATTGGATGATCGCCCGCTCTGTGACCTATGCCCAACGGATGGAAAGGATGCTGATGGCCGCGGGGATCCGGACGCGCATCTTCCGCGCTCCCAGAGATTTGAGCAATCTGGGCTGTGCGTATGCCGTAGAAGTGACGGGCGGGGCGCTGCGTCCCGCACTGTCGATTCTTCGGTCGGCGGGGCTTTACCCCGCGAAATTATATTTGTTACAACAGGGAAAATACGTGGAGATTTCTCTGTGAACCGCGTCCGGCGGCTTTGCCGCCGGACCCCGGATAGCGTTGGAACGCGGGGTATAAACGCCGCTTTGGAAACTATTTTAGGAGGTTGACTATGATTTATCTGGACAGTGCGGCTACCAGCTTCCAAAAACCGGAGACGGTGGGCCGGGCAATGGTGAAAGCCCTGCAGACCATGAGCTCTCCCGGGCGCGGCGGCTATCCGGCGGCCATGCAGGCGGCAGATACGCTGTTCTCCTGCCGCATGGAACTGGCCGAGCTCTTTCATATATCGGAGCCGGATCGGGTGGTATTCACCATGAACGCCACCCACGGGCTGAATATCGCCATCAAAAGCCTTGTCCCCCGCCGTGGGCGTGTGGTGATTTCCGGCTATGAGCACAACGCCGTCACCCGGCCCCTTGCGGCGCTGGGCGCGGAAATTATTGTGGCCGGCGCGCCGCTGTTCCGGCCAGACCTGACCACGGAGGCCTTTGAAAAAGCCATTACCCCCGACGTGGATGCCGTGGTTTGCAGTCATGTATCCAACGTCTTCGGCGTGGTGCAGCCGGTGGAGGCCGTGGCCGCGCTCTGCCGGGAGAGGGGCGTGCCCTTTATCATTGATGCGTCCCAGTCCGCGGGAGTGATGCCACTGGACATGGCGGAAATGGGTGCGGCGTTTGCCGCCATGCCCGGGCACAAAGGGCTGTACGGACCACAGGGCACCGGCGTTCTGCTCTGCGGTGACAAGATGGATGGAAACCCTCTCATAGAGGGGGGGACCGGCAGCGTTTCCATCCAGCAGGAAATGCCGGACTTTCTTCCGGACCGGCTGGAAAGCGGAACTCATAACGTACCCGGCATCGCAGGCCTATTGGAGGGGATTCGCTTTGTCCGAGGAAAGGGGGAGAACGCCATCTGCCTCCACGAGCGAAAACTGGCCTTGCAGGCCTCGGAGGGGTTGAGAAAGCTCCCCGGCGTCTGCGTCTGCGCGAGAAGGGACCTCTTTGACCAGACCGGCGTGCTCAGCTTTGTGGTGGACGGAGTGGATTCTGAATTTGTGGGCAACGCTCTGACGGAGGCGGGCTTCGCGGTCAGATCCGGTCTGCACTGCGCGCCGCTGGCCCACCGCACGGCCGGAACGATAGAAAGCGGTACCGTCCGGCTCAGCTTCTCCGCGTTTAACACGGAAAAAGAGGTGGAGTTGCTTCTGGAGGCCTTGCCGGGAATCCTGAAGCGCCTTTCCGACTGATTTTCCCCACAGCCGCCCGCACCCGTCTTTCGGGGCCCGGGCGGCAACGCCGCGTTCGGAGGAAAAATCCTGAAAAGCGGGTAACAT
>NZ_DALZCH010000020.1:0-38701 GCF_031978065.1 Oscillibacter sp.
ACCAGCCCAGATAAATACCTAAGTCCATCTGCGTTTAACTGATGACCTACCAGACGCAGAGCGAACCTGATCTTGCCATTGATTAAACGTCTGCTCATGTGACGATAACAAGCGCAATCTTTAAAAGCATGGATTTTGCGGTATGTCTATAAGCGCAACTAAAAAAATTGCCGGCCATTTGGAACTTAAATAAAACCAAGGCTATCATAAGCTTAACAGAGGGCCTCCGGGAACAATTTTCCCGGAGGCCCTCTTGCTTGTGTGCTGATGCGGATGGTCGGGCTAAGAAAGAAATCTGTTGACAAACCGGATAAAACCAGTTCCCTGCGACAAGGTTACAACAAGAAAAACGTTGCAATCGCAACGGACACTAATCCGCACATCACCGGAACAAAGTTTTTACGCACCAGTTCCGCCGGACTCACATCACAAATGGCCGCGACCGGGACAACCGCCCACGGGATCAGGGTCCCGCCGCCAACCCATATGGTGATGATCTGTCCCATGGACGCCAGCACTTCTTTGTTCAGCGGAAGAGCATCTGCAAAGGTTTTGGCAGTTGCGCCTACAATAGGCAGCCCTGAAAAACCAGACCCATCCAATCCTGTAATGACCGCCACCGCAGCTTGCGTGACGATTGCGGAAAAACGATTTACAGGAACATTTTCTGCAATATACTTTCCAATGTCGCTTAAAATTCCTGTCATCTGACTGCCAAACACCGCCTGACTGCCGCCTTCTCCGCCTAAGAAAAAGAAGCCGCCAATGACAATGACCGGAGCAAAAATTTTTATGCTGAAGCCAAACCCCTCTTTTAGATAATCTCCCACATCGTCAAGCGCGTGGGAAACACCTTTATCAAGGCACGCGCACAACACCAGCAAAAGTAATGCGGACCCGCCCACCAGTGCCGTTGCATCTCCGCCCTGAAGCTTAAATACCAGCATTGCGGCGATATTTCCCAGATAAATGATGGGCGTCAGCACAGCCATCAACGGTGCAAACCGCCCCACAGCTTTCATTTGAACTGCACCCATATCAACTGTCTGCACGGGCGAGCTTCGCATATCCCGGCAATAGCATAAAAAGGCCGCTGCCGCCGTTACCACACACATAATGGCCCAAAGCGGCACCGACTGGGACATCATGGTTCCAACATCCGTTCCGGCGGCTTTGGCAGTAATTGTGGGTGCGCCTTGAATAAAAAAGTCACCCGACAGCGCCATACCGTGACCGAATATGTTCATAACAACCGCCGCCCAAAGAACGGGCATTCCAGTTCTTACGGCCATTGGCAGCAGCAGTGTTCCCACCAGCGCCACCGCAGGGGAAGGCCATACACAAATAGATACAACAAACATCACGAACCCAAGAATAAAGAAAGCCGATCTGGGTCCTCCCATTCGATTTTTCAGAGAAAGAATCAGTATCCGATCCGCTCCAATCGAGATGAGGGACTGGCTCATGGCCACCACCAGTGCAATGACCACAATAATTCCTAAGAACTCTGAGCCCGCCCAGACTAACGCGTTAAACAAGGTCTGAATTGCGCCAATTGGACTTCTGGTTACAATTGCGCCAAGCAACACGATGCCAAGAGCACATGGAATTACAATGCTTTTTTTGCAAGCCATGACTACCAGAAATATAACAATCAACACCAGATATGAAACATGTATCAGAGAAAGATTTATCATAAACTACTCCTTACCTTTGTAATCTGTAAGAATAGTTCATACTATGTGCATGGGGCCTGTCGTGTGTGGATGCCGTAAACTGCAATTCAATCAGAGAAAGGCAATAACAGATGCCGCCAAATTTTTCGCCTCCACGCCCTTGCGTTTCGCATGGTTTCTTACTGCGGCATGCCTTTTCAATTGGCAAAACGAAGGAAACCAAAAAACTTTTTCAAAGCAAACGTTTGGCCCGGTACTGCTTGAAGAAGCAGGTTTCCGCCAAAGAAGGGATGCCTACTTTTGTCAAAAAGCCTGTAATAGCAAGAAAAACGCACAAAAGGCAGTTCGTTTTGATGCACAGAAGCAGTTGTTTTTTATCCCATCCAGTTTATACAAAGCAGGATTCCACAAAAACTAACATTTTGTGAACTGTTGACAATCCATGAACACATGATAAAATATAAAGGTCCTCGTATCCCTTGTTAATAAAGATTTTGGAGGTTAGAAATGAAGAAGAAGCTAGTCAGTATCTTGCTTGCGACCACCATGCTCCTCGCACTTGCCGGCTGCGGCACTACTCCCAGCAACTCCCAATCTTCCACCCCACAGTCCTCCGGCGCTCAGGGCTCCGACGCCCAGAACGTCCACATCGGCATCGTCACTGGTTCCGTCTCTCAGGCTGAGGACGACCGCCGCGGCGCCGAGGCCTTCCGTGACATGTACGGCGAGGATATGGTCAAGCTGGCCATCTATCCCGACAACTTCACCGAAGAGTTGGAGACCACCATTCAGACCATTGTCAACCTGTCGGACGATCCCGACATGAAGGCCATCATTGTCAACCAGTCTGTCCCTGGCACCACCGAGGCCTTCCGTAAAATCAAGGAGACCCGCCCCGACATCCTCTGCATCGCCGGCGAGTCCCACGAGGATCTGCCCGAGATTGGCAGCGCCGCCGATCTGGTCTGCAACAACGACTTTGTCGCCCGTGGCTACCTGATCATCCGCACCGCCCACGAGCTGGGCTGTGATACTTTCGTACATATCTCCTTCCCGCGCCACATGGCTTATGAGACCATGAGCCGCCGCGTGGCCGTCATGAAGGAAGCCTGCAAGGAATTTGGCATGGAGTTCGTCATGGAAACTGCTCCCGATCCCACCTCCGACGTCGGCGTCGCCGGCGCACAGGCTTACATTTTGGAGAAGGTTCCCGAGTGGGTCGACAAGTACGGTGAGAATGCCGCTTACTTCTGCACCAACGACGCCCATACCGAGCCTCTGCTCAAGCAGTTGATGGAATACGGCGGCTACTTCATCGAAGCCGACCTGCCCTCTCCCCTGCTGGGCTATCCCGGCGCTCTGGGCATCGACCTGACCGCCGAGGCAGGCGACTTTGAGAAGATTCTGGCCAAGGTGGAATCCACGATCAACGAAAAGGGCGGCGCCGGTCACTTCGGCACCTGGGCCTACTCCTATGGCTACACCACCGCCGCAGGCCTTGCCCAGCACGCTTTGAACGTCATCAACGGCGAGAGCGAGCTTCGCGACATCGACGATATTGCCAAGGCCTATCAGGTCTTCTCTCCCAAGGCGGAGTGGAGCGGCTCCAACTACACCAACGTGGAAACCGGCGTCAAGGCCGACAACGTGTTCCTGGTGTATCAGGATACCTATATTATGGGTGATCCCGGCCACTTTATGGGCAACGCGCAGATTGAGGTTCCCGAGAAATACTTCACTGTCAAGTAATTTTCCCATTCAAAATAACAAGTTCGGATAGCGGGGGGCGGGTACATTCCTCCCCCCGCTATTTTAGGCGAGGTATGACTATGATGAATAATAACACCCCCCTGCTGGAGGTGCGAAATATCAAGAAGGATTTCTTCGGCAACCAAGTCCTGACGGACATTAATTTCACATTGCAGGCCGGCGAGGTCATGGGCCTCGTGGGCGAAAACGGCGCCGGTAAGAGCACCCTGATGAAAATTCTCTTCGGCATGGATGTCATCCGGGAGACCGGCGGCTACGGCGGCGATGTTCTGATCAACGGCGAAAAGGTCAGTTTCTCCACGCCCTTTGACGCTTTGGCGGCAGGCATCGGTATGGTGCATCAGGAATTCTCCCTGATCCCCGGCTTTTCCGCCTCCGAAAACATCCTGCTCAATCGTGAACCCAAGAAAAAAAATGTGATCTCCGAGATTTTCGGCGACCGCTTGGACACTTTGGACTATAAGCAGATGGCCTCGCTTTCCCAAGAGGCCATTGAAAAAATGGGTGTCGAAATTGATGCTGATATGGCCATCAGCGACATGCCCGTGGGCCACAAGCAGTTTACCGAAATCGCCCGTGAGCTGAGCAAGGGGCATCTGAAGTTGCTGATTCTGGACGAGCCTACTGCCGTTTTGACGGAAAAAGAAGCCGAGGCTTTGCTGACGTCCATCCGCAATATGGCCGCCAGCGGCATCGCCATCATTTTCATCACCCACCGGCTCCATGAGATTTTGAACGTCTGTGACAAGGTGGTCATCATGCGGGACGGCTATGTGGTCAAGGACGTGCCCTCCAAGGAGACGGACATCCCCGACATTACCAAGTGGATGGTGGGCCGCAATGTTCAGTCCTCCGTCAGGGAAGACATCCGCATCGACCCCAACGCCAAAACCATCATGTCCATCCGCAACCTGTGGGTCGATATGTCAGGTGAAACCGTGCGCAACGTCAATCTGGACATCCGGGAGGGCGAGATTTTGGGCATCGGCGGCTTGGCCGGACAGGGCAAGCTGGGCATTCCCAACGGGATTATGGGGCTTTATGAGGCGGGCGGCTCCGTGGAGTTTGACGGCAAGCCCATTCCCCTCAACAGTCCCCGGAAGTGTCTGGACGCATCCTTGGCCTTTGTGTCCGAGGACCGGCGGGATGTGGGATTGCTGCTGGACGAATCTCTGGAGTGGAACGTGGCGTTTTCCGCCATGCAAATTCAGGATAAGTTTCTCAAGAAATATCTGGGCGGCCTCATCTCCTGGCGAGATGAAAAGGCCATCCATGAGGTAACGAAGAAATATATCGGTGAACTGGCCATTAAGTGCACCAGCTCCACCCAGAAGGCAAAGGAGCTCTCCGGCGGCAATCAGCAAAAGATTTGTCTGGCCAAGGCCTTTGCCCTCAGCCCCAAATTTCTGTTTGTATCCGAGCCTACGCGCGGCATCGACGTAGGCGCGAAGTCTCTGGTGCTGGACGCCTTGAAAAGCTTTAACCGGGAGCACGGCGTGACTGTCGTCATGATCTCCTCGGAGCTTGAGGAGCTGCGTATGGCCTGCGACCGCATCGCCATCGTTTCAGGCGGAAAAATTGCTGGAATCCTGCCGGCGACCGAATCCTCCGAGGAGTTTGGTCTGCTGATGGTCAGCCAGGTTAAATAAGGAGGAAGGCAATATGGGCAAAACTGCAAACGAAGCCATTACCCTTGGAAACAAGACAAAATTCCGGGAGCTGGCTGACAACTTCGGCCTGCCGAGATTGATTATCACCGGATTTCTTTTGTTTCTGTTCATCATGGCGCCCCTCGTCGGCGCCAATTTCACCACCCAGCTCACCAATACCATCAACCGCTTCAGTTGGAACGCGGTGCTGGTGCTGGCCATGGTGCCGATGGTGCACTCCGGCTGCGGACTGAACTTTGGTCTGCCTCTGGGCATAATCTCCGGCCTTCTGGGCGGTACTATGTCCATCCAGTTCGGCTTTACCGGCGGCATGAGCTTCGTCATGGCTATTGTCATCGCCACGCCCTTTGCGCTGCTTTCCGGCGGCGGATACGGCTGGCTTCTCAACCGCATCAAGGGTGGCGAAATGATGATCGCCACCTACGTTGGCTTCTCCTCGGTGTCCTTCATGTGCATGATGTGGCTGCTGCTTCCATACACCAGCCCCACCATGGTTTGGGGCCTGTCCGGCAAGGGCCTGCGTACCACCATCTCCCTGGAGGGCTTTTACGACAAGGTGCTGGCCAATTTTCTGCAAATTAACATCGGGCACCTCTCCATCCCCGTGGGCTCATTGCTGTTTTTTGCCGTGTTGGCGTTTTTGATGTGGGCCTTTCTGCACACCAAGGCCGGCACCGCCATGACTGCCGTGGGTTCCAACCCCTTTTTCGCCAAGGCCTCGGGCATCAACATCGACAGGACGAGAATGCTTTCCGTCATCATGTCCACATGGCTGGCCGCAGTGGGTATCTTGGTCTATCAGCAGGGCTTTGGTTTTATCCAGCTCTATATGGCCCCGTTCAACATGGCCATTCCCGCGGTGTCCGCCATCCTCATCGGCGGCGCATCGGTGAACAAGGCAAGCATTGCTAACGTTATCATCGGAACGTTTCTGTTTCAGGGCATCATCACCATGACGCCAACGGTCATGAACGCTGCCATCCATATGGACATGAGTGAGGTCATCCGCATCATCGTTTCCAACGGAATGATCCTGTATGCTCTGACCAGAAAGACGGAGGGAGCGAAATGAATTTGAAACCAAAGAAGCAGGGCGGCAGCTTTGTCGAGCAGCTTCAAAATAACAGCGTGCCGATCATGTTCATTTTGATTTGCGCCGTCTGCATTCCCGTTTCCGGCTTTTCTCCCGGATATCTGGTCAACGAGATTATGACCCGGCTGGGCCGAAACGCGTTTTTGATCCTGTGTCTCATCTTCCCCATCATGGCGGGCATGGGCCTGAACTTTGCCATGACGTTAGGCGCCATGGCTGCGGAGATCGCGCTGATCTTTACAGCCGACTGGCAGATCTGGGGCATCCCCGGCATTGTTCTGGCCATGATCCTCTCAATTCCCATTTCCGTCCTGCTGGGCGTCCTCTGTGGGCAGATCCTCAACCGGGCCAAGGGCAAAGAAATGATCACCAGCTATATGATCGCCTTCTTTGTGGACGGCTTGTATCAGCTTCTGGTGCTGTTCATGATGGGGCCTGTCATTCCCATCCTCCACTCTACCCTGAAGCTCCCCCGGGGATACGGCATCCGCAATACGGTGAGCCTGCTGCATATGCGGCAATCGCTGGACAACTTGGGCGCCATTCATATCGGCGGCGTTAAAATCCCCGTTCTGACCCTTGTGGTCATTGCTATTTTCTGCCTGTTCATCGTCTGGTTCCGCAAGACGAAGCTGGGTCAGGACATGCGCGCTGTGGGCCAGAATATGGATGTGGCCCGGGACGCCGGCATTAAGGTGGAGCGCACCCGCATCATCGCCATCGTTATGTCCACCGTGTTCGCCGGTCTTGGTATGGTCATCTATCTGCAAAACATGGGCAATATCTCTACTTACAGCTCCCACAAGCAGATCGGTATGTTCTGCATCGCGGCGCTGCTGGTGGGCGGTGCGTCCGTGGACAAAGCGTCCATTGGAAATGTGTTTCTGGGCGTGATTTTGTTCCATACCATGTTCATCGTGGCTCCGGCCACGGGCGCCAAAATTACGGGCGACTCCATGATCGGTGAATACTTCCGCGTATTTGCCTCCTACGGCGTCATCACCATTGCTCTTGTGATGTATGAGACGAAAAAGCGCATGGCCAAAGGAAAAATTGGGCAACAGCTTCTGCTTGCGCAACGTGAGGAGGAGAATCGATGAAAAAGATTCCTATGCGTGCCCTCCTGTTCCGTGTGGGCGCGGTGCTGCTGTTGGTCGCCGTTGCGTACAACATGACCATCATCGGCCGCGGGCACACCGTGTATATGGATAGCAAACGTCTGGATTACAACGGGCAGACCTATGAAACGCCTTATAAGGTCGTGGTCTATGTGAACGACGAGCAGGTGGCCAAGCTCTATGACAAAGAACGGGGCATGTCCACCTGGATCGGGCAGAATTTTTCCATGACTCTGGAAATCACTCAGAAAAAGGGCGGCGCGGAAGAGACACAGGAAGTGTCGCTGACCCTGCCCCGCAATATGGACGGCATCATCCTCAACCTGCCTGCCCTTCTGGCGGGACTGCCTGAGGATGCCTATCTCTCCGAGTTCGTAGCCGCTCCCGCCGAGGAAGAGGAGGCTGGCGACGAAGGAATGACGGACGAATTTGGCGTGACCACCACTGAAGAACTCCCGGCAGAATAATTGACTGTGCAGCCCATGCTTTCGCATGGGCTGCCTTGCTAGAAAGAAGGATCGACATGTCTTTGTTATCAAATTGTAAGCCTCAGGACGTATTCAGCTACTTTGAAAAGCTCTGCGCCGTTCCCCACGGCAGCGGCAACACAAAGCATATCAGCGATCTCTGCGCGGGCTTTGCCCGGGACCTGGGACTGCGCTACCGGCAGGAGCCCTGCAACAATCTGATCATCTGGAAGGATGCTTCCCCCGGCTATGAGCACGCCGAGCCTATCATTTTGCAGGGCCACATGGACATGGTCTGCGCCGTGGCGGAGGGCTGCACCAAAGACATGTCCGTGGAGGGGCTGGATTTGGAAACCGACGGCGAATTTTTGTGGGCCAGAGGCACCACATTGGGCGGAGACAACTGCATCGCCGTGGCCATGATTCTGGCCATTCTCGCGGATGACACGTTGCCCCATCCTCCTTTGGAGGCACTTTTCACCGTGGACGAGGAAACGGGCATGGGCGGCGCGTTCGCTCTGGACTGCTCCGATTTGAAGGGACGAAAGCTCCTCAATCTGGACTCCGAGGAGGAGGGCGAGTTTTGCGTGTCCTGCGCCGGAGGCGTTCGTGCAGACTGCTTTTTGCCCGCCAAAATGGAGGAACCAGGCGGCAAAACGGGCTATCGCGTCACCCTCTCCGGCCTTCAGGGAGGACACTCCGGCGGCGAGATTCACAAAGGCCGCGGCTCCGCCAACCAGCTTATGGGCCGGGTTCTCTACTCTGCCATGGAGCGTGTCCCCGGCCTGCGTCTGGCGGACATCCGGGGCGGCCGCTTTGAAAATGTCATCTGCCCCCGAAACGACGCTTTGGTGACTGTTCCGGCGGACCGGACGGCGGACTTCGAGTCCTTCCTCGCCAAATTTGACGCCATCCTCAAGAACGAGTACGCCGGCTGCGACGACGGTGTGTCCCTCACCTGTTCCAAGGAAGAGGTTCCCGCCGCCCTGAGCGCCGATGCCACCGTCTCTCTGCTCCACGTCCTTCTGCCCCTGCCTCAAGGCGTTCAGGCCATGAGCGCTGATTTCCCCGGTCTGGTGCAAACCTCCTTAAACTTGGGCGTGATGGGAATGCAGGCGGATGGCCTCCACTTCACCGTCTCTATCCGCTCCTCCATCGCCACGCAGAAGGCCATGCTGCTTCAGCGGGTCCGTGCCATCGTGGAGCACGCCGGGGGCACCGTGGCCGAGCGCAGCTCCTATCCCGGCTGGCAGTACAACCGGACTTCCGCCCTTCGGGAGCTGGCTCTTACGGCCTACAAGGATCTCACCGGCAAGGACGGCGTCATCGCCGCCACCCACGGCGGCCTAGAGTGCGGCCTGTTCATCGAAAAGCTGCCCGGACTGGACGCCATCTCCATGGGGCCGGAGCTTCACGACGTGCACTCCGCCCGGGAGCGGCTGAGCATCCCCTCCACGGCGCGGGTGTACCAACTGGTCTGTGAGATTTTGAAGCGCAGCAAATAAGAACCTTTATAAAGCGGCGGTCAGACCCAACCGGGCCTGACCGCCGCTTCAGTATTTGTCCCCACGCCCGCTTATAAACGAGGTCAACTGCTAGTATCGCACATTTGGCAGACCCGGCAGTGACGCAAGAACTTTCATCGTACGCCGCGTATCATCGCGCACAGAATGAACCCGGATATCTCCTATAACTGCCAGCCAATATTCGGCGCGCGACAGTAGCATCAATGATTTCAGTTTTTCGTCCCACCCATTACGCCGCACCCCGGCCGTTTTGTGCAAATTCAGGCATGGCTGTCCAGCTTATTTTTTAGATCTTCAAGGGCCTCTGTCAAAGCTTCCTCAAATGTGGGATGGGGGCGCATGGCCAGCAGCATTTGCTCGACAGTCATGCGGTTTGCAATGGCCTGGCTAATTTCTCCGATGATGTCCGTGCTGTTTTTGCACATCATCTGCGCACCGAGAAGCTCATGCGTTTCACTGTTTGCCACGAGCTTCATAAAACACCGGCCCGAATTCACGATCAGAGTACGGGCATTGCCGAACATCACGCATTTCCCGGTCTTGGCGGGGATCCCCGCCGCCTTGGCCTCCGAATCCGTCATGCCTGTCACGGCGATCTCCGGTCGGCAATAAATGCAGCTTGGGATCACATCCATTTGAACAGTATGCTCCGCACCGCACAGCATTTCCACGCAGGCCACACCCTGCGCAGAGGCCACATGCGCCAGCTGCACTTTAGAAGATACGTCGCCGATGGCGTAAACTCCGGAAATACTGGTTTGATACTGTGCATCTACCCAGATAGCGTGACCATTCATCTCCGGCTGCAAGGTTCCGGGGAACAGCCCCTCCAGATACGGCCTGCGGCCGATGGCACACAAAACAGCCTCACCGGAGACGGCATTCTCTCTGTCTTTGGCTGTAAAGTTCACGGTCAGTCCGCCGTCCCCCGGTTCCACGTTTTGCACCATGGAGTTGGCAAAAATCTTCACGCCCTGTTTTTTCAAAATCATTTCCAGATTTTGCCCAAGCTCCCGGTCAAGCGTAGGCAGCAGACGGTTCATCCCCTCGATGATGGTAACGTCGCAGCCCAGATCGCTGTAAAACGTGGCAAATTCTACGCCGATGACGCCGCCACCCATAATAACAATGGATTGATAGAGGTGATCCGACCCTTCCAGCAACTCATCCGAGGTCATGACCCCCGGTAGTTCCAACCCCGGAATCGGCGGCCGGGCGGGTGCGGAACCTGTGGCGACCAAAATATACTCTGCTGTTAAAACAGTTTCGTTCCCATCGTTGTCCTTCACACGGACCGTGTGCGGCTCTGAAATGGAAGCAGTCCCTCTTACAAGCGAAATGCCGGCACTCTGAAACAATCCCTCCACGCCGCTGCTAAGTTTTTGAGAGATTTGGCGCTTATAGGAGAAGATGGCGCTCATGTCTGCCACCGCCCCCTGGATTTGAATCCCGATGTCGGCGGAGGAAACCGCATCATGATAGATTTCCGAAGCGTGGAGCAGTGTTTTTGTGGGCACGCAGCCCCGGTTCAGGCAGGTGCCGCCCGCCTCCCGCCGCTCCACCACAGCGGTGCGCAGACCCAGCTTTGCGGCGCGCAACGCCGCCATATAACCGCCGGGACCTGCCCCGATGACAATCAACTGGTACTCACTCATATAAACGCTCCTGTTCCGCCGGTATCCGGCAGAGCCTTAAATTGCTTTTCACCGGTCCGTCTGTTCTTTTAAATGACTGAGCGGTTTGCATGATACGTCCCGCCATCTCAAAACGGGATTCCGCGCGGCGCGCACCTCGTCCGGGCGGGCAATCTGCGCGCTGTGGGGTGCGCTGCGCATAAAATCCGGGTCTTCGTCAGCCAGCGCATACAGCTTGCGGAATTTCTCCGCGGCCCAATCCAGCGTCGCCCGGCTCTCTGTTTCGGTGGGTTCCAGCATCAGCGCTTCATGGACGATGAGCGGGAAATACATCGTGGGCGGATGCATCCCGTGATCGATCAGCGATTTGGCAACCTCCAATGCAGAAACGCCTGTTCTCTTTTTGAATTCCGACAGGTCCAATACAAACTCGTGCATACAGATCCGGTCAAAAGCCAGCTCAAACGTACCCTGAATTTTCCGCATCAGATAGTTGGCGTTGAGCACTGCATTTTCGGCGGCTTCCGGAATCCCCTCACGGCCCAGTGTCATGAGATAGGTCAAAGCCCGCACCACCACCAAAAAGTTTCCGGCGAAGCTGCGCACCTGTATCCGCTCCCCGCCCTCCATCAGGGCAGACTTGGGCAGGAAGCCGGCTAGAAATGCCTTGCAGCCCACAGCGCCCGCTCCGGGTCCACCGCCGCCATGAGGGGTAGCAAAGGTCTTGTGTAAATTCATGTGGATACAGTCAAACCCCATGTCTCCGGGGCGAACCAAGCCCATAATGGCATTCAGGTTTGCTCCGTCGTAATAGCACAGTCCCCCGGCCTCATGAACCAAACGGGTAATTTCCAAAATATTTTCATCAAAAATACCTACGGTATTGGGATTCGTCAGCATCAATCCGGCCGTTTCTTCGTTTAGAGCTGCCTGCAGCGCCTCCAAATCCACGCAGCCGTCCGGTGCGGAAGCAATGTTCACCACCTCCAAGCCGCACATGGCGGCGGTGGCGGGATTGGTGCCGTGGGCGGAATCCGGAACGATAATCCTGTTTCGCTTCGCATCTCCGCGCAATGCGTGGTACTGCTTGATCAGCAGTACGCCAGCGAATTCCCCATGGGCTCCGGCGGCAGGCTGGAATGTCATATCGTCCATACCCGCGATTTCGCACAGGTAAGCTTTGGCGGTATCCAGCACCTCCCGGCAGCCTTCTGCCGCATGGGCCGGGGCCAGAGGATGGATGTCCGCAAAGCCCGGCAGGGCAGCCATTTCCTCATCAATGCGCGGATTGTATTTCATGGTGCAGGAACCCAACGGATAAAAGCCGCAGTTCACGCCGTAGGTATGGCGGCACAGCTCCGTATAATGCCGGGAAATATCCGTTTCACTGATTTCAGGCAGCGCCGGAGCTTCTTTTCGGCTCATGTATTCCGACGGATACACCGTCTCCACATCACAGGGCGGCAGCAAACTGCACCCTCGTCCGGCAACGCTTTTTTCAAAGATCAGCTTCATTTGGCCAGTACCTCCTTTACGACGGAGAGAGTTTTGTCCAGCGCCGCCTTGGATGCTTTTTCTGTGGCGCACCACAGGATGCCGCCGTCCACTGGCAGCCCGCCTAAGATATCCGCATCCTCCAGTGCGGCCAGCACCGCTTCCGTATGCGGCATTTCCGTGACAAATTCATGGAAAAATTCGCCGGGATACCGCATTGACACACCGGGGATCGCACACAAACCCTTTGCCAGATAGCGGGCCTTGGACATGGATTGCCGCGCGGCCTCCGCAATTCCTTCAGGCCCCATGGCGGCCATATAAACCGAGGCGGTCAGTGCGCATAACGCTTCGTTGGAGCAGATATTGCTGCCCGCTTTTTCCCGGCGGATATGCTGTTCCCGCGCTTGCAGGGACAAGACATAGGCCCGCTGGCCGTTGGCGTCTTCCGTCTCTCCCACGATTCGGCCCGGCATTTTTCGCATGAGCTTGTCGGTGCAGGCCATATATCCCAGATACGGTCCGCCAAAGCCCATGGGCAAGCCCAGCGGCTGTCCTTCTCCCACGGCCATGTCTGCACCGCAGTCCCGCGGGGTTTTCAGAATTGCCAGCGAGATGGGATTACAGCCCATCACATACAGCGCGCCGGACTCATGTACCATCTGTCCCAGCGCCGGCGCGTCCTCCATCTGTCCATAAAAATTAGGCTGCTGGACATAGAAGCAGGCAACCTCATTCGTCAGCATTTTCCGCAGGGCGTCCAAATCGGTGACGCCGTTTTTCGCGGGAACAATGCGCATCTCATCCCCACTGCCATAGCAGTAGGTGCGGATGGTGTTAATCACATCCGGATGGGCGGCGGCAGACACCAGCGTGACCCGGCGCTTCCGATCACGGCACATGGCGACGGCTTCGGCGGCGGCAGAGGCTCCGTCATATACGGAGGCGTTGGACACATCCATGCCGGTGAGCTGGCAGATCATGGTCTGATACTCGAAAATGGATTGCAGCACACCTTGGCTGATCTCGGCCTGATAGGGGGTATAAGCCGTCAGAAATTCTTCCTTGGCAGGAATGTATTTTACAATGCTAGGGATATAGTGGTCGTAAGACCCAGCCCCCCGCAGGACCGTGGAAAACACACGATTTTTTGCCGCCATGGATTTCACCGTCCGGCCAATCTCCAGCTCGCTCATTCCGGCGGGGATTTCCAGCGGACGGTCCAGCAGCATTTGCCCGGGCACGTCGCAGTACAGTTCCTGATAGGATTTCAGGCCGATGGCCTCCAGCATTTCCTGCCGCTCCGCTTGTGTGGAGGGAACATAGCTTCCCATGCTCAGTCCTCCGCGCGGCAGAACGCCTCATATTCCTTGGCGGAGATCAGCGCTTCCTGTCCGCTGAGTTCCTTTACCTGAATGAGCCAAGCGCCGTAGGGATCACCGTTCAGCTTCTCGGGCGCATCCAACAGTTCCTCATTGACGGCGCACACAACCCCGGTAACGGGGCAAATCAAATCAGACACCGTTTTGACGGATTCCACATCGCCGAAGGCCTCTCCCTCAGAAACGCCGTCCCCCTCCTGTGGCAGATTTACAAAGACCACGTCGCCCAGTGCGTTTTGCGCGAAATCGGAAATTCCGATCACCGCAGTGTCCCCATCCATTCTTACCCATTCATGGGACTTGGAATAGTTCAGTTCTGCCGGATAATTCATACCGATACCTCCATAAATTTTGTAAATTAACTGCATGGACTTGCAGGACTTTGTGTTTTACCGAGTCTGTCGGGTTACAGAGCAATCTGACCTAAGAAGCCCTCCAGCGCCGTTTGCATCTTTTCATCGTTGAAGCAGTAGCACATGGTGTCATAGGAGGCGCGGAGCTTCTCCACCTCAGCGGTGACGTCCTTGGCGCGGAGAATGCAATCTGCCATCAGCTCGGCCAACCTGGAAAACGCCTCTATCCCAAACCCAAAGCGGGTCATCCCGCTCACACCCATCCGCAGGGCGCCCGAGGCGGTAAAGCCCTCTTCATCCGGCGTGGCCTGATAGTTGACAATGATATTGTTCTGCTCCAGCCGCTCGGCCACCTCGGGGCCGCTTCCGTATCCAACGGAGACAATGACCTGATGGGTTTCGGTGTATCCGACAGAAGGATCTCCGGCCACGTCCAGCCCCTGTTCCTTCAGGCATCCGGCAAAATACTTTGCGTTTTCCACAACCGCTTTCTGATAGGAATCCTTAAACGCGTTCATCTCATAGGCAGCCATCAGCAGTCCCAGTTGGGTGCCAAGGTGATGATTGGAAACGCTGCCGGGAAACGCGCGGCTCTCGATTGTCTCCCAAAGACCGTATTTTAAATCACTCTTTTGATAATTGACGCCAATGACACCCCGCTGCGGGCCAAAAAACGTCTTATGGGTAGACCCGGTAACGATTTCAGCGCCTTCTTCAAAGGGCTTTTGAAAATGATCGCCAATCAGTCCCAAAACATGGGCCATATCATACATGATGGTCGCGGGGATTTTTTGCTCATCTATAAATCGGCGAATTTCAGCCACTGGCTCCTTATGCAGCACCATACTTTTTCCAAAAATAATCAGCTCCGGACGGTATTTCTCAATGACGTTTTTCGTCTCATCCACGTCGATCTTGTAAATGTTGTCCCTGCAAACCGGGAAATTCACCACGGCGGAGCGCTCTGTCACCGGGTCAACGGCGATATAATCGTGCAGCGCCCCCATGGGCTGCGCGGACAGATGCCCTCCCTTGATGATGTGGTTATTCAAAACATAGCCCAGCCGCTGGGGCGTGTGTTTTCGATCCAAACGGTTTTTCCAATCCATCAGGGCGGAGAAGACCGCCATGTTGGACATTTGTCCGCTGATAACGCGGGTTTCCACCTCAGCGCAGCCCAGATACTGCTTCATCTGCTCCGCCAGCAGCTGCTCCACCCGGTCGATAAACTTGGTCCCCTGATAATAAAAAATATCCTGATCATAGAAGGACTTAATCTTTTTGTGCTCGGCATAGCGGAAGGCGGGGTCGGACGCGCACAGCAGCTGCACCGCGCGGCTGGCACTGTTTTCCGAGGGGATCAGGTTGATGCAGCATTTCTGCCGCCATTGGTGATTGTCGGAAGCCTTCTCAATAAGGGCCAGTGCTTTTGTCTCGAAATCGTCGTCCTTTGTGGCAAACTGTTCCAGCTCCGCTCCATAGATAATTGGCCGGGCAAAAGGAGGCGCGTCCACACGCATATGATAGGGCGGAACCACGGCCTTCAATCGTTTTCCTCTGATATCCACCTCTACGCGGTCCTCCTCCAACACATCGCTGGAAAGATAGGCAAGGCCGATGGAGCGCTTGGCTGTGTCGTCCAGAATTTTGGTGGACAACCCCTCTCCCTCGTGGCAGTAATAGGGCACCATGGTGCCGCTGGTGACCCAACCGATCTGTTCCTCACCGCGATAAACCGGCATTCCCGCCCGCATGACACCTCGATCAATCAGAGTGATGGGCATGATACGTCTGGGCAGCACATCCATCTCGCTGAAGTTCCGGTTCATGATTTTCTGATAGGCGGCGGATTGTTTTTCCAGCGCCTTGCGCCCAATGTAAGCGCCTTTTTGCGAAGAAAAACTCACTGCCAGCCGCGCCAACGGCACAGAGAAAATTGGAATTATCGCACCCGAGGGATCGGTTCCCATCTCGTGACCGTACAGAGGGAAGCCGGCTTCCAGACGCAGGGTATCCCGCGCGCCCAAGCCAGCAGGCTTGGCGCCCAGCTCCACCAGACGATTCCACAACCACGCGGCCTCTCCGCTTTCTATGTACACCTCATACCCCAACGGCTCGCCGGTATATCCGGTTTTAGCTACGCGAACCGTGCGCCCCTCAAACAGCAGGGTATTCAGCGCATTTTTCATCGGCTCGGTCACGGCTTCGTCGCCGGAGAGTGTCATAAGCAATTCTTTGCTCTTAGGCCCCTGCACGGCAATAGACGCATAATCCGCTGTGATGTTGGTGATGGTGCAGTCGTAGTCCTTCACAACTTCCAGCAGATGTTTGAGGTCTTTGTCCGTATTGGAGGCGTTTACCACCAGCAAAAAGCGATCCTCTTCAAAGCGATACAGATACGCGTCGTCCACAGCGCCGCCATCTTCCGCGGGAATCATACAATACTGGGCCTGATTCAGATCCAGCGCCATGACATTGCTGGTGAGGACGTGCTGCAAAAATTTCACCCTCTCCGGTCCCTCCACCAACAGCCGGCCCATATGAGACACATCAAACAGGCTGCAGGCATGGCGGGTATACAAATGTTCCGCCACGATTCCTTCGGGATACTGGATGGGCATTTCCCACCCGCCGAAGTCCACCATAGAGGCTCCGGCGTCCGTGTGAACCGCAAAAAGCTGGGTGCGTTTGAGTTCGCTCATGGTTCATTTCCCCCTTTAAGAAAGATTCTGTTTCTAAATTTCCATATTTGCGCGCAAAAAGAGACACAAAGTTCCCTTTAGAACTTTGTGCCTCCGTCATTTGCCTGAGAGATTCCCCGCCGCGCCCATGATCTGCGGGCAGCCCGAGTTGCACCTTTGGCGTACAGCATATTGCCGTACTCTTCGAAGCATCGTCATAGCCCGACCCATTTTACCTGAGAGATTTTGCATACCCCTTCGGTGCCGTGTCCAGCACGGACTCTCCCGGACTAATCATTCGATCTTATTCAATTTACAGGCTACTGTGAAGCGAATGTCTGCTCCAATTGCACTTGCCTCTGCTTTAATTTCATATTAAATTACCACAGTGACGAGGCAATGTCAAGGCTTCTGAAAGGATATCAACACACAAATTTCCTGTCCGAACGGCAAGATGCATATTGCGTCGGTTCCGGACTGCTGAAATAACGAAATCAAGTATATCTGCCCAGCAATAAACTTGCCAGACATTTGTCAGCGGATCGTACACTTGGTAAGCAGTTTCGCCTTGCTTAGCAAATTGCCGATGATTGACTGATTGAAACAGACCTTTCTTCGTATGCTCCACGAAACAGATTATCACCAGCCGCAGGCAGGAATCCGAATATGGGAAATTCCAAAGCACCGGGTCTGGAGTTCACTCCTCCTTCTGGCGTGCAATCTCCAAAAATTCCTCCATTGCTCGGCTGATATAGCGATTTTTCTTATAGTAAAAATAGATGATTCGTCGGGAAAGTTCTCTATTCAGTTTATAATAGGCAATGTTCGGGTGGGGCAGAATGTTTTTTGCCAGCGTGTCGCTGACGAAGGCAATGCCCATGCCCGTGCTGACCATGTTATAGGCAGTCAACTGCTGTTCCAGCGTCAAAATTACCCGAGGCGTGAAGCCGCAGCTTTGGCACATCTGAATCGCTCGCTGATTGATGTCACTGTTGGGACGGAGTAGAATAAATGGTTCATTTTCAAAAGCCTCCAGTGGAACTGCGGGATATCGTTCCGCCAGATAATCCCCGGAGAGAACATTATCCAGACTGAGCCGCCACGCAAGAAGAGAGCTGTTGACAGGAAATTGCTGCGGTACCGCCAGCAGGAGGTGCTCTTCCCGATAGGGACAGGTTTCAAAAGCATCCTGCGCAAATTCCTGATAATTCACAACAAGGTCCAGTGCACCCTTGATCAGCAACTTTTCCAGTTGTGGCTGGTTCTCCTCCATCATGCTGACAGAGATTTTGGGGTATTTGCTTTTATATTCTGAGATCAGCGGCGGCAGGATATAAGATGCAAACATGCCGATCCCGCCAATTGTCAGTTGCCCCGCCTCCAGCTTGCGGGTATCGGCCAGATAGTCGGAAAAGCTCCGCTGGGCGCTGAAAATTTGTTCCGCCGCCTGAATGTACTGCTCGCCGCACTCTGTCAGCTTTACCGGCGTGGTGCTGCGATCAAACAGCGGCATACCAACCCGCTCTTCAACGCGTTTGACGCTGCTGCTGAGCGCGGGCTGGGAGATGTAGAGGTTTCGGGCAGCCTTGGAAAAACTTTGTTCCTTATAGACCTCGTAAACATATTCCATACCATGAAACATGACCGGTTTCTCCTTTGTTAAGATGTTTTTCACAATAAATACTTGGACTGCCTTAATTTGCAGCGCATAGAAGTTGACGGCTCTGTGCCGCCAAAAACGGAATTTAAAAGATTGCGGCATGCAATGGAATGGTTGTTGAAAAATTTTGCAGTTGGCAACTTACATTATAACATACATATTATAATTACTATATAGGTATATGTATTTGCGAATAATATTTAATAGATGTAAAATAAATTTACCAAAAAACGTAGCAAAAACAGCAAAAGAAATGGGGATTTTATATGAAGAAGGAAAGCAGCAACCAAATTCTCTGGTATAGCCTGGCTGTAATGGCCTTCAGTACTGTGTGGGGCTTCGGCAACATCATCAACGGCTTTTCAGAGTACGGCGGACTGAAAGCAATTGCGGCGTGGCTCCTGATCTTTGCAATTTACTTTATTCCATACGCTCTGATGGTGGGCGAACTTGGTTCCACGTTCAAAAACGAAGGCGGCGGCGTCAGTTCTTGGATCAACCAGACGATTGGTCCTAAAATGGCCTACTTTGCCGGCTGGACCTATTGGGTCGTCCATATGCCTTACATTTCGGAAAAACCCGGCAGCGTCATCATTGCTTGCAGTTGGGCGATTTTCCGGGATAACCGTGTCAGCCAGATGAGCACCATGACCATGCAGTTGATTCGTCTGGTAATCTTTGTTATGGCTCTGCTGCTGGCCAGCCGGGGAATCCGCGTGCTGCGCCGTCTTTCCACACTGGCCGGAACCGCCATGTTTGCCATGTCGCTTCTCTTTATCCTGCTGATGATTGCGGCTCCCGCGCTGACGAATGCGGAGGTTCTTTCCATCGACTGGACGCCCTCTACTTTTACCCCCAATTTTAATCCGGCTTTCTTCCTGAACATTTCCATTCTGGTTTACGCCGTGGGCGGCTGCGAAAAAATGTCTCCCTATGTCAATAAGATGAAAGATCCGTCCCGAGACTTCTCGAAGGGCATGATCGCCCTGACCGGTATGGTGGTTCTCTGCGCAGTGCTCGGTACGATTGCGCTGGGGATGATGTTTGACTCCAATCATATTCCGGGTGACCTGATGACCAACGGCGCTTACTACGCCTTCCAGCAATTGGGTGTGCATTACGGACTGGGCGACCTGTTCCTGATTCTCTATGCAATCTGCAACATTATCACACAGATATCCGTCATCATCCTCTCCGTGGACGCGCCCTTGCGCATCATGCTAAATAACGTCGACACGCAGTATGTCCCCTCCGCGTTACTGAAGCAGAACAAATACGGCGCTTATTCCAACGGCTTGAAGCTTGTTTTTGTAATCGTTTCTGTTATAATTATTGTACCGGCATTGGGCATCAGCAATGTGGACGTGCTAGTGAGGTGGTTGGTAAAGCTGAACTCCGTGTGTATGCCGCTGCGTTATTTGTGGGTATTTGCCGCCTATATTGCACTGAAGAAGGCGGGAGATCGTTTCCCCGCGACCTATCGTTTTGTGAAAAACCGGCGGTTGGGAATGTTTCTGGGCGGCTGGTGTTTCGCTCTAACGGCCTATGCTTGTTTAAGCGGTATTTACTCCGACGACCCGTTCCGTCTGATGCTGAACATCATCACGCCTTTCATTCTCATTGGACTGGGCTTTATCATGCCGTATCTTGCGAAGCGGGAGCATGTGAAGGCGCAAAACTCCGGTAAACAGAACATTGTTGGTAAGTAAGGAGTTTCATATGTCAGATCAGATCAACGATTTATTGTCTTTTATTGAACAGAGCCCCACGGCTTTTCAGGCCGCAGAAAATATACGCCGTCAGCTACTGACGGCGGGATATACGGAGTTGGAGGAGAGCCTGAGCTGGAACCTTGAAGAGGGGGGGCGATTCTTTGTCGTCCGCAACCAGTCGGCACTCATCGCATTCCGGCTGCCCACGCGGAACTATTCAGGATTTCAGATCGTGGCCAGCCACGGCGACTCTCCCTCTTTTAAGATCAAGGAATCCCCCGAGATGCGGGTGGAGGACCAGTACGTTAAACTAAATGTTGAAAAATATGGTGGGATGCTTTGCGCGCCTTGGTTTGATCGCCCTCTCTCTGTGGCGGGCCGATTGATTGTAGAGACGCCGAATGGTCTGGAGTCCCGGCTGGTGCGGGTAGACCGGGATCTGCTGCTGATCCCCAGTCTGGCCATCCATATGAACCGAGACGTCAACGACGGTTACGCCTATAACGTTCAAAAGGATTTGTTGCCCCTTTGGGGAGACGGGTCTGCGGAGAAGGGGAGTTTCCTCTCCATGGTGGCACGGGAAGCCGGTGCGGAGCCGGACAGTATCCGCGGCAGTGACCTATTCCTCTACAATCGGATGCACGGCTGCGTGTGGGGGGATGGCGGACGCTTCCTCTCTGCCCCCCGGTTGGAGGACATCGGATGTGCTTATGGTTCTTTGCAGGGCTTTTTGCATGACAGCGTCTCTGCCAGCGTTCCGGTGTTCTGTATGCTTGACAACGAGGAGGTGGGCAGCGGAACCAAACAGGGCGCGGCATCCACTTTCCTGCGGGATACGCTGCACCGGATTAACGGCAGTGCGGGCCGCGGCGAGGAGGGATACCTCACCAGCATTGCGTGTAGTTTTATGGTCTCGGCGGATAACGCACATGCCATGCACCCCAACTATGCCGACAAGTGTGACCCCACCAACCGCCCCCATCTCAATGGCGGCGTGGTGATCAAACATAGCGCTAATCAGAAATACACTACCGACGCCGTGTCGGACGCGCTGTTCCGTTGTATCTGCGACCGGGCAGGGACCACGCCGCAGCATTTCCACAACCGCTCCGATATGCTGGGCGGCTCCACGCTGGGAAACCTCTCCGGCAATCAGGTCGCCGTCAACACCGTGGACATTGGGCTGCCCCAGCTTGCCATGCACTCTCCTTATGAGACAGCAGGCGTACAGGATTATTTAGACTTCATTCGGATCTGCGAGAAGTTTTATAGTGTCAGCGTGGCGGTGAAGGACCGCAGGCTGATGATTCAGGAATAAAACTTTCGCTTTATAAAAGTCCGGTCTGTGGCTGCCGCTTGCGCGGCAGCCACAGATTTCGCACAGGGCGGCAAGATTTGTCCCCGTCTGCTCTGTGGATTGCGTTGAGATTGAAACCCCTTATATTTTCGAAAGAGGGCAAAAGAATGCGGGCATATGAGAGGCTCTTAAACTATGTGAATTTCTGGACGACAAGCGATCCGGAAGCCGACACGATGCCTACCTCCTTCCGTCAGTTCGACCTGGCGCATCAACTGACTTATGAGCTTAAGCTCATGGGCATTGACAACGCGCGCATCAACAACGATTGCTTTGTCTACGGAAGCCTTGAAGCAACGTCCGGCTATGAGCACGTCACGCCTATCGGCTTTATTGCGCATATGGACACCTCCCCGGAGTTTAACGGGCGGCATGTCCACCCGCAGATTCTTGAGAATTATAACGGGGAGGATGTGACGCTGGGTACATCCGGACGGGTGCTGCGCGTTTTGGACTTTCCGCGGCTGAAGACGCTGAAGGGCAGCACCCTGATTACCACCGACGGAACTTCTCTGCTGGGGGCTGATGATAAGGCGGGCATTGCTGAAATTCTCACAGCGCTGGAGGCAATTATTCAGGATAAACGTCCCCACGGGAAAATCTGCATCGCCTTTACCCCGGATGAGGAGGTCGGTACCGGAATCGCCAGATTTAATCTGGATGAGTTCGGGGCCAAATATGCCTATACACTGGACGGTTGGGAAGAAGGCGAGATCGTCTATGAAAACTTCAATGCCGCCAGCGTGGTGATCAGCATCAACGGAAAAAACATGCATACCGGCAGGGCGAAGGGCGTGATGATCAACGCCCAGCTGATTGGCATTGAGATCAATCATCTGCTGCCGCCCGCCGAGATTCCATCCAAGACCGAGGGTCGCCAGGGATTTTTCCATCTGCTGCACTTCCACGGCAGCGTGGAATACGCTCAGTTAATCTATAACGTCCGCGAGCACAGCACAGACCTGTTTCGCCAGCGCAAGGAACTGCTATGTCGGATCGTGGAGCAGATGAATGAAACATATGGAGAACACACAGTTTCTATTGCAATTAACGACGTTTATTACAATATGAAGGAAAAGATAGAGCCTTGCTTCCATATCATCGAAAATGCGCAGAAGGCTGCGTGCCGCGCCGGAATCCAGCCGAAAATCAGGGTGACCCGAGGTGGCACCGACGGCGCGAGTCTCAGCTTTATGGGCCTTCCCTGCCCCAATCTTGGAACCGGAGGTCAGGCCTTCCACGGTCCGTATGAGCATATCACCATAGAGGGAATGGATCAGGTGGTTCGGATGCTTCAGGAGTTGATTGCAATTTATGCCGAAGAACAATAACGAGGAGACAAATCCATGTCAGTCGTGTTAGATAGATTTTTAAAGTACATTTCCAAAGACACCACTTCCAGTATGCACAGTGAAAGCTATCCTTCCACACCTTCCCAGTTGGAATTCGCACAGGCGCTTGCAAAAGAGCTGGGAGAAATTGGGCTTTCCAGCGTAAAGCTGGACTCTTACGGTTATGTGACTGCCACGCTGCCGGCCAACCGGGCTGGCGTGCCAGTTTTGGGTCTATTGGCCCATATAGACACCAGCAGTGAAATGCAGGGTTCCGACATCCGGCCGCGCATTGTGGAGTATCAGGGCGGCGACATTCCGCTGGACACAAAAGGTCAGATTGTATTGTCGGAAGAGATGTTTCCACAATTGAGAGATTACACGGGCTGCCACTTAATCGTTACGGACGGCTCCACGCTGCTGGGGGCGGACGATAAGGCGGGTGTTACGGAAATCGTCACCGCTGCTCAATACCTGCTGATACACCCGGAACTGCCCCACGGAGAGATTCGTCTGGCCTTTACGCCCGACGAAGAGGTGGGCCAGGGAACCCGATACTTTGATGTAGAGCAATTCGGCGCGGAGTTTGCCTATACGGTGGACGGCGGTCCATTGGGCAGTATTGAATTTGAAAACTTCAACGCCGCGGACGCAGATATTACGATTAACGGTATCAATATTCATCCCGGCTCCGCCAAAAACAAAATGAAAAACTCCACCCAGATCGCTATGGAGTTGAATGCGCTGCTTCCCGCCGGTGAGAGGCCCGAGTATACCGAGGGCTATGAGGGATTTTTTCACCTCGTGTCCATTCATGGCGATGTCAGTAAAACCCGGATGCGCTACATCATCCGGGATCACAGCATGCAGAAATTCAACGATAAGAAAAAGTCCCTTGAAAAGATCGCTCAATATTTGAATGACAAGTATGGCCGGGATACCGTTCTCATGACGATCACCGACAGCTATTATAATATGCTGGACAAGATTTCCGGACATATGAAGTTAATTGATCTTGTAAAAGCTTCGTTTACCGAATGCGGCGTGGTTCCCCGTGTGGCGCCCATCCGGGGCGGCACCGATGGTGCGCGGCTGTCATACTGTGGGCTTCCCTGTCCAAATCTCTCCACGGGCGGCGAAAATTTTCACGGGAAGTTTGAGTTCATCTCTGTAGAGGCGCTGGAGACAATGGTCGATATTTTAATTTGCTTGGCCGGAAAATTCTGCGGATGACGTATCACTTTTGCAAGCGTTTCAAACAATTTCACAGATTGTAACAATCTGATAGAAACTTGGATAAACATTTTATGAAAGCCCTGTCCCAGTGACTCATCCTGCATAGTTGCTTCTATTTTAATAAGAATCAAATCGTGCAGGGGGACACATCCGATTACTGTATCATCCGTCACTTAAAGCACGAACCCGAGGCAAAGATGTAAATCTTTACATCCTTGCCTCGGGTTTATATTTTTAAGCAATGTCTGTCAAGCAAATTTAAAAGTATTGCTGCGTGACATATTCACGCAACTGCTCTGACTTTGCCTTTTCTTAGCGCTTGCCATCCGCCAACGTGATGATGCATTTTCCCGTTTCTTGGAATGTACACCATCAAAACAGGCACTTAGAAAACGATGAGTGCAACAATCCCTGCCAGCAAGATCGACAAGATCACGCGCTCAATCCAGAGGACAATCAGTTCTCCAATTTTAACAGGAATTTTGGTGGACAGGATGCAGGGGATCACAGCAGAGAAAAACAGCAGTTCGGAGATGCAGCATACCGCAACAACATATCGTGTCGCCAGCGACGCACCAGTAACAAACGCTGCGGGCAGGAACATTTCAGCAATTGTTGTGGCCAAAGACTGGGCGGCCAGCAATGCATCGGGAATTTGGACAAGCAGCGTAAAGGGATAAAAAATGTACCCGATGATGCTAAAAATAGGAGTATAGAGCGCCAGCAGCATGCCCAGCAGACCGATGGAGAGAATGGTCGGCAGAATATTGGTAATCATCCGCAAACCGTCTTTCGTATTCTTCAGAACGTTGGTTCCAATATTGCCAGAGCGGTCAACTGCCTCCAGCGCCTCATGCCAGGCAACCTTTAAATGATCTTTGGTAACGGTGGCCTCTGGGTTGGGTGTAATACCTTCCATATATTCGTCAGGAACCTTTGCCGTGGGGTAAATGCGCGCAACGATGGCAGTTACAACAAAAGTGATTAGCAGCGTTGTCCAGAAGTAGAAGTTCCAGCGATCCATCAAGTCCAGCGTCTTGGCGACCACAACCATAAACGTGGTGGATACGGTGGAGAAGCCGGTGGCAATAATATACGCTTCCTTTTTGGTATAGCGCCCCTTAAGGTACATGTCGTCGGTAATAATGAGCGCCAGAGAATAGCTTCCCACAAAGGAGGCAACCGCATCAATGGCAGACCGGCCCGGCGTTTTCCAAATCTTGCGCATCACCGGCTGCAAAAACACGGCGACAAATTCCATCAGGCCGTAGTCCGTCAAAAAAGAAAGAAAAACCGCTCCAATGGGAATCAGGAAACAAAGACTGCAGCAGAGTGTGACAAACAGATAGGGCAGAAGGTCCGGGTTCGCCAGCAGCTCTTCCGGCCCCACATGAAATACATACATAACGGCGCAGATTAAACCGATGACTTTGAAAATCGAGAATACAAGATCTTTTGCACTTTTGTTCCAAGTCTTTTTGACAAAGGGAAGAATCGCCCCGATTGCGACGACGATCAAAACGATGTATCCCTGAACCGTGGTGCCGAGTAGATTTCGAAGCAGAGTGGTGACATGATCCACAGGGATCGTGGTTTTTCCGTTGAACGGAATACTGACGAAGAACATGAAGAATCCTAAGAGACTGCACAAAATGAATTTCACTGCGTTGCTTGAATTTTTCTTGGTGGTTTCTGCCATAATTTCTCCTCCTCTTAAACGATCTTTTGGATGGGTCTTACGAGAGGATCATATCATAGCAAGAGTCACACTTAAATCACACAGTTTCGCCAGCTATCAGCCGCCGCCTCAGGACGTACCCATTCCGCCATTTCCGTCCGCAGACGAATTACTGAGCATTCCGCTGGTTGCCTCCGCCCAGCTATATTGCGTCATATATTCCCCTCGGTATAAATCCTTGCAGGACGCATTGCGATTTCTCCACTGGTAATAGTCGCAATCTACCAGCTCCGTTTTAATCGCCAGTTTTCCTCGCCGCTTGTCAAGGATGTCCTCACAGCCCACCCCACGCAGAGTGTCCTGCAAATCCTTTCGCAGATTCTGAAAATACGACGGGTGTGTCTCATCTTCCCAGAGAATGGACATAATTTCGTCTATGATACAACTGGCACCGCAGCGATCCACCAGATAAGCCAATAGCTCCCGGGTGCGCTTGTACTTGAAATTCAGCCGCTGCCTGTCCACGGTTACCTCAAAATTGCCGAAGCAGTGAAAGGCAATTCGCTTTTTTTGAGGAACTGGATATCGCAGGTGCTGTAGCTGTTTGTGCATCTCCTGAGGGTCTATCGGTTTTAGAAGATAACCGCTTGCATTGAGCTGATAAGCGTCGAACGCGTGCTCTGCATAGGCGGTGATATAAATGATGTTGAGTTTTGGCAGAAGAACTTGCAGCTTTTTACCAAGCGCAATTCCATCCATTCCACGCATCTGAATATCCAAAAACACAATATCCACCGGGTTTTCCTCGGCAAAAGCCAACACCTCCGAGGGGCGGCGAAAACCATGGACTTCTGCATCGGGCAGCACCTCGCGGATACACTCCTCCAGCCGCTCCAGCATGATTGCTTCGTCATCCACAGCAAGAACTTTCATAGAATCCACCTCCGTACGTCACTCATCCTTCGGAATGCAAATTGTTACGACGGTGCCTTTGTTCGCGCGGCTCTCAATGATTAAACTGCCGCTGCACATGAATAGTAACCGTCGACGCACATTTTCAATGCCAATGTGGATGCGGCCGTCCTCCAGCACGGCCTTTTCGTCAAACCCAACGCCGTCATCCTCGATTTGCACCTGACAGACGCTTCCCAGATCCCTGCTTCGAATGGTCACGGTTCCGCCTTCTTCTTTTTGTCCCAGTCCATGCTTCACGGCGTTTTCCACGATTGGCTGCACAGTCAGGGGCGGCAGATAGAAATTCTCACACGTCATATCGTATACCACCTTCAGATCTTTTCCAAAGCGCATTTTTTCCAGCCACAAGTACGTTTTTATGTGCTGCAATTCTTTAGTAAATGGAACCATCCTGACATCTTCCATCGATTCCAGATTGGTGCGCAGATATCGGGCAAAGGTGTCGATGGCGATTGCGGCCTGCTCGGAATCTTTCCGGCAGAGCTGTCCAATCGTTCCAAGGGCATTAAAAAGGAAGTGGGGCTGGATTTGAGACAGGATAATTCTGGCCCGTTCGTCTGCCAGTTCGGTTTCCTTGATCGCCAAGGCAGCCTGACTCAGGGCAAGCTCCCGCTCCGCCTGTGCTTCTCGGGCAGCTGCCCGCTCCCGCTGGATGAGGGCACCGATTCCCGCGGCGCTCAAAAGGATCACGCAGGTGGTAACCAGATAAAACGTGCTGCTTTCATGCAGAACCTCCGGAAGAGAACGGGTAAACACATAGGTGGTAAGCCACTTCCTTTGAAGGGAGGACAGCGTCCCGTCCAACTGCATTTCCCGGATCACCCCGTCAAGCTCTGCCGCCAATTCCTTTTCGCCCTCCCGGACGCCCAGGCCCAATCCACTGTCCATCATCGCGAAGACTTGAAGCAGATCCGTGTATCCCTCCTGCTGAATCAGCATCTTGGCCACGGATGCGCGCATAACGGCGTAGTCAATTTCTCCCGCTTCCAGCGCTTCCAGTTCTTCGGAATAGGTATCATAACGAACCGCGTCTTCCTCGATGCCATAGATATCAACCTCGGTGTTCCCGTTGAGGATCGCAACACGCCCCCGCTTCAGATCATCCACCCCGCTAATGGGTGCCTTTCCGTATACAACGAACGCATCATCGGCCACGATGGAGGTGATCATCAGCCCGTCATTTCGATTGGAGATGCTCTCCAGCCCCATGACGATATCCGCGCTCCCGTTTTTTACCGCTTCCGTGGCTTTTGTCCAGGTCGTCAGGTGGATCTCAACATTCACGCCAAGTCGATTGGCAACTTCATTGATACACTCGATGTCGTGACCGGTATAGGAGCCGTTGTCCGCGACGGAGGAATACGGCGCAAAATCAATGTCTCCTACTACGCGTAATGTCCTCTCATAGGAATTGTCCGCTACTATCTTTACTTCTGGAACACCGGCAAACCAGCCGCCTTGGACGACCGCATTGCCGATCTGAGCCGCCAGCAGAACCACAATCAATATACTTAGCAGATAGAGCTGCAAAAACTGTCTTTTTGAAAAAGCCGAGCTATGCATATAAGGTCACCGTCCTCTACTTTTTCTCTGTTACACACAGCTTCGGTTTTCATGGTGGGGAGTGCAGAAAATTTTCCTCATCGCGCACAGACGCAGGGCATGCTGCAAATTGTCTGAGAGAATGACACATGGTGGCGGGGACACAGCCGACCTCTTTCCAGTGGTGGCTCGCTATATAATTGCTTGACTTAAAATATCATTCTTTATGTTATACGTTTCAATGATGTATTGCAAGAACTGATTGAACTGCGCAGTTTGTTTACACAGTGAAACTTCGCTTAATGATTACGGCATACTGCTCTTTGTGCAAATTGCTTGCAATTTAACCGATGTATGGTACAGTTATTTGTAAAAAGATATCACACTAAAAGATATCACACTAAATGTAATCTTGAGGAGGTTTTAAAATGTCGTATTCACCGAACTTGAGTTCCCCATTCACCGGCGGTATGAACAAGAGCAAAACCACCTGTTCCACATCCGGCATGTGCTCCATGTGCACCAGAGACTGCCCGGGTACCTGCGAAATTGCGCTTTCGGCGGTGCTGGGCGCTCAAACTGTATACCCCATAACGACCGGCGACAATCAGATCGCCTCCGAAAAAAATTATCCCGTTGATTACTCTCATTTCAATATGAACGGGCGGGTATTCGGCGCGCGGGGAATTGCGGAGGATATGGAGCAAGCTACGGTTTTTAACATGGATTTATCCACGACCTATGGAACGCGCAATCAAATTGAGATGGATTTGCCCCTGATTCTGCCCGCGCTGATAAAGCTCAACTGGAAGGACTATTTTGCCGGCGCTGCCATGGCCGGCGTAAGCTGTGTAATCGGTGAGCACGCCAGAAATAACGATTCAGAGCTCGTTATTAAAAATGGGCAGGTTGTGGACTTTCCTTTTCTCGCCTCCATCAGAAAAAGCTATGAGCCGTATTACCGAGGCAAAGGTCAAATGATCTTGCAGTGCAACCCCGACGACGATTTGCTGGGCGTTCCTCAAATCGCTTTGCAGAAATACGGCTTTGATGCGATTGAAATTAAGTTTGGGCAGTCGGCAAAGGGCGTCCAGCCTGTTATAAAAATCAAGGATATGGAAACCGCCCTGAAAAAGAAAGCGCTGGGAAATCTGGTCCATCCCGACCCGGAGGACCCAGCGGTGCAAAAAGCATATAAAAACGGTGTCTGTCCCAATTTTTATACATACGGCAGACTCCCTATGTGGACGGAAGAAACGATTTCAAAGCACATTGAACTGCTTCGCTCCATGGGGGTCAAAAACATTTACTTCAAAATGGCGGGGTATGACTCCGTTGATTTGGAACGGGTTTTAAGGATGGCCAGCGTCAACGGCGTTGATATGGTGACCTTTGATGGCGCTGGCGGCGGCTCGGGCTACAGTCCGTCAAAAATGATGAACGAGTGGTCCTACCCCACCATTATGCTTGAAGATCAAGTGGTCCGTTTGGCAAAAAAGCTCCAACGCGAGAATTTGCCCCTTCCTGCAATTACGATAACGGGCGGTTTCGCCAGTGAAGACCAAGTATTCAAAGCGCTTGCCTTTGGTGATGGGCTGGTGAAAAGTGTCGGCCTGTGCCGTGCTTCCATGGCGGCGGCTATGACGGGCGAGAGGATCGGAAATGAAATTAAGAACGGAACCGTTCGCCCCCTGTTTCAAAAGTACGGTTCAACCGTGGAAGAAATTTTCGGTGATTTACCCGATCTCTGCGCCATCTATGGAACCAAGGCACGTAGTTACCCCACCGGCGCGATTGGCGTTTTCTCCTATTTAAAAAAAATCGGTTTTGGCATCGCCCATTTTGCGGCGCTGAACAGGAAATTTAATTTGTCGCTTTTGGACCGGAGCGACCTCATTCCACTTACAGGCGACGCGCATGATCTATTAAAGTAAATTGACATCTACCTGCTTTCATCGCTACAGCAATTCCACAGAGGAATGCGAAAAAAGGAAGCTGCGTAAAACGGCTGGCTGCAAGGCGGAGGACGCTGGCGGGCTGACGCCCGTCAAGGACGACAACGCGGCAGACAGCCTTTTTGTACGCTGAACTTTTTGCAGTTTTTTGTGGAATTGCTGTAAGGTGCTTCGCTTAATATTTAATGGGGCAAGCCCAAGGGATACCACCCTTGGGCTTGCCCAGCAAAGTTTCAAGCCTTAAAGCCGATTTCACAGTATTCAGTGGGTCTCGTTATAAAAATAGGCTGGCCTCAAAACGGTCGAGGCGGTTATCTTTGAGATGCGGGAAAATCAAGACGGAATCTATCATGAACCCAGAAAGTGCCAATCACATAAGATAACTTATAGTTTATTTTGATAGGCGGTGAAACCCATGTGTACAGCCATTACATTACAGTCTTTGCCGGGGTCAGCCTACCTTGGAAGGACCATGGACTTCTCCTATTTGCTCCAGCCCCATTTTTATTTTGTACCAGAAAATTACCGATGGACAAACGCGATAACCCACGAAGACCTATGCAACCCTTACAGTTTCATGGGAATTGGTCAGGAACTGGACGGAGTGCTCGGCTTTTTTGAAGGGGTCAACGAACACGGTTTTGCGGCCGCCGCTTTGTACTTTGCCGGATATGCCAAGTACGATGACGCTGCCATGCGGGATGCGTCGGACACTCAGGTGGCATCTTATGATTTTCTCACTTATATTCTGGGGCATTGCACGTCGGTGGAAGACCTCCTAAATCAGATGGATCATATTCATATCATAGGCGTATCAGATCCACTGACTCAAACGGTGGCTCCGCTGCATTGGATTGCCGAGGATCGCACTGGAAATTGTGTTGTTCTGGAGCTGACGGACAGAGGTGCCGAGATATACCACAACGCAATCGGTGTTTTGGCCAACAGCCCTGATTTTCCGTGGCATATGACGAACCTGCGCAATTACATGAATACATCGCCCTGGCAGATGGAGAAAGCAGTTTGGGGCGATGTTCAACTGATGCCCTTCGGCCAGGGCGGGGGGACAATGTCTTTACCTGGCGGTTATACCTCTCCGGAGCGCTTTGTCCGGGTGGCCTATCTAAAAATGCATATTCCCCCACCGGAAAATACCGAGTCCGCAGTCATTTCGTTCTTCCAGATTATGAAAAGTGTGTCAATCCCCCGAGGGGCTGTTGTGACCGTACGAGATACGAACGATTACACGCAGTATACAGCCTTCATTGACCTGCACACCTGCAAATATTTTTTTAATACATATGAAAATCTGCAAATTAAAACGGTGGACTTCCCGATTGCTCTGGCATTATCAGACACAATCGTTGACCTGGGGCGAATTGTACAGCCCATGACCTTTGAAAAACTATAATGGGGGTTTTCTGATAGAAGGCAACTTCTTCCGCCGCTTCTGTAAAGGAAACCGTGGAGCTGATTGTCGGCTTCGTAGAGATGAAATACGCATTATCTCCGGCGTTGAGATTGCGCCTTTCTATCCAGCAAGGAGCTAAGCTCCTCTAACGCATATATTTCATAATCCGGCAGGATGCCCGAATCGTTGGGCAGCCGTGCGGGATTGAACCACACCGTTTGAATCCCCGCATTTATGCCACCCTGAATGTCCGAGGAAAGGCTGTCTCCGACGATCATTGCGGCACTTCTGCGAGCGTGTGGAATTTGCGCAAAGCAGTAATCGAAAAAGTCGCTGCCGGGCTTGTTGAACCCAATCTCCTCCGAAATAAAAATACCCTCCAGGTACTTTTCAAGGCCGGCGCTTTTGATGCGGCTTCTCTGGACGCTTGCCGTTCCGTTTGTGACGATGTACAGGTGATAATCGGGAGAAAGATCCCGCAGCAGCTCCTCCGCCCCCTCTATAAAATAATGTCCGACTTCCAGCAGTGATTCATAAATTTCCGCCGCCTTCTCAGCCGAACACGCCGCGCCAAGCTCATCGAACAAAAGCCGATACCGCCGCGTTTTCACTTCACTTCGGCTCAGCTTCCCCTGCTCCAGCAGCTTCCACTGCGCCAGATTCAATTCGCTGTATCTGCGGATGACGGCCTTATTCGGATGAATCCCCAGTTGGAGCAGGGTTTGTGTCAGCGCGATGCTCTCCGCCTGGTTAAAATCCAGCAGGGTATTGTCCAAATCAAATAGAATCGTATTCACCATTCTGTTTTAACAACCTTTCTTTCCTATCAGTCATTTTAAAACAGGCGCCGCGAAGCCGACGCATCCGGCTTTACTGAAACAATCGGCATTGATAAAACCGGAGCGCCTCTCCATTGGAACGCCGCGCAGAACGGTCGTTTTGGCCCAGAACTGAACCTGATCACGGGTAAGTCCGCAGCGATTCTCACATCGAATCCGCCCGTCACCATAAAAACGCCCACGCCGCCTACGATAAAGTCATGTCGCCGTCTTTGACCCATCCGATCTTTTTTAAAGCGAGGTTGATCAGCGGGCAGATGACAGCTGGAAGGAGAAACGAGATCAGAAGCAATCCCATCCAATCCCCTGAGGTTACGGCAACCTTGGCGCCCCGCGCGATATCGTCTATCCAACCGGTATACACGCCGATTTGGCCCACAAGGCCAGAGGTTCCCATCCCGGAAGATACGGGGGCGCCGTTCATCTCCAGATGAAACAAACAGGTAGCCAGCGGGCCGGTAATTGCGGACGTGAGAATCGGTGCAATCCATATCCTTGGATTTTTCACGATATTCCCCATTTGCAGCATAGAAGTCCCCAGCCCCTGCGCCACCAGTCCGCTCCATCGGTTTTCCGGGAAGGACATCACGGCAAACCCCACCATCTGCGCGCAGCACCCTGCGACGGCCGCACCCCCTGCAATTCCCGTGAGGCCCAGCGCCGCGCAGATTGCGGCGGAAGAAATAGGAAGCGTCAGCGCAATGCCGATGACGACGGATACCAAAACCCCCATCCAAAACGGTTGCAGGTTTGTCGCCCACATGACAATACCGCCCACCTTCATGGCGGCGCTTCCCAACGCGGGGGCCCACCACGCGGAAAGGGCCACGCCGGTTCCGATGGTGACAAGCGGCGTTACCAGAATGTCCACCTTTGTTTCCTTTGACACGGCCTTCCCGATTTCGGCGGAGAAGATCGCAACAAACAGCACAGCCAGCGGACCGCCCGCCCCGCCCAGCGCGTTGGAAGCGAAGCCAACGGTAATCAGCGCAAGCAAGAACAACGGGGGACAGCGCAGTGCGTATCCGACGGCACCGGCCATTGCAGGGCCGCCCATGAACGATGCCAATGAACCGACAGTATAGGCGACGTCATTGACCGTCACAACCGGCGCGATCAAAAACGAGATATGAAGCTGGGCCCCCAGCGCATTGATAATCGTACCGATCAAGAGAGAGCAAAACAGGCCCTGCGCCATTGCGCCCATTGCGTCAATCCCGTATCTTCTGAG
This sequence comes from Oscillibacter sp., assembly GCF_031978065.1. Classification (GTDB taxonomy): domain Bacteria; phylum Bacillota; class Clostridia; order Oscillospirales; family Oscillospiraceae; genus Oscillibacter. Next base: position 33,792 of record NZ_DALZCH010000020.1, read on the forward strand.
CGAAATCACGATGTCTTTCCGTGCTAAAAATGCTTTTAAGCTTTCCATATATCATTTCTCCGTACAAAAACTATGTGAAGCCCGGGCTTCAAATTTACCCGAAACCTCCGGCCCGAACATAGTTCGGGCAACGCATCGGCCGCTTGAAATCATTCGCGCACCTTTTTTATATCTGATTCCAAGGCCGTTGTCAACCAAAGCCCGAGCAAACGGGCCGCCGACAGCACCGCAGCAGGAAAAACCGCCCCCAGCCCATCATCTTTCAGCGGCTGAAATACGACGGCAGCGGATTTCTTCAAATGCTTATGCAAAAGCATAGAGCCGGCAGATTCAATTTAGAATCTGCCGGCCCCTTATTCATATGCCACCGAGCCCTGCAATTTAAGAAACAGGATATGGACACGCAAGATCTTCCGCCAATGGCAAATTGGGGTTAGTCCAATCGGAAGCAGGACGCTTCCATCGTACTCATAAGGCTCCAGAACAAATTCGCCCTTGCCTTTAACCGCCTCCAAATAAAACGGCCGCATTGTCGGATCGTAGTGTGCCGCCAGCGTCGTCTCCCCTGGGGTCTGAATAAATTCTTTGCCTTCCAGCCCGAGATACACCCATTCGATATAGGGGTGCGCAAGTCGGAACGAATCATAAGTCTCAAATATCTCCTGCTCAATACCCCCGGCCCCGGCGGAGCGAACCACCCTGTCGTCCGCTTCTCCCCGATCGATATAGCTTGTAAGCTGCCCCGCGGCTGATTTCAGCAAACTCGCAGGCGTCAAATAGTTTACATTATACTGGATATCCGTAAGGAACGTCTTCATATTTTCAGCGGCCAGTTTGAGCCGCTGGCCGCTGGACTCTATATACTGCGCTCGAATTTGGTTTGGCAGCACATACAAGGCCATTGCCAAAAACGGAATTGCTATGACTACTGTAAAAATAATAATCAGCTTTCGCTTTAAGCTGGTATAACGTGTTTTTCTGGCACTTTTTTCCGTTTTTTCTCTTTTCATCCCACTTCAGCCTTCCTTGATTTTGTTTTTATCCAGCGAACAAAACCAGCCACACCCGCACAAGCCCCGGAATGCCCGCGTCCCCGAAAGTTTTCCTTTCGGGGACGCGTTTTGCCGCATACTGTCCGGGTCTTCCCTTTTACATTGCCATACGATAAATTTCTGCGGCAATCTCCGGGGTGAGCTTCACAAAGTTTCCGTGGTTCGGCGCGCCGTGGAACATGTTTTCCACCATGACGGGAATGTCCTCAGGCTTGCCGCCCAGTTCGCCGATGGAGGCAGGCATGCCGATGTCCCTCATAAAGCTTCGGAACGCCTTGATTCCCTCCATTGCCGTCACGGCAGGGTCCTCCAGATTTAGCTGGCAGCCCCATACCCGAGTGGCAAATAGAACAAAACGGTCGGTTCTCTGGCTCTTCATGGCATATTCCATCCAATAGGGGAACAGCAGCGCCAGACCGGCGCCGTGGGAGCAACCATACAGAATGCCAAGCTCGTTGTCCATATGATGGGTGCCCCAGTCCTGAGCGCGCCCCACGCCGGTGGAGTTATTCTGTGCAATCATGGCCGCCCACATGATATTGGCCCGCGCCTCGTAGTCGTTGGGATTGGCCGTCACTCGCCTGCCCTCTTTGATCATGGTCAGCATCACGGCTTCCAGCAAACGATCGGTCAGCTCCACATCCCTGCTGTGGGTGAAGTACCGCTCCATGCAGTGGGCCATGATATCGGCAATGCCGCTGGCAGTCTGATAGGGGGGCAGGGACACCATCAACTCAGGATTCATTATGGCAAACAGGGGACGCAGAATATCGCCGTCAGCGCAGCGCTTATACTGCTTTCCATCTTCAGTCATCAAGGTAATTACAGAGTCTGTGGAACCCTCGGAGCCGGAGGCAGCAATGGTGACGACAGTACCCACCGGCAGCGCTTTGGTGACGCCCCCCTGCTTGCCGCAGTAGAAATCCCAGAAATCGCCGTTGTAAACCGCGCCCAGCGCGATCGCCTTGGCAGAATCCATCACGGAGCCGCCGCCGATGGCCAGCACAAAGTCAACACCCTCCTTACGAGCCAGCTCTATGCCCTCATAGACCAAATCGCTGTGAGGGCTGGCTTTTACACCGCCCAGTTCCACATGGGCGATGCCCGCCGCGTCCAGAGATGCCTTGACGCGATCCAGCAAACCGGAGCGCACCACAGAACCGCCGCCGTAATGAATCAGCGCCTTGTGCCCGCCGTAACGGTCCACATATTCGCCCGTCTGTGTCTCTGTGCTCTTGCCGAACACAAAATAAGTAGGGCTGTAAAAATTGAAATTTTCCATGTATTGACCTCCTAATAGTGAAACAGCTTTTATAATCCGGGTAGTCTGACAGCTATTTTCTTTCATTATAGCCTAATGGACGTTTTGTCCGATTTGCTTTTCATGGCTTATTTTTTGCAGAGTCTCGCTTTTTCTTCGCAGCGTGGCCGACGCGGAAAATGGCGTCATGCTGCAAAAACCATATAAGAGAAGGCAAACCTTCCTGCCTTTCAGCCGCTATAATATAAATCAGGAAAGCTGCATCATTAACGGGAGGTGATTTTCACGCAAAATGAGCTGGATTTCCTTTTTGCCAATCTGAATGCCTGCCTTGCTCAGGGCGATTCCAAAATTACCGGGTGGTTTTCGCCGGAGTGCCTGCGGCAGGCTGATTCCCACCGGGAAGAATACATTACCTCATACAACGAGCTGGGCGTGTTTTGCCGCGACAGCGGCCGTCTCCCCCAGTCTTTGGAATCGTTTGAAAAAGCGAGGGTGCTGGCCGACGCGCACCCGGGCCTTGCGTGCGGCGAATATGCCGCCCTCCTGAACAACATGGCGGGAACCTATCGTCTGATGGGACAAAACGGGAAGTCAATCGAGGTGCTGCTGCAAGCAGCGGAGCTGTGCCGGAGGGATCGGAAACAGGAAACCTACGCCTATGTGGGGGTTTTGAGGAATCTGGCCATGGCATATTGGGCGGACGGTCAACCGGAGTCCGCCATCCGCCACTTGCAGGAGGCTCTGCCCCTGCTTCAGATTCTTCCGGAGCATCGGCACGAAACGGCGGTTATTTACAGCAATCTTACGGCGCTCTACCATGCCGCAGGGGACAAATCCCGGGCAATGCGGGCGCTGAATCGGGCGCTTCAGGAATGTGAAAAAAACCGCGAGGATGAAAACGTCCATTACGCCGCCATTCTCAACTCCCTGGCCGGTTTTCTGTTTTCCGAAAGAGACTTTCGCCGCGCGGCAATGCTCTATCGCAAATCTGCAAGACACATCAGGCGGTTTTGCGGAGAGACGCTGGAGTATGCCTACATTTGTCAAAGCTTGTGCTGGGTCTATGAAAAAATGGGCGAACGTGGCCGGGCAGCGGACGCGCTTTCCGAAGCGATGAAAATATTTGAAAAGCTGTTGGGCCCGAACCATGAGCGATCGGTCCTGGTGCGGGGAATACTGACGCGCATGAAGGCCGGAGAAAACCCGTAGGTGAGGCGTATATTCGCGCCGCCGCCTGCCCCGGCGGGCAGGCGATGCAATACCATATCATTCTCTTTAATTCCCTTGTGCGGATTCAAAAGATACTGTATGATTAAGAAAACAATGGGTGAGGGGTGCAAACCATGAAAAGTCTGGATACAATGAACTCTCTCTCCCAATGCGGGCTTGGCGCGGCGCTGATTGACCGGGACTGTCTGCTTCTGGAGATCAACGAAACCGGCGAGCGCTTGCTCGGGGGGCTCGGCCGCCCCGGAGGGTCCCTGCTGGAAATTGCTCCCGCCTTCTGCGGTGCGCTTCCCTCCGAGGAATACTGCAATATCTCCTTTGGGGAATATCTCCGGCAATGCCCCTCCCCGGAAATAGAGGACCTGCCCGCCGGTGTGCGCATGGTGGTATTTCGGGACGCGCGAAATGATATCTGCCACGATATGCTGATGTGCGCCATCAACCAAGTCAGCGACTCGGTGATCTTGTGCGATGAGCAGGGCCGCGTTTTTTTGCTCAACGATGCTGCGACGCGGCTTGAATCCACTCTGGCGCAGGAGATTGTCGGCAGAAACCTTCAGGACGTTTACACGGTGAAAAACGAGAGCGACTTGGAAATTCCCCGCGTGATGCGGGAGCGCAAGCCTCGTCTGAACATCCGCCAGCACTATGTCACCAAGCACGGCAAAGAGGTGGCCGTGATGGACGATACCTACCCGGTCATTCTGAACGGCAAGGTTGCCGGCGGCTTCAGCGTGATGAGGGACTGGACGCAGGTGGACCGGCTGAACCGACAGGTCATCGAGCTGCAGCAAAAGCTTCTGGGGCGTGACGAGCACAGGCGCAGAGGCGGACGCAGCCCTCTTTCCGCCAAGTATCGGTTCGAGGATATTGTTTTTAACAGCGCCGTTATGCGGGCGTGTATGGAAAAATGCGAAAAAAGCGCCAAGTCCGATTCCGGCATTATGATTTGCGGTGAAACCGGCACCGGAAAAGAACTGTTTGCCCAAGGGATTCATAACGCCAGCCATCGCGCCGACGGGCCCTTTTTGGCGATCAACTGCGCGGCTATCCCGGAAAACCTGCTGGAATCCATGCTTTTCGGAACAGAGAAGGGAGCCTATACCGGGGCCGAGCGCCGTGTCGGCCTGTTTGAACAGGCCGACAGCGGGACGCTGCTGCTGGATGAAATCAACTCCATGCCTCTGTCGCTGCAGCCCAAGCTTTTGCGCGTGCTTCAGGAGGGCGTGGTCCGCCGGGTGGGCGGAATAGATGAAATTCCGGTGGATGTGCGGATGATTTCCAATATCAATATTTCGCCATGGCAGGCGGTGCGGGAGAAAAAACTCAGGCCCGATCTGCTGTACCGGCTGGGCGTGGTAAACATC
>NZ_DALZCH010000021.1:0-38636 GCF_031978065.1 Oscillibacter sp.
TATATATTATATATTGCAGATAAGAACGGCCTATCGTTTAAAAAACACGGCAGAAGCTTTTGTCGGAATTTCACCTGTTCGACCGCCGCCAAATTTTCTGGTCCTGCGCGGCGGAAATCAGCGTATCCTGAAAATCCGGATGAGCAATGGAGATCAGCAGCTCCGCCCGCTCCCATGTGGAGCGTCCCGCCAGGTTTACCGCGCCGTTTTCCGTTACAATGAAATAGGCCTGACTGCGGGGGTCCGTGACGATGTCTCCGTCGAAGTGGGGTAGAATGCGGGAGCGCCGGACACCGGATTTATCCACATAGGAGGAAGTCATGCAGATAAATGCCTTGCCGCCCCGGGACATGGCCGCGCCGGTGAGATAGTCTAGTTGGCCCCCAGTGCCGCTGATATGGCGCAGCCCCGCGCTCTCGGCGCACACCTGCCCGTAAAGGTCCGCGGAAATACAACTGTTGATGGAAATCATGGCGTCAAGCTGGGCGATGGGTTCCGGCGCGTGGATGTATTCCAGCGGCGCTGCCGCAATGCCGGGGTGTTGGTCCACCCAGTCGTACAGGGCCTGAGAACCGAAGACAATGCCAAGCATCCCCTTGTTGCGGTGTATGGCGCAGCGGGCGCCGGTGAGTTTACCGGCGCGATGCAGCTCGTAGTACGCGTCGCCGCACAGCTCTGTGTGCATCCCCAGATCCTTTAGGTCGGATTGGGCCAACAAAGAGCCAACTACGTTCGGCATACCCCCGATGCCAAGCTGAAGAGTTGCCCCGGAGGGAATTTGAGGGACAATCAGCTCCGCGATTTTTAAATCCTCTTCCGTGGGCTTGGGAACGGGAAACTGCTGCAGGGGCAGGTGCGTGCCCTCTACCACAAAATTTACCTCCGAGATGTGGACGGACTCGTCGAACCCGCCCAAAATACGTGGCAAATGCTCGTTTACCTCCAGAATGACCACGTCCGCCTTCTCCAAAATTCCCCGCGCCACGCCTGCTGCGCAGGAGAAGTTGAAGTAGCCGTGCTTATCCATGGGGGGCACGCACATCATGGCTACGTTCACGGTAAGAAAATGACGGTAATAAGCGGTCATGTTCCGAAAAATCATGGGAATGTAATTGCAAAGGCCCCGGTCGCAGAGCGTGCGCTCATAGGCGGAGCAGTGCCACGAGTTGTACAGGAAGTGCTCCCGGCTGGGATCGCACTCCACCGTCTGGAGGGGAGAGAAAATTAGGTTTCCTCGGATTTTGACATCTGACAGCTCATCACGGCGCTTCGCCAGCGCCGCGTCCAAAAGCGTGGGGAAGCAGACGTTGGTGGTGTAGTCCACCCAATCGCCGGACTTCACCGCCCGGACCGCCTCCTCCGGTGTGCGCAGCTTTGCGCGATAATCCGCAAAAATGTCCATATTGGCAGCGTCCTTTCCCAATCCGGCCCCTTCGTTTAGAAGGGCCGATATTGCGTTTAGTATAGCATCTGCACCTCGCCGTCTCAAGATTTTTTTCCCGAAAGTGCGGGCGAGTTTGCTTTGTCCGCACCTGCTGGGAAAATAGAGAAATAAAAGCAATCCTTTACTTTTGTTTTTGCTTAAAAAATTTTTTGATTAAAATTTTTGGAGCAAAGTAGTGGATGAAATTCGAGCACATTGATAATTGTTCAAAAAAGTAAAACTGTTCGTAAAATACGAAGTTGCCAGAGAAAAAATTATCATGAATATATATTCATGATAATTTAAAATATTTGAATAAAAAACACATAAAACTAAAAGTTACAGAATAAGTAATTATTTTCATAAATAATAAATTGTTAAAACCTAAGGGAAAGTGGGTTAATGGGCGAGGAGATTTTACAGCCCGGAAATAAAAAAGAGAAAAAAACCTCGAAAAAGGTCGAACACACAAATTCAAATGAGAATGCGCATTATATATCTCATAAATCATAGCAATTTGCTTTAATCTCGCAAAATATCTGTATAATTCGAGTAAAAAATGTAATTTTCGACAAAATATGAAGATTTTTGTTGCTTTTTATACTAAAACACCTTATAATATGGCATTGATAAACCAGTCACGCGGAGGATTGGAAGCCAAAAAGTGAAAAGGCTTTCTCCAACGCGGAGCCAAAGGCGAAAGGGACGCAGAAAATGGACTATGTAACCAGCAACTCGGAATTGATGATGGAGCGCTCCATGCGTTTCCTCTGGGCAAAGCAGACTGCAATTTTGGATAATATTTCAAATGCGGAGACGCCGGGGTACAAGGCAAAATACGTCACCTTTGAGGAATCCCTGAAGAAAAGCCTCAAATCTGCCTCGGGAGCGTCGGCCCCTGCGGCGGCGTTTCGCAGCGTGCTGGAAGACGCCCGGCCCACGGTTCGCACCGCCAGCGGCGAGAGCACCCGCATGGATGAAAACGGCGTGAACATGACGGAGCAGGGCGTGGAGCTGGCGCGGAATACCTATCAGCTTCGCTATGCGATGAATTCCATCAGCAGCAACCTGAGTATCCTGCGCACCGCAATCAAGGGCCAGTGACCCCGCGCGGACTTGTGAGGAGGAAATGACATGGCTTTTTTAAGCTCTATGAATATCATCGGCTCCGGCCTAACGGCACAGCAGCTTCGGCTGGACGTGGTGTCGGAGAACATTACCAATATGAACACTACTCGAACGGAGGCCGGCGGCGCCTACCGGCGCAAGATGGTGGTGCTTGAAGCACAGGACGGGCGGGACAGCTTTCGCAATGTGCTGGCCCGCAGCTCTCTTTCGTCCAACGCGGGGTATAACACCGCGGGGGGCGTTCGGGTGACGGAGATTGCCGAAGACCCATCCGACCTGAAGCTGATGTACGATCCCACCCATCCCGACGCCAATGAAGACGGCTATGTGGAGCTGCCCAACGTCACGCTGGTGAAAGAGGTTACGGACGCCATGGCTGCCACGCAGGCGTACTCCGCCGGGGTTACGGCGCTGAACTCCCTGAAGACTGTGATCAATCAGGCGCTGGAGATCGGCAGATAACAACAAGAAAAGCGAGCCGCGCGAACAAAGGCGGCGACCCGGCAACGTTTGAGACGCCGGGAGAGGAGAGGTTTTGATGAGCACGGAATTTACAGGAATTCAATCCACCATCCGGCCGATTTCCGACTTGTCCGCACTGAGCGGCGCGCAAAAAGCAGACGGCGGGGAAACCGGCGGGGTTTTCGCGGATATCTTTCAGACGGCCATTGACAATGTGAAGTCCACCGACAAGGAAATGGTGGAAGCACAGTACCTTTTGGCCACCGGTCAGTTGGACAATCCTGCGGAGGCGACCATCGCTGCCACGAAGGCCACTGCCGCCGTGGAGCTGCTGATTCAGTTGCGGAACAAGGCGCTGGACGCCTATGGCGAACTGAATCGTATCAGCCTGTAACGGGCGGCTTTTAAAGTTTAGGTGGGGGTAAAGCAAATTGCAGGAGACGCTGAAGGGCTTTGGCGGAAAACTTAAAGAGTTTTTTACCAAGACGAGTAAAAAAACGCGGATAATTCTAGGCTGTGCGCTGGGTGCAGTGATTTTGGCGGGCGCTATTTTTGCCATTGCCATGAGTCATCGGCCCTACGCTGTTTTATTTACGGGCTTGAGTCCGGAGGAGCTTACCTCCATTTCCGCTTACTTGCGGGATAACGGCGCCACGGACTTTCAGGTACAAGGCACGGACACAGTTTTGGTGCCCGAGGCGCAAGAGGAGCAGTTAAAAGCAGACTTGCTGTTGGCGGGCTATCCCACCTCCGGCTTTGCATATGAGACATATCGGCAGGGTGTGGGCGCCATGTCTACGGATTCTGACCGGCAAATGGCATATTTGCAGGACTTGCAGGACCGGATGGCAGGCGTCATTAGGCGCTTTGACGGCGTGAAATCCGCGGTGGTCAACATTACGCAGGGGGAAGACCGGCGCTATGTGCTGGACAGCAGCAATATGGTAAACGCCTCGGCCTCGGTCTTTGTGACCATGCAGGGGAACGGGGCGCTTCCCGACAAGGTGGCATCCGCCATCCGCTATCTGGTGGCCCACTCGGTAAAGGGCCTTGTGATTGACAATATCGCCATTTCGGATTCTCTGGGCAACGTTTATTCCGGCGCCGCCGGTACTGCCGGGGCAACGGATGCGTCCGAATTGAAGCTGCGGCTGGAGGAGCAGGTGGACAACAAGGTCCGCTCCCAGATCATGATGGCGCTCACTCCGTTTTACGGCGCGGATAACGTTCGCGTGGCGGTGAGCAGTACCGTGGACGTGGACCACACCGTGGGTGAGAGCACAAAATATACCCTTCCCGATTGGGCGGGTGACGGCTCTACCGGCGGAGAGGGAATTATCGGCTCCAAGGTCTACGATCAGGAGGTTGTTCGCGGAGACGGCGATACTGCCGGAGGTGTGGCGGGAAACCAGACCAACGCGGACATCAATACTTATGTTGAAAACCAGACCGGCGTGGACGGCGAGAAAACCTACATCAAAAATCAGGGTGAAACCAATTACAATGTGGATACCAACAAGCAGCAGACAGAGCGGATTGCAGGTGTGATTGCTGACTTGATGGTGTCCGTCAGTATTAACAGCGCCGTTTCCGGCAGCATGACGCCTGCCGAGCTGATCAGCCACGTGGGCCATGCCGCAGGCATTGCGCCCAATGAGCAGACGGACAAAATTTCTATTCTGCTGGCCCCGTTCTATGATCCCGACGGAGGAATCGTCCCCGGAGGAAACGAGCTGAACCTGCCTCCGTGGGTGCTTCCGGCCGCCATAGGCGGCGGAGCGCTGCTGCTGGTGCTTCTGCTCCTGCTGGCCATTTTGGGAGGCAGGCGCAAAAGGCGGAAGACTTTGGCCGCTGCGTCCATGGTGGCGCAGATCGCCTCGCCGCAGGTGGCGGAGGTCGAGGTGCCTTTGAATGGCGCGGACATTATGACTGTCAAAACGGAAAAGAGTATCCAGCTCCGCCAGAGTATCCGCAAGTTTGCGGAGGACAATCCCGAAATGGCCGCGCACATGCTGAAAAATTGGCTGAGGGGAGGCGAGGAGGATGAGTAACTCCAAAAAGACCAGAGGCGGCCCAAACGCCACGACCGAAAAGACGCAGACGGCGGCCGCCAATTTTGCGGGCGAAAACCGCGACGAGCCGCCCCGGCCCCAGCAGGTTGCGAAGGAAAAACCGCTGCCCGTCCTCACCGGCCCCCAGAAGGCCGCAGCGGTGATTGTCTCGCTGGGTGCGGACAAGGCGTCTCAAATTTATAAGTTTATGGACTCCGACGATGTGGAAACCCTGACGCTGGAGGTAGCGAAGCTGGGGTATCTGGACTCCCGCCAGACGGAGGATATTCTCGGCGATTTTTACGAGCTGTGCCTCACCAACAAAGCGATTACCGAGGGCGGTCTGGAGTACGCCAGAACGGTTCTGGAAAAGGCCTTTGGAGAGCAGACGGCAAACCAACTGCTGGAAAAAGTGGAAAAGTCCATGAAGAACCGGCAGTTTGCATTTTTGGACAAGGCAGACGCCAAATCCCTGTTTTCCGCCTTGCAGTATGAGCGGCCCCAGACCATCGCGCTGGTGCTGTCCTATGTCAGTCCCGGCAAGTCCGGCAACGTGGTGGAGCAGCTTGACCCCGCCAAGCAGATTAAAGTGGTGGAGAACATGGCCAAAATGGAAAGCCCTTCTCCCAGCACCATGAAAATTATAGAGGCGGAAATGGGGCGGCGGTTCTCCACCATCATCAGCAGCAAGCATGTGAAGGTTGGCGGCATCGACTTTGTGGCCGACATGATGAACAATATCGACCGTTCCAGCGAGAAGAGCATTTTCGACGGCTTGTCTATCTACAATCAGGAACTGGCGGACGAAATCCGCAAGAGGATGTTTGTATTTGAGGATTTGGTCAGTATGGACGACCGCTCGGTCCAGCGCTTCCTGCGGGACTGCGACCCCAAGGACATCGTCCTCTCCCTCAAGGCCGCCACCGACGACGTGTCCAACAAGTTGCTCGCCAATATGTCCACCCGCATGGCGCAGAACATTCGGGACGATCTGGAGATTACCACCAACGTTCGCATGAAGGACGTGGAAGAAGCGCAGCAGCGCATTGTGGATGTAATCCGCAAGCTGGAAGAGCAGAACGAAATTATCATCATCAAGGGCGGAAAGGACGACATCATTGCGTAACGGGAATGTCCTGAAAAACTTTATAAGACCCAAGGCGGAACCTTATCTTTTCCCCGACAATCTTCAGGATGAAACGCCCGCTGCGACACAGAGGAACGCGGCGGAAGACCTGCGGGAGGGCTTTTTAGACGAGCTGTTTGTAGACGGTGCGCCCCGGGGTGGGGACGCTCCGGCGAAGGAAAAGGATAGCTTCCGGGAGCCGGAACAGACGGAGGAACCACTTGCCGCGGCCGGCCGGATTCAATTCGCAAATGTGCAGGCCGAGGCGATTTTGGCAGCGGCGAAAGAGGAAGCAGAACAAATGAAAGCCGCCGCTGGGGCCGAGGCCCGGACCATGGCGGAGAAAGTCCGGGAGGATGCCCGTCGGGAGGGCTACCGCGAGGGTTATGCCGAGGGTATGGCCGGGGCGGAGCAGGACTTGGCGGAGCGGCGCGAGACGCAGGCCGCCAAACTGGAGCAGCAGCTTCAAACCTTTTTGGAGAATATCGCTTTGGCACAGGACGAGTTGATGGACGACGCCAAGACCGACATGCGGGACCTTGCGGTGGCGGTGGCGGAAAAGGTGGTGCGCATCAGCCTGAAAAGCTCCAGCGGCGTCATCGCCAAGATGATTCAGGACGCCACGGAGAAAATGAAAAAACGGGAATGGGTCCATATTTACGTCTCCGGCTGCGATGCCAAGGGCCTTGCCCAGATTACCCCCCGGCTGACCCGGGCACTTTCTGGCCTGTCCGACCACATCCGCATCATTCCCGTGGCGGAGGAGGAGGGCGGCACCTGCATTATCGAAACGCCGGACGCCATTATCGACGCCAGCGCCCCTACGCAGATGACCAATATTCGGGCGATGCTGGAAAATATCTCGCCGGACGATGGTCCGTCCCAGAACTTCGGACGACGCCCGGGCGACCGGTGAAAAAGGAGCAGCCGTGTTTGGTCAAATGATCCAGCAGCTTCAAAACGCCGATACCTTCAGCCTGACGGGAAGGATCGAGAATATCGTCGGCATGTCCATCGAGGCCTCGGGTAAAAACGCGGCCGTGGGCGACATCTGCCGCATATACAACGGCGACACCGGAGATCAGGTGACGGCGGAGGTGGTGGGCTTTAAAAACGACCGCATTCTCCTGATGCCTTACTCCGACATGAGCGGTATCTCCGCGGGCAACTTTGTCCGCAACACGGGAAAGCAGCTCACCCTCCCTATGGGTCCGTTTCTCAGAGGGCGCATCATCAATGCGCTGGGCCAGCCCATCGACGGCGGCCCCGCGTTTGAGGCCGGGACCTCCCACTGTGTGGAGGGCAAATACATCAATCCTCTCTCCCGCCCTGCCATTACGGAGCGGATGGAGTTCGGCGTGAAAGCCATCGACGGGCTGCTTACCATTGGTAAGGGCCAGCGTATCGGTATCTTCGCAGGCTCCGGCGTGGGCAAAAGCACCCTGATGGGCATGATCGCAAGAAATGTAAAGGCCGACATCAATGTCATTGCTCTGGTGGGCGAGCGCGGACGAGAGGTTTTGGATTTTGTCCGCAAGGATTTGGGGGAAGAGGGCATGGCCCGCTCCATTCTGGTGGTGGCCACCTCCGACCAGCCCGCGATGCTTCGCAAAAAATGCCCATCCGTGGCAACCGGCATCGCGGAATATTTCCGGGATCAGGGCTACGACGTGCTCTTGATGATGGATTCCCTCACTCGGTTTGCCATGGCCCAGCGGGAGATCGGCCTTGCCGTGGGCGAACCGCCCGTGGCCCGAGGGTACACACCCTCCATTTACGCCGAGCTTCCTAAACTTTTAGAGCGCAGCGGAAACTTTGAGCGCGGCTCTATCACCGGGGTTTACACCGTTTTGGTGGAGGGCGACGACACCAACGAACCCATTGCCGATACCGTCCGGGGCATTCTGGACGGGCATATTGTTCTCTCCCGGCGGCTTGCCGCCGCCAACCACTATCCCGCCATCGACGTGGGAGCCAGCATTTCCCGTCTGATGACGGATATCGTCTCCATGGAAAACCGCAGAACGGCGGGCCGTGTCCGAGATATTATGAGTGTCTATGAAAAAAGTTCGGATCTGGTGTCCATCGGCGCGTACAAGGCAGGGACGAACCCCAAGCTGGACTACGCTTTGAACAAAATCGACGCCATTGACAGTTTTTTAAAGCAGGGCATTGATGAGGCGTTTTCTTATGAGGAAACCATGGGAGAGATGGAGCGCATCCTCCAATAAAGGCCAGATTGCCGGAAAGGGGACCTGAGGCGTGAAAAAGTTTCGTTTTTCGCTGGACACCGTGCTGGATTACCGCCGACAGGTCCAGGACTCCATTCAGGTGGAGCTGGGCGCGCTGACGGCGGAGGTCCGGCGGCAGGAAGCTGCACTGGAGGCCGCGCGGCAGAAATACGCGGAAATCAACCGGGAGTACCGGGAGAAAAAGGCCGACGGCATGTTGATCGCGGAGCTTCGGGCCTATGAAACCGCGCTGGAAGTGCAGGAGGTCATGTGCGTCCGGGAGGCGGGAAAGCTGAACGTCCTCCGAAGGCAGGAAGAGGCCAAGCGCAGGGAGCTGGTGGGTGCCAAGCAGGACGCTTCCTCTGTGGAAAAGCTGCGGGAGAAAAAGTTTTTGGCCTATACGAAGGAATTGGAAAAAAGCGAGGAACAGTTTATCGATGATTTGGTGTGCGCTCGCAGTGGAATTGCGCGGAGCGCAGCGCTCTAATCATAAATCGCGGCCCTATTTCATTGAAAGGAGGTGAGAAAATGACGATGACGAACGAATTGCTGCAAATGATACAGGTTTATGCCCAAACCCGGACGCAGAAAACCGACGTGGCCGACGACATCCAAACATCTCAAAACGGCGCGTCTGACTTTGGAAAGCTGCTGCGAAACCGTACAGACGCGGGGCGGACAAAGACAGTAGAGCAGCCCGAATCCGGAAAAGCCGAGGGAGAGCAGCCGCAGGACCCACAGGATGAAGCCCTTCGGGAGGTGACGGCGGCGATGGCGATGCTGATGTCTCAGACCCAGCCGCCGCAGGTGCAAACCGCGGAGCGGTTGCCGGAGGAATCCACGACGCAGGCCGTCGCACCCGTGGTCTTGCAGACCGGAGGGGAAACGGGACTGGCAGACGGACTGGCACAGGAGCTTTTGGGCGCGGAAAATTCCACCGTGAAGCCCGAGAACCTGTCTGGACGAGACACGACCGCTCTTTACACAGTCCGAAACCCGGAGACGGGGCAGGATGCGGGGCTTTCTCAAAGCACTCAAACTGCACAAGCTTCGCAAACTACACAAATTCTATCTTCGGAGAATACGGGCGCACAGTCCGGTGGCGCGGACGCGCAGGCACAGAGTGAATACGCCGACCTGCTTCGTAGTTCCCAGAGCAATGAAGCTCTCCAGCCGGAAAATGCCGACGCGGGAGCGCCCCAGCCCCTGTTCCGCGAGACGGACGCCGTCCCCGTGAAGGTGGGCGAGCCGGTGGCGGACACGACCCGGACGGATTTGGACGACCAATTGTCAGAACAGGTGGGCAAAGCCCTGAGGGACGGCGCACAGCAAGTCAAGCTCCGCCTGAACCCCGATCATCTTGGCACGCTGACCATTGACCTGACTCGGACGCAGGACGGCGCGCTGCAAGTGGTGTTCCACACGACTACCGAAAAGGCGGCGGACCTGTTGAGCCGCCACGCGGACAGCTTGAGCGCTCTGCTCCAGAGCAACAGTCAGAGCACGGTGCAAGTGGAGGTTCGGCGGCAGGAGGAGACCCAGCAGTATCAGCAGCAAAGCCAGCAACAGGACCGGCAGCAGGAGCAAGGCCGCCGCCAGCAGGACCAGCGCCGCCAAAGCGGAGAGGATTTCCTCCAGCAGCTTCGGTTGGGTCTGGTGACACTGGACGGACAGGTAAGCTGAACGATTCGGATTTTCTAAAGAAAGGAGCGACTCAATGAGCGACTTTATCGGCGATATCGCAAACGTAGGCAAGATCGGTACGGCAGGAAGCGGCAAGTCTGACGCGATGAGCCTGCAAATGGAGGGCTTTTTGCAGCTGATGATTGCCCAGTTCCAGAATCAGGATCCGGAAAACGCCGCTTCTACCACAGATATGCTGAATCAGATGGTGCAAATGTCCATGGTGCAGGCAATTACCAACATCACGGATGCCGTTACGCTGAACTATTCAGCCTCTCTTGTGGGAAAAGAAGTGACCATCGGAAGCTACGATTCGGACGGAAAGCTGCAAGAAATTGTGGGCACTGTTACCGGCACAGGCACGTACAACGGCAACCCCGTGGTGTTTGTGGGCGGGAAGAGTTACAGTATGAGCAGCATCATGGCAGTGGGCCGTTTGCCCGACTACAAAGAGGACGCGTCCGGGGATACGACTGCCTGAACCCAAGCGGACCGACTCTGCGTTCTGATGGCGGAGAGGACGGTTTTACTCCATCAATCAGACCGTCAAAGGAGTGAGAGCAATGATTGACAGGATATCTCCCCTGCAAAACGGCGGATTTTCCACAAAAACTTCCGCCGCCAAGGCGGAACAGACTTCCTTCGGAGAGGAGCTTTTGCAGCGGCAGAGCCAACCCGTCGCATTTTCCAAGCACGCCCGTGAGCGGGCGGAGCAGCGCGGCATTTCCGTGGACGAACAACTGATGGATCGGTTGAGCGACACGGTGGAAAAAGCCCAGGCCAAGGGTGCAAACAACATTCTGGCCTTCGATACCACCCGGGCATTTATTATCAACGTTCCCAACGGGCGGGTAATCACCGCCATGTCTCCTGAAGAGATGAAAGAAAACATTTTTACAAACATTGACGGCGCCGTGATCCTGTAAAACAGAGAGCAGGACCGGAAGGATGCTCTGGGGAGGGTCCGATTGACCAGTCCCCGGCGGCGCCGACCGAAAGGAGTTATTTTCCATGACAGGTGCAATGTATTCTGCAATCGCGGGCCTGAAGGCCCACATGAACAAGCTCAGCGTCATCGGCAACAATATTGCCAACATCAATACCCCTGCCTATAAGAAGGCACAGACCCTTTTCA
Source organism: Oscillibacter sp. (assembly GCF_031978065.1). Lineage (GTDB taxonomy): Bacteria > Bacillota > Clostridia > Oscillospirales > Oscillospiraceae > Oscillibacter. The sequence continues at coordinate 11,240 of NZ_DALZCH010000021.1, forward strand.
GCGAAGCGATTTACACCACGCTTTCCGCCGGTTCCAACGGCACGACGAAGGTGGGCGGCGTGAACCCCTCTCAGGTGGGCTACGGTGTGAGCATCGGCTCCATTTCCATGGACATGAGCACCGCCAACTTTAATGCTGACGGTGACTCTATGCACTGCATGATTATGGGCGACGGCTTTTTCCTCACAGGGCAAAAGCCTGGCGCGGGCACAACGGCCAACACACTGACGGAGACGGACGCCCAGAATCTGGAGCTGAGCCGCGTGGGCGACTTTAAGTTCGACTCTCAGGGCTATCTGGTGGATGGCCGGGGCAATGTGATTTACGGCTGGGTTACTTCTTCCGGGAACGAAACGGCGGGAGTGATTGCCGACGCGGACAACCCCAAGACCAGCGGACAGTTGGTGCCCATTCGTCTGCCTCTGATGGCGGACGGAAAAAATCCTTCCGGCGTTGCATCCGGAACGGCGATCTATCCCGGAATCGAAACGTCAGGCGGCATGAACGTGTATCCGGACACGGCTTGGGGGCTGGAGCCCGCATCCATTGACAGCATCGCCATTGACAAGGCCACCGGCAAAATCACCGGCAACATGAAAGACGGCGGCGCGCCTGTGGTGATTGGCTATATCGCGCTGGCAAACGTGGCTAATCCCAGTGGCGTCACCCGTATAGACAACGGCTATTACAAGGCCGGAGAAGGATCCGGAAAATGCACCGCCGTCTCCATCGGCGGCGCGGTGACGGCCAAGGTCAATAACAGCGCCGAAGCAGATGCGGAGTCCATCCATAGCGCCGGAACCACCACGTTGCAGGACGGCGGACTGGAATCCTCGGGCACCGATCTTGCCACCGAAATCGCGGAGATGATTACTACCCAACGCGGCTATCAGGCCAACACTCGCATTATCACCGTCACCGACTCCATGCTGGAGGAACTGGTGAACATGAAGCGCTAATTTTCGGAAACGGAACCTCATGAAACCTATTGGCGGGCCGCCGGACACGGGGAAGTCCCCCGTGTCCGGGGTACGCCGGCGATTGGAAGGAGAAGCGTATGATTGTCTTGACAAAGATGAACAGCGACAGGTTTTTGGTGAACCACCTGCAAATCGAGTGTATCGAGCTGATCCCCGAGACAAAAATCGTGATGATGAACCGCAGCTACTATCTGGTGCGGGAAACGGCAGAGGAAATCGTGCGCAAAATCGCGGAGTACAACGCCAAGGTGCAGGATATCTCCCGCGCGGTGAGAGTAATCGGTCAGCGCTGAGGAAAAAACGCAGCGCTTTCGGGTTTCTACGGGCCGACCTGATCCGTGCGCACGGAAGCCGCGCGTCTTTGGTGCGCGGGGATCAGGTAGGCGCTTATAAAAATCGGGCGGCGGCGCGGGTGCGCCCTTTGCCCGGCAGGGGTGAGAGACAGATGAATATAACCTATATTATCGGCACGGTAGTGGCCATGGGCATTATGATCGCGGGCATGATGTTTACTACCGATGCTACCGGCGCTTTTACCACAAGCGCCAAACAGCTCATGAACTTTCTGGACCCGGCCAGTATCCTGATTACTGTGGGCTGCACGTTTGCGGTGGTGGTGGCCAGCTTTCCGCCAAAAATGCTGAAGAATTTGCCTCGGCATTTCCGGATTATGCTGAACACCAAGAAGTACGACCCTATGTATTACATTGATCAACTGGTGGAGCTGGCGCAGGTGGCCCGGAAAAACGGACTTTTGGCGCTGGAAGAAAAGGCCAATGCACAGGACGACCCGTTTTTTAAGCAGGCCATTATGCTGATTGTGGACGCCAACGACGCCGACAAGGTGCGGGGCATTCTCAATAACGACATCGAATGCATGTCCGCCCGGCACGACGGTGTGGCAGGAATGTATGAGCGCGGATCCTCCGTGGCCCCCGCCTTCGGCATGGTGGGCACGCTGGTGGGCCTTATTAACATGCTGAAGAACATGAATCTCTCCGGAGACGGCGGCTCTTCCAGCATCGGCTCCGACATGGGAACGGCCCTGATTACCACGCTGTACGGCTGCGTGCTGGCCCATATGATTTTTAATCCCATCGCCTCCAACCTGCGCACGCGGGACGAGGAGGAGGTGCTCTGCAAGATGATTATTGTAGAGGGCATTATGTCGATCCAGTCCGGCGAAAATCCCAAGTCCCTGCGGGAAAAACTGCTGACCTTCGTGGACCAGAATAAGCGCGAAGAGGGTGGCGCCAAGGGCGAGAAAAAGAGCCGGGGCAAGAAGAAAAACGAAGAATGATTTGGAAAAACACGAGGGGGTGAGCGGTATATGAAAAAGCGGAAAAGCGAGGGCGGAGCAAGCTGGATGGACACCTATGGCGACATGGTGACGCTGTTGCTGTGCTTTTTTGTGTTGCTGTACTCCATGTCCACCATCGACCAGCAGAAGTGGGTGCAGTTGGTGCAGAGCTTCAACCCCGATGCGACGCACGAAGTTACGGAAAACAGCGGCAACAACGGCCAGCTTGCGGACCCCACCACTCCGGTGGATGGCGAACAGTCCGACAGCAGCCTGACACAGGCACAGATTATGGCCTCCATTGAGCAGCTTTATCAGGATTTAAAGTCCTATGTCGCCCAGCAGGGCGCGGCGGAAAACATATCCGTCACCAAAGGCGATGGATATGTTTTCATCTCCTTTAACGATGCCGTGTTTTTCGACGGCGACAGCTATGTCCTGCGGCAGGATGGTAAAGAGGTTCTGGAGGACGTGGGCGTGATCGTTGGCAAGGCCAGCCTTGCCATCGACGAGCTGCGGGTTCTGGGCCATACGGCACAGGGCGACCCCGGAAAGCCCAACAATCCAACGGTAGACCGGTTTTTGTCTTCTGACCGGGCCGCGGTGGTGCTGATTTACTTGCAGGAAATGGACATTCTGGACCCTGCCCGGATGATCAGCATGGGCTATGGGCAATTCCGCCCGGTGGCGGATAACGCGACCCGGGAGGGCCGGGCCAAAAACCGCCGGGTGGAGCTGATTGTTACTGGTAAAGACCTGACCAGTTCGCTGGGCGATCAGATTGAGCAGTATTACACGGAGCGAGGAACGCCCTCGCCCGCTTCCACCGAAGCGCAGGGAGACGGCGCCGCCGCGGAATAATCCGCGATGAGATATGGCCGCATGGGGCGGCAGACGAGAATACACGGGAGAGGGGGATGCCAATGTCGGAGGTGCTTTCACAAAGCCAAATTGACGCGCTGCTCAGCGCGGCGCGAAGCGGGGAAAAGATTGAAACCGAGGAAGACACGTCGAAAGATAAGAAATACAGGAAGTACGACTTTCGTAGCCCCCGCAAATTTACCAAGGACCGGCTGAAAATGCTGGACAGCATTTTTGAAAATTATTCGAGGAATCTGAATTCCCGCATCAATGGCCTAATGCACACAAGCTGCGAAATCAACGTGGAATCCGCCGAGGAGCAGCGATATTATGAGTTTTCCAACGCCCTGATCGAGGGCGATGTTCTGGCGCTGGCCTATATCAAATACGGGGAGGTGCTGGAAGATACTCCGGCGCTGCTGCACATCAGCAAGCCGCTGCTGCTGAGCATGATCGACAGGATGATGGGCGGCGAGGGCGAGGTGGACGATGAGCTGGACCCGGAGTACACGTTTACCGATCTGGAGCTGAAGATTCTGGAGGGCCTGAGCGAGTATTTTGTGGAGAACCTGGGCGAGAGCTGGCAGAATTACATTCAGCTTGAGTTTCAATACGGGCGCGTGGAGCCAAACCCCACGATGATTCAGCCTCTTGGACTGGATGAAATCGTGGTCATTATGGATTTGACGGCAAAATTTCCAAACTGCGACGGGCATATAAGCGTGTGCCTTCCCGGCATGGTGCTGACCAACGTTTTCAGTGAAATCAGCCGCCTTAACACAGCCCATAAAAGTCAGGACGAGGCGGCGGGGAAAGAGATTTTCGAGTCTCTGAAAACCACGGAAATCGATCTGATTGCGGAAATCTGCCGCACAAAGCTCCAGCTTAGCGACATCTACCACCTGAACGTGGGAGACGTGATTGATTTGAAGCGGCCCAAAAGCTCGGCGGTTCATATCAACATCGGCGGGCGGCGCTGGTTTGACGGCGTGATGGGAATACACAACAAAAACATGGCGGTCAAAATAGGAAGGACCTATTACGGGCCGGAGGGAAGGAACGTCGAACAGGATGGCAGATAACATTTTTAACTCCATGGAGCTGGACGCAATCGGGGAAGTGATGAACATCAGCCTCGGTTCCTCCGCCACGGCGGTGTCCAACCTGCTGGATCATCGGGTGGAGATCACCACACCCAGAGTCAGCGTATCCGATGTGGCAGATTTCAATATCGCCGATCTGGAACCTGCCGTGGGCGTGGAGATTCGCTACATATCCGGCTTGGTGGGCAGCAATATCATGCTGCTGCGCCGCAGCGATGTAAAAGTGATCGTGGATATTCTGATGGGCTCGGAGACGCCGGACGAAGAGTTTGAGATGAACGAGCTTACCATCAGCGCGGTGTGCGAGGTCATGAACCAAATGATGGGCGCGGCTTCCACGGCCCTGTCCGACTTTCTGGGGATTCCGGTAAACATTTCCACGCCGGAGTCGTTTGAGCTGCAAGATTTTGACCAATTTAAAAAAGATCACTTTCCCATGCAGGACGGCAAATGCGTAGTTGTGCGCTTCATGCTGAAAATCGACAGCGTGCTGCAAAGCGAATTTATCAACGTCATGTCCGTGGATTTGACAAGGGAACTGCTCTCAGGCCTTGGACTTGGCGAGGATGAGGACGCGGCGCCTCCGGAATCCACGTCCTCGGATCAACTGGCAGCACCACTGGAAGGCGGCCCAAAGCTGAGCCAGTCGGAAATAGAAAAGCTGATGAGCAGTGCGCAGACCGCTCCGGCTCCCGCTCCTGCCGCCCCCGGCGGCACGCTGAGTCAGGAAGAAATAGAAAAGCTGATGAGCGGCACGCAGAGTGCTCCTGCTCCCACGCCTGCGCCCGCTCCTTCGGGCGGTATGCTGAGTCAGGAAGAGATTGAAAAGCTGATGAGCGGAACGCAGAGTGCTCCCGCGCCCGCGCCTGCTCCCTCGGGAGGAATGCTGAATCAGGCGGAAATTGAGCGGCTGATGAGCGGTATGTCGACTCCGGCACAGCCGATTGCCGCCCCACAGCCTCCGATCCCCCCACAGCCCGCCGCTCCGGCCTATTCCGTACCAGAGCCTCAGGCCATCCTCGGCGGGGCGCCGCCCATGCCGCCCTATGGACAGTATCCGGGCTATTATCCGCCCCAGCCCTACTATCCGGCTCCCGGTCCCGCCCCCGCAGTGCACGCGCCCAGAGTGATTCAATCCGTTCCGGCGGAGATGCCACACTTTGCAAATGGCGAGCCGCTGGACGAGCAGCAGGCGGAAAATCTGGATCTGCTGATGTCGGTTCCTCTGGAGGTTTCCGTGGAGATCGGACGGGCCCGCCGAAAGGTGCAGGACGTGCTGGCCTTTACCAAGGGGTCGCTGGTAATGCTGAACAAGCTGGCAGGCGATCAGGTGGACCTGTTTGTTAACGGACAGTGCATCGCCAAGGGCGATGTGGTTGTCGTGGATGATAATTTTGGAATCCGCATCACCGAGGTTTTAAAAGCCCCCGATCCCAACGAGCTGGTCAAGGGATAAGTTCCATGACCCGCGCTGGGAAACTGAAAATAAAACAGATTCAGAAAAAGGAAGGTTTAACATGGCTAAGATTTTAGTGGTTGACGACGCGGCATTTATGCGCAAGGTCATTAAGGACACTCTTTCCAAGAACGGATATACCGAGTTGTTTGAAGCGGTGGACGGTGCGGACGCCGTGGAGAAATATGGGGAGATTCACCCCGATCTGGTCATCATGGACATCACCATGCCTAATATGGACGGGCTGGAAGCTCTGAAAACCATTCGCGGCAAGGACGGCAACGCCAATGTGGTCATGTGCTCCGCTATGGGACAGGAGAGTATGGTGATCGACGCGGTGCGTTCCGGCGCAAAGGATTTCATTGTCAAGCCCTTTAAGGCCGACCGCGTGCTCAAGACGGTGAACTCCATCATCGGCAATCCCTGATTTATGCAGTGGGAGGAAATCGGCGCCCTTTTGGGGATGCTGGCGGCTGTCCTCGGCGTGCTGGTTCTCGCATGGCTGTTTACCCGATATCTGGCGGGGCACGCGCCGGGGCTTGGCGGCCTTTTGCCCGGAAGAAGCGGAAAGCTCCGGCTGTTGGAGCGTCTGCCGCTGGGGCGGGAGCAGTCCCTTGTGATGGTTCGGGCGGGCGAAACGGTTCTCCTTCTGGGCGTCACCGGCAGAGAGATTTCTCTTTTGCGGGAGCTGAGCGCCGAGGAAGCGGCGGCGTGGGACAGCGCGGCGCAGACCGCGTCGCCCGCGGCTGGGGCAGAGGCCCCGATTCCCTTCCGGGATGCACTGCGGGAAGTTTTGAAACAGAGAAAGAAGTAGGAGGAGCATAACGTGACGGACGCACTGGTCAATGTCAACGGGGACAACGTACAGGCCCTCCAAATTCTTTTCCTGACTACGATGATGACCCTGCTGCCCTCGCTGCTAGTGATGATGACGTCCTTTACCCGGTATATCATCACGTTTTCCTTTCTGCGCACGGCGATGGGAACGCAGCAGACCCCGCCCAACGTGGTGCTGATTGGGGTGGCACTGTTTTTAACGATGTTTACTATGAACCCTGTGTTTACCACCATCAAGACCGAGGCATACGACCCCTATGTGGCGGAGGAAATCGGGCAGGAGGAATTTCTTGACCGGGCGCAGGTTCCGCTGAAGGATTTTATGCTGAGAAACACCGAAACCTCTTCCCTGAACCTGTTTTGCGATTTGGACGGGGCTGTGGACCGACCCGTGGATGAGGCCGCTGCCAAGGCGCTGCCGATACATGTTGTGGTGCCCTCCTTTATGACCAGCGAGCTGAAGCGGGCCTTTGAGATTGGATTTTTGGTCTACATTCCCTTTATGCTGATCGACGTGGTGGTGGCCTCCGCGCTGATGTCCATGGGCATGATCATGTTGCCCCCGTCCATGATTTCCACGCCCTTTAAGCTGCTTTTGTTTATCGTGCTCAACGGCTGGGAACTGGTGTTCTCAACGCTGGTGCAGGGATTCCACTAGAAAGGGGCGATGGCATGGAACTGAATGCGGGCGAGGTGCTCCGGCAGGGTGTTTTCGTGGTGATCCGCCTGGCGGGTCCCATGCTCATCCTGAGCATGATAGTGGGTGTGTTGGTGGCCATTTTTCAGGCCGTCACCCAGATTCACGACCAGACGCTGGGTTTTGTTTTGAAGCTGGTGGTCATTGGGCTGGTGCTGTTTATCGGCGGCGGCTGGATGATGAACACGCTGGTGGATTACAGCCGGTATCTGTTCACGCTGATGCTGTAAGGCGGGGCGCGGCATGATCGACTGGGGCAGACTTACGCTGCTGTTTTACATTCTGATGCGGATGAGCGGCTTTGTAATGTTCAATCCGCTGCTGGGGCGGCGGAATTTTCCCGGCATTTTCCGGGCGGGCCTTACGCTGGTGCTGACGTGGTTCGTGGCCTCGTTTACGAAGGGAACCGCTCCCGTGCCGGTGCATCTGATTGAGTTTGGCGTGCGGCTGCTGCTGGAGCTGGGCGTTGGCTTTATGGTGGGAATGGCGGTTCAGTTTTTCATTTACCTCATCCCCCAGCAGGCGGGTGAAATCCTAGATAACCAGATGGGCATGTCCATGTCCAAGGAATACGACCCCGCTTCCAATATCTCCATGTCTGTCAGCAGCACGCTGTTTACCATTTTGATGACCCTGTTGTTTTTTGCAGCAAACGGACACAACACTCTTTTGCGCATCCTGCTGACCTCCGGAGAGATTATCCCCTTTGGGCAGGCGGCGCTGGGACAGGCCGCCATGCAGGCGGGGATAGAGCTGTTTATCGAGTGCTTTGTGCTGGGGGTGAAGCTGGCGATTCCAATTCTGGCGGCGGAGCTGCTGGGACAGATTGGAATGGGCGTTTTGATGAAGGTCATTCCGCAGATCAACGTGTTTTCCATCAACATCGAGCTGAAGGTCATTATCGGACTGGTGCTGCTGATGCTGTTTATGTCGCCCATCAGCGAATTTCTGCTGCGGGCGGAAAATCAAATGCTGGTTGCTGTGCGGGAAACGCTGACGGTGCTGGCCTCTTAAAAAAGGGGATGGCAAAAGGGGGGAACGTCTGTGCCGGAGGGCAACAAAACAGAAAAGGCAACCCCCAAAAAGCGACGGGACCAACGAAAAAAAGGCAACGTCTTTCTCAGCAAGGACGCGGTGGCGGTGGCGACGCTGCTGGTGGGCTACATGACACTGCGCATGACCATGTCGAGCGCGGTGGGGCAGATAGATTCCTTTTTCCGGGTATGTATGACTCTTGCGGGGAATCTCTCCTCGGTTTCTCTGGAGGCGCAGCTTCCCGACCTTCTCAAGGAGGGTGCCTACACCCTGTTTATGGCGGTGGGGCCCACCATCTTGGCGGTGGCGGCGACGGCCGTGGCGGCCACCTTCGCGCAGACCCGGCTTCTGGTGTCCGGGCAGTCCATTCAGCCCAAGTTCAACCGTCTTAACCCGCTGGAAGGCTTTAAAAAGCTGTTTTCTTTGCGCAGCGTAGTGGAGGCGGGGAAGGGCATCATCAAAATCACCATTCTTCTGATCATCATTTATCGTTTTATCAGTGGATGCATAGTTGCCTTTGCCAATTACTTAAACACGGATATAACCGCCGTTTGCGGCGATATCCTCAGCCGCCTCAGCGGCATGATTCTCCAGATTATCATTGCGTTTGTTGCTCTGGCAGGCTTTGATTTCTACTATCAGTGGTGGGATTACGAGCGCCAGATGCGCATGACGAAGCAGGAGATCAAGGAGGAATATAAACAGACCGAGGGCGATCCTCAGATCAAAGGTAAAATCAAAGAGGCCCAGCGAAAAATGGCCCAGTCCCGCATGATGCAGCAGGTGCCCCAGGCGGATGTGGTCATCAGAAACCCCACCCACGTGGCAGTCGCTCTTCGATACAAGCCGGAGACGGACGCTGCCCCCGTGGTCCTTGCCAAGGGGCTGGACGAGGTGGCCCTGCGCATCGTGAAAACGGCGGAGGAGCACGGTATCCCCACGGTGGAGGATGTTCCTCTGGCCCGCTCCATCTACGCCTCCGCCGAGCTGAATCGGCAAATTCCGCCGGAGCTGTACGGGGCGGTGGCGGATGTGCTGGTGTATGTCTTTAAGATGAGTAACCGGGACCTCAACAAGGAAATGGAGCTGGACGGGCAGGAAAGCCGTTGACGACTTTGAAGCCGAAGGCTCCCCGAATCTCCCCCAAGGCAACGGGCCAGAACCCAGAAATTAACCAAGGAAAGGCGGAATCACGATGAGAAGACTTGCAAACAACATCATATCTCTCCTCGTGGTTGTCATCGTCCTGTTCTTAATTCTGCCACTTCCCCCGATGATGATGGACATTTTGATAATTATCAACATCTCGCTGTCCATCGTAATTCTGCTGATTACCATGAACATCTCGGACGCACTGGAATTTTCGATTTTTCCATCACTGCTGCTGGTGACCACGCTGTTCCGATTGGGACTGAACGTGTCCTCCACCCGGTTGATTCTTTCCAACGGCGGTTATGCGGGTACGGTGATTAAGGCGTTTGGCCAATTGATTACCAACGGAAATATTGTCATCGGCGTCATTATCTTCCTGATTATTGTGCTGATGCAGTTCATTGTTATCACCAAGGGAGCCGAGCGCGTGGCCGAGGTGGCCGCTCGCTTCACGCTGGACGCCATGCCCGGTAAGCAGATGGCCATTGACGCGGATCTATCCTCCGGCCTGATTAACGAACAGGACGCGCGGGCTCGCCGGGAAAAGGTGCAGCGACAGGCTGATTTTTACGGCGCGATGGACGGCGCAACCAAAATCGTCAAGGGCGACGCCATTATGAGCCTGATTATCACCGCCATCAACTTTGTGGCGGGACTGGTGATCGGCATTGTGCAGGGTGGCGGAGACTTCGCAAGCGTTTTGCAAGTGTATTCCATCGCCACCGTGGGCGACGGGCTGGTGTCCCAGCTCCCCGCGCTGATGATTTCCACTGCCACGGGTATGATTGTTACCCGCAGCGTATCTGAGGACAGCCTGAACAACGACGTGCTCCGGCAGTTCAAGGCCCAGCCCCGGGCGATTATGGTGGCGGGTATCGTGCTCTTGTTTCTGGCAGTTATGCCCAACACGCCTCATCTGGCCCTGCTGGTGGTGGGTACCGCGCTTACATTTTGGGGCTGGCGAGGCCTGCAAAGCATGCAGACGGAGAAAACGCAGCGCGCCGCGCTGGAGGAGAAAGAGGCCGTCGACGCCGCGCAGGCTGCCAAGGCCCCCGGAGAAAATGAGTATTATAAGGACATTAACAACATCTATTCTCTGCTGGATGTGGAACCCATCGAAATGGAATTTGGATACAGCCTGATCCCGCTGGTGGACGAGGCGCGGGGCGGGCGGCTCATCAGCCGCATCGTCATCTTTCGCCGCCAGTATGCCCAGGACATGGGCTTTGTGGTCCCCTCGGTGCGGCTGCACGACTCTGCAACACTTGGCACCAATCAGTATGTAATTAAGATTAAGGGCGAGGAGGTCGCCAAGGGCGAAATCCTTGTGGACTATTATCTGGCGCTGGAGCCTACGACTCCCAGCGGCGAGATCGACGGCATTGAAACCATCGAACCGGCATACGGCATTCCCTCCCGCTGGATTTTGCCGGAGAGCCGGGAAATGGCGGAGATTTACGGGTATACCGTCATTGACCCTCTCTCCGTGATGCTGACGCATCTCTCCGAAACCATTAAAAAGCATGTGTACGAGCTGCTTGACCGGGAGGAGACAATCCGGCTGGCGGAAAACCTGAAAAAGGCTGCCCCCCAGTTGGTGGAGGAAACCATTCCCGCTCTGATCTCCTATGCGATGCTGGAGCGGATTTTGCGAAGCCTTTTGAAGGAAGGCGTCCCCATCAAAAACTTGGGCACCATTGTGGAGGCCGCTGCGGATGCCATGAATACCACCCGGGACCCGGATTTGATCACCGAGGCGGTTCGATCGGCTTTGACCCGGACCATTACACGCCGCTTCTGCGAGCATGGGCAGCTCCGGGTGGTAACGCTGGACGCGGAGGTGGAAAAGCAAATCGTTTCCTCCCTGACCAAAAACGATCAGGGTGTGTATTTGGCGATGGGCGCGGACATGATGCAGCAGATTGTCTCCCAACTGGGGGAATCCGTGAAAAGGTTTGCGGAGTTGGGGCAGACCCCCGTCATTCTCACAAGCCCTGTCATCCGTGTGTACTTGAGCAGAATGCTGTCTCAGTTTTTCCCCAATCTGTATGTGCTGTCCTTCAATGAGATTACAACGGATATTCAGATTCAGGCACTTGGCAACATCACGATGCAGCAGAAGAAGGAGACGGTGGAAAAGGTCTGATTGAATTTTGAAGCCCAGCGCGGCACATGCGGCTTTATAAGAGCTTTGCGAAAGGAGGGGGCAGAAGCGTGAGTGATACGGCTGTTTTAAACAATCACACGGAAGAAGCTCTCTCCCAAACGCTTCTGACAGAGCGGGAGCTGGAGGCCCTGCCCACCGACGAGCTGCTGAGCCTTTATAAGCGCACGGGAACGGAGGCGTACAAGTGGCCTCTGGTGCTGCGGTACGAGGGGCTGATAAAAAGCATCGCCCTGCAAATCTGTGGCGTGTACAACGGCTTTGCCCAAGTGGACGACATTGTGAACGAGGGCATTCTCACATTGATGAACTCTGTGGATAAGTTCGACCCCGAAAAGGGCGCGAGATTTGAAACCTATGTGTCCAAGCGCATCCGGGGTATGATTATCGACCTTGCCCGCCAACAGGACTGGCTGCCCCGCAGCGTGCGCCGCCGTGCACGGGAGATTGATCAGGCGGTGAGCAGTCTCAATAACCACTTGGGCCGCTTTCCCACCGACGAGGAGATTGCCGGGCACATGGGATTGAGCGTGGAGAAGTATCGGGAAGACGCGGCGGCGGCCGCCTTTTGCAACATTGTTTCGCTGGAGGCGCTGTTTGAGCGCCGCAGCGAGGGGGACACGGGTGTTTCCATTCCGGCGGCGGAAGACCTCTCGCCGGAGGACAGCGTGCAACAAAAGGAGCTGCGGGAGCTGCTGGGCGACGGAATCCGGGCGCTGCGGAAAAATGAGCAAATGGTGCTGTCCCTGTATTACGAGCGGGGACTGAATATGCGGAACATCGCACAGGCCATGGACATCAGCGAACCCCGCGTGTCGCAGATTCACAGCCGGGCTATTCAAAAATTACGCGTGTATCTGGGGCCTTATATGGGGCAAAAGCCGGAGCGCGGCGAGAAAAGAGAGTGATAAAATGTTCAAGGGCTTTTACAACCTGACCTCCGCCATGCTGTCTCAGGGCAAACGACTGGACGTGATTTCTAACAACATGGCAAACGTCGCCACCTCCGGCTATAAGTCGGACACCTATACCGACACCACCTTCCGGGAATACGTGGTCAGCCGGGTGGGGAACAAGGACAAGCGCAACTCCGCTGAAATTGGGCCTGCCAGCTATATTCTGGCGCCCAGCCGACTTTACACGGACTATACCCAGGGTGCGCTGGAAGAGACGGGGATGCCTCTGGACTTTGCCCTTCAGGGAGACGGATTTTTCGCCGTTCACGCCGGGGACGAGACGGTTTATACTCGCGCAGGCAATTTTGCGCTGGATGAAGAGGGCTATCTGTGCCTTTCGGACGGGAGCCGGGTGTTGGACCCCAACGGAGAGGAGATTCTTCTGGGGACTGATAAAATTAAGGGAGATGCCGCAGGCGGAATCTACACGGAGGAAGGCCTGCTTGTGGCGCAATTGGGCGTTTTCTCCTTTGGGGACAATGCAGAGCTTCAGCGCAACCCACAGGGCTATTTCACCGGCGACGGCGCAGAGGCCGCGGCCGGAACTAGTGTTCTCTGGAAGACGCAGGAGCGGGCCAACGTGGACCTTATTCAGCAGATGACCGGCATGATGACCGCCCAGCGCGCATTTCAAAGCGCGGCGGAGGTAAGCCGGATGTACGACCAGCTAATGACCAAGGCGGCAACCAATTTGGGCAACGTATAAAGGACGGTGAGCGGATTTGAACAGTTCTTTTTATACCGCCGCGGTGGGCGCGGCACAGCAGCAGCAGCGGATGAACGTGCAGGCGAACAACATCGCCAACGTGAATACATACGGATTTAAGGCACAGAAGCCCAGCTTTTCCTCCCTGATGTACGGCAACGTGGCCGGAGCGGAGGGGGCGGAGCTTCCCCGTGGCTCCGGCGCGAAGATGTCCATGGCGGGAACGGACTTTGCAGACGGCGCACTGGCCGAAACCGGACAGAAACAGGATTACGCCATTATCGGCGACGGTTTTTTCGGGCTTTATGACCCCGCCAGCGGGGAAGTGTCCTATACGCGGGACGGGTCCTTTACCCTCTCTGAGTTTCAGCGCCAGAAGCTTTCGGCGGACGGCGAGCAGGAACTGGACGAGGAGGGCCAGCCCGAGATGGAAACCGTGTTTATGCTCTCCGACGGGATGGGCCGGTTTGTCCTGAACGACAAGGGCGCGGTGACGGAGGTGACTGACCGGGAGGCGAAGCAGCCGGTGGGCGTGTTTGACTTTGTGAATACCGACGGGATGCTCCGCATGGGAGAGAACCGCTATATTCCGGTGGAGAAAAACGGTCAGGTCCGCTTTGGCACCGGCGCGGTTCGCCAGGGTGCACTGGAAGCTTCCAACGCTGATTTAGCGGAACAAATGACAAAAGTCATTGAAGCGCAGCGCAGTTTCAGTTATAATCTAAAAATGGTCACCGTTACGGATGAAATTGAAACTACGGTGAACAACCTCAGGTCCTAAGGGTGCGCCTCCGGCGCGGAAAGGGAAGTCGCATGGAGATTAAAAGTTACGAGGATTTGAACGGGCTGGAGATTGATACGCTCAAGGAGATCGGGAGCATCGGCACGGGGAACGCCGCCACGGCGCTTTCCCAGATGATTGGCAAAGAGGTCCGCATCACTTTGCCGGAGGTGCGGATTATGGGCTATAACGAAGCCATTGAGTGGATTGGCGGGCCTGAGGCCATCACCGCCGGGGTTTTGAGCCAGCTTGGCGGCGAAATCAACGGAATCATGCTCTCTGTGCAGCAGATGGATTTCATCAATCTGGTGCTGTCCAATGTGCTGGGAAAGCCTGTGTCGGATTTCAATATGTTGCGGGAAATGGAAATCTCCACGCTGGTGGAGGTGGGCAACATTATGATTTCCACATTTATCAACGCCCTCAGCGGTCTTGCCGACATCTCAATCCGGCTGACGGTTCCCGCCTTCGCGGTGGACATGCAGGGCGCGATTCTCACGGTACCCATGGCGGCCTACGGCGGCCAGTCGGACTATATCATGACCATTGGCGGCAACTTTGTGTGCGACGGAAGGCAGGTTCCCTGTCGGCTGCTGCTCTCGCCGGATATCCGGTCTTTGAATTTCCTCCTGCGAAAGTTGGGCGTAATGGATGAATGACAAGCTGATTGTCGGCATTGCCGACATGAAACTGGCGCAGGACGGTGAAAAACTGATTACCTATGCGCTGGGCTCCTGCATTGGAATCTGTCTGTACGAGCCGAATCGCCGTCTGGCGGCGCTGATCCACATTATGCTGCCGTTGAATATGGAAACCGGGCGGAAAAACACCTTTAAATATGCTGATACCGGCATCCGCGCCGCACTGCGGGAGATGGAGATGAAGGGCGCCTGCCGGGCCGCCATCACGGCGAAAATCGCAGGCGGAGCCCGCATGTTCGAGGTTTCCGGCGGCAGCCTTGGCAATATCGGCCAACGCAACGGAGAAAGCGTCCGTCAGATTCTGAAGATGGAAAAAATTCGGCTCGCCTGGGAAGATGTGGGCGGCACTGTCGCCCGCACCATGGAGTTTGACGGCGCCACGGGAAGCGGAACGATTCGATCCTATGGATATCCGGAAATTAAATTCTGAGCCGATGGCTTATGGGGAATTCCCCAATTAAATAAACAGTGTGCTGCGCCGGGAACCGACACGCCCGCAGAGCCGGAGGCCTCCTCCGGCAAATGGGCGGGCACCGTGAAAGGAATGACGTTATGGGACAGAGCAACAGCAATATTTTGCTGGAAACGGGAACCAATGAAATTGAAATTATGGAGTTCACCGTCAATGATAATCTCTTCGGCATCAACGTGGCCAAGGTCCGGGAGATTATGCTGTCCGCGCCGGTGAAGTCCATGCCTCACGTTCACCCGGCGGTGGAGGGTATTTTTAAGCCGAGGGATCAGGTGATTACGGTCATTAACCTGCCGAGGTTTCTGGTGGACACGGACGTGGAGAAGCAGGGCAAGGACTTGTTTATCGTCACGAATTTCAACATGATGTACGTTGCTTTCCGGGTCCACAGCGTGGTGGGCATCAGCCGTATTTCCTGGCGGGACATTCAAAAGCCGGACAAGACCATTTCCGGCGGCGCGGATGGCGTGGCCACCGGTATCGCCCAGTGCGGCGACGACTTGGTGACGATTCTGGACTTTGAAAAGATTGTGGCCGAGATTGCCCCGGAAACTTCCATTCAAGTCGGTGAAATTGACCGGATGGGGCCACGGATTCGCAGCGACCGGCCTATTTACCTTGCGGAGGACTCCCTGCTTTTGAGCCAGATGATTCGGGAAGCGCTGGGCAAGGCGGGCTATACGAATCTGCACGCCTATCCCAACGGACAGGAGCTGTGGGACGAGCTGATACAGATGAAGTCACGGAGAACCGCACCGGACGAGGTGGCCATGGTCATCACCGATATCGAAATGCCCCAAATGGACGGGCATCACCTCACAAAGCTCATCAAGGACGATCAGCTTCTGCGGAAAATTCCCGTGGTGCTGTTCTCCTCCCTGATTTCCGAGGAAATGAGGATTAAGGGCAAGCAGGTGGGCGCGGACGAGCAGCTTTCCAAACCTGAAATCGGACATCTGGTATCCGTCATGGACCAGCTTTTGAGCAAGGCGGCCCCGACGGAAAAAGTATGAAAGCGATGAGTGGGAATGAGAAAGGACCGAAATAAGAACAAATACATCGTCCGCCAGCCCATCCGTAACGCTCAGAAGCAGTCCATCGGCTACGAGATTTTGTACCACGGAGAAAATCAGGCATTCTGTGGGCTGATGAGTGACAAGGAATTTGCCGCTGCGGACACGGTGTATAACTTCCTGATTCAGAACACCGACAAGCTTTTGAAGGGCTCGTTTTACTTTATGACCTTCACGGCCACGCTGCTGCTGAAAAAAACGCCGGACCTGTTCGACCGGTCGGAGCTGGTGATTCAGATTGACGACAGCGTGATCATTCATCCGGCGGCGCTGGCCGCTGTGCATGAATATGCAGCCAAGGGCTATCGAATCGCGGTGAACGAGTTTCAGTTTTTGCCCCGATATCTGGCATTGCTTGACACAATCGACTATCTAAAGCTGAATTTTGCCACCACCAGCGAAGAGAAGCTCAAAAATATCATCGAGATTGCCCACAGCCTGAAAAAACTGTGCATTGCCACCAATGTGGACACGGAAGAGCTGTACGCCAAGGCGGAAGAGCTGGGCGTGGACGCCATGGAGGGCACCCGCGTGGCTGAGAAGCTGGCCACCAAAATTCACAACAGCGGCTATCTGCAAAGCAACTTCTTTCGCCTGATTGTGGCAATGAGTCGGGAGGAGCCTGAGATTGGCGAGGTGGAAGAGCTGATCTCCGTGGACGCCACATTGAGCTATGCGCTGCTGCGGCTGGCCAACTCCTGCTACTTTGCTCGCCGCAACCGGGCCACCACCGTGCGTCAGGCCATCATGACAGTGGGGCTGAACCAGCTTCGCCAGTGGGTCTATCTTCTCAGCGCCAACAACGCAGAGAACGAGATGGACGCCGACGCGGAGGAATTTTTGAAGCTGTCCCTCCTGCGGGGCACCTTTTGCAGCAAGCTGATGAAGTATGCCACCGGCATGACCATTTCCACCTCCGACGCATACCTTATGGGTATGTTCTCCACGCTGCACTATCTGATTGATGCGCCCATGGAGGAAATATTGGAGGAGATTCCGGTTCCGGAGGCTGTCAAGGCCGCGCTGCTGCACCGCGAGGGCAGAGCGGGTCAGCTTTTTGAGCTGGCACTATGCTATGAGCGGGCGGACTGGAATGGTGTTGCTGCCGCCACAGAGGCACTGGGCATCCCGGCGAACCTGCTCACGGGGACTTATTTTGCCTGTGTGGACGACGTGAACAGCATCTGGACGCAGGTGACCAATCCTCGCCCGGACGACGGCTGAGCCAGCATTTGAAAACATGAAAAGCGCTCCTTTTCTGCAATTAAGCAGGAGAGGAGCGCTTTTATCGACATATCAAACGACTGCTTGTGGCAGCGCCCGTTTTTCATTTTGTACAAGAAGCTCCCGCCGCATACGCGGCGGGAGCTTTTTCTTGCTTGTCTCGCAGCCCTCGTCCCCTCGGTGGAAAATACGAAGTATTTTCTTCGGACGCGCCCCCGTCTCCCTATCCCGCGAAAGCGCTTTCGCGGGAAGAGGAGGAGCAAGGGAATGAAGCGACGTTTTCGCCCCAAGGCGGAAACAGAGCGAAATGGACTTTGCTCCGACGATTTACTGCAGCAACTGCAGCACGCCCTGAGGAACCTGGTTGGCCTGCGCCAGCATGGCCTGAGCAGACTGCACCAGGATGTTGTTCTTGGTGTAGGACATCATCTCCTTGGCCACATCCACGTCGCGGACGGTGGACTCGGCATCCTGGATGTTCTCGGTCATGACGCCCAGGTTGTTGATGGTGTGGTCCAGACGGTTCTGCAGAGCGCCCAGATTACCACGGGTGGAAGAAACGCTGTTGATGGCGCTCTTCAGCTTCTCAATGGCGGCAGAAGCGCCGTCCTGCGTAGAAATGTCGATGCCGCCGATTCCCAGAGACTTGGCGTGCATATCGCCCACGGAGACGGTCAACTGGTTAAACGCCTCGGCGGTGTCACCAATCTGGAGAGTCAGCGCTTGACCGGAGGTCTTCAGGGCAGTTTCGCCCTTGAAGAGAATGTCGCCAGTAGTAATGTCAGCACCAGCGTCGGTAGCTGAGGCAACCTCAAAGGACTTTCCGCTGACACGGCTGATGGTTCTGGCAACGTTTTCGGCATCGTCTGCGGCAGTATAGCTGGCACCATCCAGTTTGATCACGGTCACGTCGGAGCCGAGGTTTGCAAGACCCTTCTCCGTAGTGGTATCAGCCGCCAGCAGGAACTTCTTGCCGTTGACTTCAAAGGTGGCCTTTTCCAGATCTTCCGCAGTGGCAACATCCGCAGCAGTCGCACCGGTCTTGGTAATGACGGTGAACTTGCTGGTATCCAGCTTCTGCATAGCGTCCTTGCCGACTACGACATCGCCGGCAGCCACGCCGATAGCGCCGCCAGCGGTGGTAACCTTCGCGGAACTGGAAGTCATGCCGAGAGCGGTAATCTGAGCACCGTCCGTGCCGGTTTCCTTGCTGGTGAAGGACAGCTTGTCGGAAGCAAGGGAGACGTCAAAAGACGCGCTGAGGTCGCTGTTCTTCTTCAGTTCTGCAAGCACGGCCTCGCTAATATTTGCTGCCGTTGCGGGGTCCGCAGCAGTATACTTTGTGCCATCGGCAGCTTCAAACTCCGAGCCGGAATTTGCCTTGAAAGAAACCGTGGCGGACTTCTCAGCATCGCCTTCTTTCCAAGCAACGGTGTAGGAGAACGTATCACCTGCTGCCAGAGTACCTGTACCAGCGGTAAAGGCTGCGCTGGTTGTCTTGGAGGTGGTGACCTTGGTGTCAGTCAGCGTCACATTGTTGGAAACATCGGCCTTGCCGCCCAAAGAGCCGTCCAGCAGCTTGATGCCGTTGAAGTTGGAGCTGTCGGCAATACGGTCGATTTCGGAGGTCAGCTGGGAAACTTCCTTCTGGAGGTTTGCCCGGTCAGTCTCGTTGTCATAAGTACCGTTGGCGGACTGGTCGGCCAGAGTCACCATACGGTTGAGCATGGAGTGAACCTCGGTCAGCGCGCCTTCTGCGGTCTGCACCAGGTTGATGCCGCTCTTGGCGTTGGACTGGGCCTGCTCCAGACCGGAGATCTGTGCCCGCATTTTCTCGGAAATGGCAAGACCGGCGGCGTCATCGCCAGCGCGGTTGATCCGATAGCCGGAAGACAGCTTCTCAAGGTTCTTGCTCAGAGCGCCGGTGTTGCTGGAGAAGTTGCGATAGGCGTTCATGGACATGATATTGTGTTGGATACGCATAATTGTTACCTCCATGTATTTTAGGGGCGGGAATCCTTTCCCTGCCCTTTTTTATAGGCGGCGCTTCCGGCTTCAGAGGCCTCATGAAGCCTTTGGCGGCCGCACAGGGGATTTTACCCTTGTATCCCATATATCGTCCGCTTTTTCCAAAACATAAGGGGATTTTCAGAAAATTTTCTGGTTTCGCCCAATTCCGCATTTCGCACCGCCTAAGAACCCTCCGCATACGATATCAGGACGGGAGCGCGGAAGGCGCGCCCGGTGGGTAAAGGAGGATTCTGCCATGACGATCGCTCTTGAGCACGTGGCGCTGACCTATCAAGCAATCGACGGAGAAATTGAGGCGCTGCGGGATGTGTCGTTTGAGCTGGAGGAGGGAGAGTTTCTGGGTCTCGTCGGCCCCTCCGGGTGCGGCAAGTCCACGCTGCTGAGCCTGATCGGCGGGCTGGAACCGCCTACCTCCGGAAGAATTTTAATAGACGGAAAATCCGTGGTCGCCCCCTCGGAGCAGGTGGGGCTAATGCCCCAGCGGGACCAACTTTTCGAGTGGCGCACCGTGTGGGGCAACGTGACGCTGGGACTGGAGCTGCGGGGCGAACGAGACCCGGAGCAATATGAACGCGTCCGGGGACTTTTGGAGCAGTACGGACTGGGGGCGTTTATCAACAAGCGGCCCTCCCAGCTTTCCGGGGGGATGCGCCAGCGCTGCGCCCTGATTCGCACCATGGCCGCAGGGCCGAAAATGCTTCTGCTGGACGAACCCTTTTCCGCGCTGGATTATCAGACGCGGCTGTCTGTTTCCGCAGATATTCACGACATTATCCGACAGGAGGGGAAAACCGCCCTTCTGGTTACACACGACATATCCGAGGCCATCAGTCTTTCCGACCGGGTGGTGGTCTTGAGCCGCCGTCCCGCCGTGGTGAAGTCCGTTCACGATCTGGGGGCGCTGCGGAATTTAAAGCCCATGGAACGGCGGGACGCGCCGGAATTCCGGGGGTTTTTCAACGCCATCTGGAAGGAGTTGGATTTCAATGCCTGATTTAACTCCCTCTCCCCGGCGGCTGGCATGGCTGCGCCGCCAAAAGCGGCAG
Source organism: Oscillibacter sp. (assembly GCF_031978065.1). Lineage (GTDB taxonomy): Bacteria > Bacillota > Clostridia > Oscillospirales > Oscillospiraceae > Oscillibacter. Next base: position 31,815 of record NZ_DALZCH010000021.1, read on the forward strand.
CGGTCCGCGGTGCGGGCGGTGCAGATTTTTTTGCTGCTGTTCTTCCTGATTCTATGGGAAGTCTCCGCCCGGCTGGGGTGGATTGACGCGTTTATTTTCAGCTCTCCGTTCCGCGTGGCAAAAACAGTGTCCGTGCTGTATCAAAGCGGGGACCTGTGGGTACATCTGTGGACCTCCTGCGCGGAAACGGCAGCGGGGTTTATTTTGGGGACGCTCACCGGCACGCTGGTTGCGGTACTTCTGTGGTGGAGCGATTTTCTCTCCCGCGTGCTGGAGCCGTATCTGGTGGTGCTCAACGCCTTGCCCAAAACCGCTCTGGGGCCGATTTTCATTGTCTGGATCGGCGCGGGAACATCAAGTATCATTGCCATGACTCTTGCAATCTCCTTGATTGTCACAATTCTCAACATGCTGGCGGGTTTTATCTCCACCGACGGGGAAAAGCTCCGCCTCTTGAAGTCCATGGGGGCAAGCCGGGGGCAGATTTTACGAAAACTGGTGCTGCCCTCCAATCTCCCTACGCTGTTCAACACCCTGCGGGTCAATGTGGGCCTTTCGTGGGTGGGCGTTGTGATGGGCGAATTTTTGGTTTCCAAAGCCGGGCTTGGGTACCTAATTGTGTATGGTTCCCAAGTGTTTAACATGGATTTGGTAATGGCCTCCGTGCTGGTCCTGGCGGCGGCGGCGGTGGTGATGTACCGAATCGTGCTGTGGCTGGAAAAATTTTTAAAGAAACGTTTAGGAGTGATCGCATGAAAAAACTGTTTGCCCTGCTCTGCGCCGTTGCCATCACGGCGTCCCTGTGCGCCTGCGGAAAAACCGAAACGCAGGAGACCGTTACCGTACAACTGAACGAAGTGACCCATTCCGTGTTCTACGCGCCCCAATATGCCGCCCTGAAGCTGGGATTTTTTGCTGACGAAGGGCTAGATGTGGAGTTGACCAACGGCGGTGGGGCCGACAAGGTGATGACCGCCGTTCTGTCGGGACAGAGCGACATCGGCCTAGCCGGGCCGGAGGCCTGCGTTTACGTATACAATCAGGGGAAAACCGATTATCCCAAAGTCTTTGCCCAGTTGACAAAGCGGGACGGCTCTTTCCTGGTGGGCCGGGAAAACGTTCCCTTTAACTGGGCCGACTTGAAGGGGAAAACCATTATCGGCGGACGCGCCGGTGGAATGCCGGAAATGACACTTGAATATGTCATGCGTCAAAACGGTGTGATTCCCCATGTGGACGCGGTGGTGGATACCTCTGTGCAGTTCAACATGATGGCGGGTGCTTTCACCGGCGGAAACGGGGATTATGTCACGTTGTTTGAGCCTACCGCCACAGAGGTGGAGGCCGCCGGGAAGGGCGTAATTCTCACTTCCATTGGTCAGGAAAGCGGAGAGATTCCCTACACTGCATACTTCGCCTCTCAGGGGTACATGGAGAAAAATCCCGATGTGATTCAGCGGTTTACCAACGCCGTTGCCAAGGGGCAGACATGGGTGCAGGAGCATTCTGCCGCCGAGATTGCCGAGGCCATTGCCGATCAGTTCCCCGACACAGGCGTGGAAGTGCTGACAAAAGTGGCCCAGCGCTATAAGGACATCGACGCATGGAACGCCACACCCGTGATGGAAAAGTCCGCGCTGGAGCGGCTGGAGCTGGTGATGGAAACTGCCGGAGAGCTGGCCCGCGAGGACTGGGTGAATTTCGACGAGCTGGTGGATAACAGCTTTGCTCTGGCGGTAAAATAAAAACGTTATCGCGCAAAAATGCCCGGAAGGCCAACGGCCTTCCGGGCATATATTTTCAAATTTTTATCCCCCGTCTGTCCCACTCGCGGAAACCGGAGGTTTCCGCGAAGGCGCAGGCGCAACGCAGCGGCATTTGCTTTCGGCACAGCCGGAAGCAAACAAAGCGCAGTTTGCGACTAAGCCATCCGCTGGTTTAAAAACTCATCCCTCGAGAGAAGAAAGTGGACATAGCCGCAGCCTTGGGAGACACGCCGCATTCCCACCTTTTCAAAAGCCCGAAGAGAACGCAGATTGTCCGCGTGCACGTTGGCGGCAACGGTGTTGGCCCGCCGTTGAAAAAACGCGGTTTCCAGACACCGGATAATGGCCTGCGTACCATATCCGTTTCCCCAGAGGGTCTGCCGTCCGATGGCCACCACCAGCTCATAAGCGTCGTTCTTTTTCAGTTCCGCCAGACGGACAAAGCCGATGGGCTCCGGGTCCTCTTCCCGGCAGACAAAGAAAAATCGGCCCTGCCGGTTGAGCTGACAGGTGAGAAACACCGGGTCAGGTGTCTCCCGCAGACGGGAGGTGATGCTCCGGTCCTCGTTCAGATAGCGTGTGACGGCGGGATTTTCCAGCCAGCTAATCAGCCGGTCGGTACGGGGTTGGTTGATGTCAGGATGCAAAAAAACAGAAGGAGCTCTCTCCATATCACTTACCTCACAGTAAAAAATACTCAAAAGCCCTTCCTTGCAATGCAACGACGGTTCTTTATTATTCAGTTTCCGCAGCTTTTTGATTTGCGGTTTTGTTCAGTATATCACAGGCTGTTTGGAAAAGCAAGCCCACAAACCCTTGGAACAAAAACCGCCCGGAAAACCAGTGGTTTTTCGGGCGGTGCTTCCTATTAAAGGGGAAGAGAGCGCACTGCTCCGTCCTCCAGCAGGTAGAGATGCGTCTTGTCGCCGGAGAGGAGATAGGTGCCCGCGATCACGTTTGCCTGCCCCGCTTCATGCGGGAGATAAACCTGAAGCTTCAGGCACAGAATGCCGTCCACCAGCACCGCGCCGTCCATGGGGTACACGGAGTAGTCCCGCAGGCTTTCCGCCTCCAGACCCAGTTTGGCGGGGGAGAGGGATTTAAGAAAATCCACCGCTTCCACATAGGTCATCGGTTCCTTTTCCGTTTTCGCCTCGCTCACGGTCCCCTCCGGGCGGGTGAGGGTAATCTGGCAGTTTTCAGCGGTCCAGGAAATGTCCATCCGCAAAAGCCACCCGTCCTCGGACGCGGCCTTCGCCAGAGACACAAGCCCCTCCTCGTCGGCGTAGTTGGGTGGGTCTGTCACGGCGCCATTCTCATCCACAATCCGAAAGCCGCCCTCCTCCGCCGTCAGCCGCTCCACATACTGGCGCACGCTCTCTCCGCCGGTTTCCAGCTTTTGATAGGTATAGTAATACGCCTCGACCGGAATGCTTCCCGCCCCAGAGGATGCGGCTGCGTCCGCCGTGTCCGGCGTTTCCATGTCCGTCAGCTCGCCGCTGTTTTCCCGGCCCAGTACGGAACTGAGGGATTCCACTGTGTCTTCGCCCAGCGCATATTCTTCCGGCGGCTCCAGTGCCGCTGCGTTTCGAAAAATCAACAGATAGACCGCTGTCCCCAAGCACACGGCGGCGGCCAGGGCCAGAGGAATCAAAACGCGCCTTTGTTTTAACATATATTTGCCTCGCTTCTGTTTGTTCAAGAGGGGCCCACAGCTCCGCTCACTTACGAATCGCTGCGGAAGGCCCAGTCCGTGTCTCTGATGCACTGCATGTAGATGTCCATTACCTCATAGGCGTCCACGTCCAGCGCAGGCGGCTCCATCGGCGTTCTCTGCTCATAGGAAACGGCGTATTCAAGATACGTCTTTAAAGGACCTGCGTCTTCACCCAACAGGACTTTTTTGGTTTCCGCCGGGAGATGAACCTCCCCCAGCAGGTCCGCCATGGGCCGACCCAGAATGAGGTCCATCAGACTGAACATCCCTGTGAGAAAGCCCGAGGTTTTCTTCTGGCTGTGGGAAGAGTGTTCTATCAGCCGCTCCATAAAAATTCCGCGAAGATATGCCTCGCGCACCGTCTCGTCCGAGCAGGTGGTGTTGGACTCCCGGGCCAGCAGCAGAACCACCCAGTGGTACAGTTCGTCAATCCCCAGATAGGTCACGGCCCGCTCAATCACCTCAAGAGAGTTGCCCCGATAGTATTGCAGTGTCCGCACTTTTTTCAGCAGGCGAAAGGTTAGCGCTGCGTCGGAGCGAATCATCTCCGAGCAGTAGCGCAAATCCACGTCGGTCCGGTTCAGCTCCCGCAAAAGACGCGTATAGGTGGCGGAGTTGATATTTGCCGTCTCCTTGCGCAGATTTGTGGGCCGCTGAAAGAAAAACCCCTGAAACTTGCTGTAACCCTGACGCAGAGCTCGTTCATAGGTTTCCCGGTCTTCTACCTTTTCAGCCAACAGAGCCATGCGGCCACGGCGATATTTTCGGGCGATTTCCTCCTGCTTTTCTTCACTGGTGGCCAGAAAATCCACCTTCAGCACGTCAATCAGCGGAAGAATGGGGTCAAAGACCGGGTCGCCGGTGTAGTCGTCCAGTGCCAAACGGTAGCCGCGGCTTTTCAGATCCTTCAAACGCCTGATCAGTTTGTCCGTCACATGAATGCTCTCCAACAGCTCTATCGTAATTTTTCGGGGGTCCGTCAGCAGCACAAAGTCACTCATCACCAGAGACTCCGTAAAATTGACGTATGCGCCCCGCCCATCGGTCAGATTGTTCAGACCAAAGGCCATCAATGCGTCGGACAGAAGGATGCGGGTGGCCCGGTCCCCGTCCGCAAACGAGGCCCGGTCCTCTCCGTCGCCCGCGCGGTAAAGCAGCTCATAGCCCTCTACCCGCAGATTGCGGTCGAAAATGGCCTGCCGGGCAATGTATCTCTGCATAGCCCAATCCTCCGTTTCACCGCGCTTTAGGCGCGGGGTTCCTCCATCTGGATACTCATGCGGTCTCCGTCTGCCAGTACGCGCATAAACGAGCTGCTCTCCCCGTTGACCCGCAGTGTCACGGGTCGATCCAGATGCTCAAAATCAAGACCCGCATGCTCCAGCAAATCCATTAAATAGTAGGGCGCGTTCTTCGGTTTAGCCGGAAGTTTCAGCGGGGCTCCGTTCAGAAAAAACAGGCGGGGAGGAAGCAATTCCTCAAAAGGCTGGGGGGCAGGCACGCGCTCTGCCTCCGGCTTTTCGGCGGAAGCAACCTCTGCCGGAGGACTATCCGCTGAGCTGTCGGCAAGCAGGCATTCCCGAGCCGAAGAATCCGAAGAGGCCGCGGAAGCGTCCGCGGAAGCGTCCGCGCCGACAACGTGAGAAGAAGAAACCGCTTCTTTGTTCGTTCCTTCCGATATCGTCGCCTTTACGGGGACGATGGCGTTGGTGACCACGGCATCTCCCGGACGCAGCTCATAGTCGGGGCCCACGGGTGCTCCGTTCACAAGGCAAACGGCCGCGGCGGCCTCACCGCCCAGCGCCTCGGCAATGGTTCGTTGACCCGCTTTTCCTGAGCGGGCGGGGGTAAACTCAATAGAGTCCGCCGCCTGAATCACTGTGGAGGGCGGAAGCTCCGTTCCGTTGATTTGCAAAGAGGACGGCTCCGCAGGCTCGCCCCGGTACAGGGTCCGCTGTCCGTCAATGGTAACGGCGAGAGAGGAACCGGTCCGGCCGATCAGGTCGGCGTAGTTGTATCCGTTCATCTGCAAAACGTCCAGCGCGGTTAAAGCGCCGCTGCGGAAAAGCTTGGCAGGATGACCGTTGAGAGAAACACGGTAGCTGTCTGAAATCAAGCCCAGACCGGCGGAGACGGCGATGCCCAGAGGCGTGGTGTATTCCGGGTCGTTCAGCTCCTCAGTGTCTGAAAAGGCGCTCATTTTAAAATTAGACCCGGCCACGCTTACCCGCCGGGGGTCCATTTCCAGCGCGGAAGCCACTGCCTGCGGCAGTCCCTCCAGCTTGCTGCCGCCGCCCGCCAAAAATACCGCTGAGGGCGCACCGCCGTTAATTTCCCGGATGCGGCGGGCCAGCTCGTCCGCAAGCTGGCCTTCCGCCGGGATAATCACTTCTTTCACAGCAGAGGAGGGAAGCTCCTGCTCCAAACCCAAAATGTCGGTAAAGCGCAGGGTTTCCCGCCGGGCCGCTTCTGCTTTCAGGCGCTCCGCCGTAGAAAAGTCGGTGAGAAAGGCCCGCATAATGGCTTCAGTAATTTCGTCGCCCGCCACGGTGGCCATGGTATAGCCCACCACGCTGCCATCCCGGCAGGCGGCAATGTCCGAGGTACCTGCCCCGATGTCCGCCATCACCAGATTCAAAAGCCGCAGCTCCGGCGGAATGGCGGCGTTAATGGCGGCAATGGGTTCCAGCGTCAGGCTGACCACCTCCAGACCCGCCGTCTGCATGGCGGAATACAGGCTGTCCACCACCTCGGAGGGCAGGAAGGTTGCCACCACGTCACATTCCAGTTTTTGTCCGTTGTGGCCCCGCAAAATGGAAAGGGGATAGCTGTCCACAAGATACTGGGAGACAGTGTATCCCACCAGATAAAACCGGCCCAGCCGCTGGTCGTTCTTGTTCAGGTTGGACTCCGCGGCGGAAACGGCCCCCGCCTCGAGCTGACCGATGAGGTCCTCTCCGATGCGGCGAACCTCCGGCAGCTCCAGCTCAAAGTGGCCCGCCTCTGTGTGCAAAGCCCGTCCAGCAGCGGCAATGCAAACCTGCGTCAGCTTGCAGTCCAGCCGGGCTTCCAGCCGGGCAGTCACCTCGGCGGCGACCTTTCCCACCTGAGCAATGTCCTCAATTTGACCGTCCATCATGGCGCGCTTGCTGTGCTCCAGTTTTTCCACGGCCAGAATGTGCACCCGCTCGCCCTCTGTCCGGCCAACCATGCCGATGATGCTTCTGGTGCCGATGTCCAGCGCGAAAATCATGTCCCGACTCTGCTGCTCGCGTACTTTTTCCACGGTGGCTCACTCCTCTGCGCTCGCAGGCGCATAAAAATACGTGCGCCCGGTAT
>NZ_DALZCH010000022.1:0-38326 GCF_031978065.1 Oscillibacter sp.
TAAATTGATTGTGACCAATGTCAATTTACAAATTACCCCGACCAGCCGGATTGGTCTACTGGGTATGAATGGTGCCGGAAAATCGACGCTGATCAAATCGCTGGTGGGTGATTTGGCGCTATTGCGGGGCACACGTTATGCCTCAGAGCTGCTCAATATCGGTTATTTTGCCCAGCATCAAATGGATGCCCTAGACGGTGCAGCCAGCCCAATGTTGCAATTGTCTCGTATTGCGGATAAAAAAATCAGTGAAGCCACACTGCGCGCATTTCTAGGCAGTTTTGGGTTTAGTGGTGAACGTATGGATACGCCGAGTGAGAGTTTTTCAGGCGGCGAGCGTGCGCGTCTGGCATTGGCATTGATTGTATGGCAGCGCCCTAATGTATTGATTTTGGACGAACCTACCAACCATTTGGATTTGCAGGCCATTGAATGGCTGGAAAATTTCCTGATGGATTACGAGGGCCTGATTATCGTGGTGAGCCACGACCGCTATTTCCTGAACAACGTGTGTACCAGCATCGTGGACGTGGACTACGGCAAAATCAGAATGTATGTGGGCAACTACGAGTTCTGGTACGAGTCCAGCCAGATGGTTCAGAAGATGATGAAGGACCAGAACCGGAAAAACGAGGACAAAATTAAGGATTTGCAGCTCTTTATCCAGCGTTTCTCCGCCAACAAATCCAAATCCAAGCAGGCCACCTCTCGCCGAAAGCTTTTAGATAAGCTGACGGTGGATGAGATGCCCGCTTCCTCCCGGCGGTATCCCTTTGTGGGCTTTGCTCTGGATCGGGAGCCGGGGAAGGAAATATTGACCGTGGAAGGTCTGAGCAAGACCATTGACGGGCGGAAGATTTTGAACGACGTGTCCTTCCGGGTGAACAAGGGAGACAAGATCGCCTTTGTGGGAGAAAACGAGCTGGCAAAAACCACACTCTTCCGCATTGTTATGGAGGAGATGGAAGCGGACGCAGGCAGCCTCAAGTGGGGCACCACCATTTCCACCAGCTATTTTCCGCTGGACAACTCTGCCTTTTTCAACGACTGCAACCTGAATCTGGTGGAGTGGCTGGGTCAGTATACCTCTGAAACCACGGAGTCCTTCATGCGGTCCTTCCTGGGGCGGATGCTCTTCTCCGGGGATGAGGTGTTTAAGCCTGTGAAGGTTCTCTCCGGCGGCGAAAAGGTGCGGTGCATGTTGTCGCGGATCATGCTCTTCGGTTCCAACGCGCTGGTGCTGGATCAGCCCACCAACCACTTGGATTTGGAGTCTATCACCGCGGTCAATAAGGGCCTGATTGAATACAAGGGCGTGGTACTGTTTGCCAGCCACGACCACGAGTTCGTCCAGACCGTGGCCAACCGCATCATCGAATTCCAGAGCGACGGAACCATTATTGACAAGGCGTGTACCTATGACGATTATATCGAGCTGCAAAAGGCGGAAAATGCCCGCTGAGCCTTGGAAGAATCAGAATAAATAAAACGCCTGCCCACAAAATGTGGGCAGGCGTTTTTCCTTTACAGCATTTGTTATCTGGCGGTAATATAGCCGTTTTTGCACAGAAGCTCTGCCAGCAGCACGCCGCCGCCGGCCGCGCCGCGCAGGGTGTTGTGGCTCAGTCCCACGAACTTGTAGTCGTACTGGCTGTCCTCCCGCAGGCGGCCAAGGGAAATCGCCATGCCGTGCTCCAGATTTCGGTCCAGCCGGGTCTGAGGGCGGTCGGCCTCCTCGAAATAGTGGAGGAACTGCTTGGGAGCGGAGGGCAGCTCCAGCTCCTGCGCTGGGCCGCGGAAAGAGGCCCAGTCTTCTTTGATCTGCTCAATAGAAGGCTTGCATCCGTCCTTAAATTTCATGAACACGGCGGCCATATGCCCGTCCTGACAGGCCACGCGGAAGCACTGCGCCGTGATAACCGGAGCGCTGGCGGTGACAATTTTTCCATCTTCTACCTTGCCCCAAACCTTTAACGGCTCCTGCTCGGACTTCTCCTCCTCGCCGCCGATGTAGGGAATGCAGTTGTCCACCATCTCGGGCCAGCGTTCAAAGGTTTTTCCTGCGCCGGAAATGGCCTGATAGGTGCAAACCAGAGCCTGCTCCACGCCGTATTTCAACAGGGGATGGAGCGCGGGAACATAGCTCTGGATAGAACAGTTGGACTTCACGGCGATAAAACCCCGTTTTGTACCAAGGCGGCGGCGCTGGGCCTCAATGACCGCAAGATGCTCCGCGTTCAGCTCCGGCACCACCATGGGCACGTCCTCCGTCCAGCGATTGGCGGAGTTGTTGGATACTACGGGGCACTCCAGCTTTGCGTATCTCTCCTCCAGTGCCCGGATTTCCTCCTTCTTCATATCCACGGCGCAGAAGATGAAGTCCACTTGGGCGGCAAGCTTTTCCGCGTCGGCCTCCGCGTCCAGAATGGCCAGTGCCTTCGCCTCCTCCGGAATTTCAACCTCCATGGCCCAGCGGGCGGCCACGGCCTCCTCGTAGGCTTTTCCCGCGCTGCGTGCGCTGGCGGCCACAGCGGTAAGCTGGAACCAAGGGTGATTTTCAAGCAGGGTGACGAGGCGCTGGCCCACCATGCCGGTGCAGCCTACAACGCCCACTTTGTACTGTTTCATCAAGATTTGCCTCCTATGTGATATGATTTGGCGGGGAACGTCGAATTTCTGTTGAATGTAGGGCTTTCCTGTACTATAATATAAGTGTATTGCGTTCGAGTGAAAACTTCTGTTCACCTGTTGCGGACATTTGTATTATGGTAGCACTATTTTCTTGTTCCGTCAAGGGGAAGGCCATGGGGAGGATGTATGAAAAAACTATTGGGGGTTCTGTCGATTCTCGTCATATTTTTGGCCCTTGGCACCGTGTCGGCCTCCGCCGCCGTAAACGGCACGGTGAAGGTGGGGCTGCGGTTTGGAAGCTCCGCCGTCTCCTCCGCCAACCTAGAAAACACTCAGAGCGGGGGGTATTCTCTCGGCTATTATGACGATGGGAGGAACTTTGTTTCTCTTGGGAGCATTGCTCAAACAGCCATTACCATGCGGCCGGGGGCGGACCTTGGAAATTTCGACCAGTCGGGGCCTTACGGCTCCTTTGCGGAGGCGGCCTCTGCCGCTGCTAGTGTGGGCGGTTGGCCTGCCTATGTGAGCGGACAATATTACGCCCGCCAGAGCGGCGGCGGCAGCGGGCACACGTCTACCGCCGTGGCGGTGACGGACACGTCCTCTTCAGCGGTCCTTTTTGAGTTTGACAGTCAGGGCATTTACAATTTCGGCGTTTTGCCGGTGAGTGGGCCCACCTGGTTCAAGGGCTATCGGTATGCCGGGGGCTTTGAATATCCGCGAGTTACCGGCGGAGGACTGTATGTGGTGAACGTGGTATCACTGGAGGACTATGTGAAGGGCGTTCTTCCCTATGAAATGGGGAAGGGCTGGCCCGAGGCCGCATTGCAGGCTCAGGCCGTGTGCGCCCGGACCTATGCTTCCGTGACCGCCAAGCATCTGAACACCTATGGCTTTGATCTGTGCAACACCACGGACTGTCAGGTGTACAACGGCGTGAACGCCGCTGGCGGGGACACGGACGCCGCCGTGGATTCCACGACCGGGCAGCGGGCGTGGTACCGGGGGACGCTTGCCGAAACGGTGTATCACTCCAGCGACGGCGGCGCCACCGAGAGCGCTGAAAACGTCTGGGGCGGCACGGTGGGATACCTGATGGGAAAAGCCGACCCCTATGAAGCCACCGTCTCCATCCCCAATTACAGCTATACCGTGACCTACACGCCCTCGGAGCTGACGTGGGTACTGCAAAACAGCGGCTATTCCATCGGAACGGTGAAAAACGCCTATGTCTCGGAGCGCACCTCCACCGGAAACGTTTACAAGGTCACCTTTGTGGATACAACGGGAAAGAGCCTGACGGTGAAGGGCGAAACCTGCCGCATGGCGTTTTACAGCACTACCTATAGTAAGAATGTGAAAAGCATGCGCTTTTCCATCAACGGGGACGACAGCGGAATGAATTCTGCCTCGGGCTACTATGTAAACGGCTCCGGCAGCACGCTTTCTTCCATCAGCGGAGCTTATACCGTTTCCGGCAGCGGGGCGGTGACCCCTTATACGGGGAAAGCGCTCTATGTCCTCACCTCCTCGGGCGTGCAGGCGCTGAGCGGGACCTCCGGCGCGGCGGTTCCGTCTTCCGCATCCTCCGCGTCTCCCGGCAGCTTTGTGATTACCGGAACGGGAAACGGACACAATGTGGGGCTGAGCCAATACGGCGCGCTGGCCATGGCGAAGCAGGGGTATTCCTACCGTGACATCCTGAATTTCTATTATACGGACATCACCGTGGAGTGATGCGGAACATTGGCAAGCCGCCCGCCAAAAGCGCGGCAGAGCCGCGTTAGATCGAAAAATTCTTCTTTAGCGGAGTTTTTTCAAAAGTACAGGCACGCGGACCCATGGAGAAGTACAGATGAAGACCAGCGATTTTTACTATGACCTGCCTCAGGAGCTGATTGCCCAGACGCCCATTGAAAAACGGGACGCATCCCGTCTGCTGACGCTGGACAAACATACGGGCGCTTGGGAGCACCATCATTTTTATGAGCTGCCGGATTTTTTGACGGAAAAAGACTGCCTCATTTTAAACGATTCCCGGGTTTTGCCCGCCCGCCTTTTGGGCCAGCGCCTTCCCGGTGGCGGCGCCTGCGAGGTGCTGCTGCTGACGGATAGGGGAGACGGCGTTTGGGAATGTCTGGTCCGCCCCGGGAAAAAACTGCGCCCCGGCGCGCAGGTGTCCTTCGGCGAGGGAGAGTTGACGGCGGAGGTTACTGAAGAGGTGGAGGGTGGAAACCGCCTTGTGAAATTTCACTATGAGGGGATTTTTCTGGAGGTCTTGGAGCGCCTTGGCAAAATGCCCCTGCCGCCTTATATCAAAGAGGAGTTGCAGGACCGGGAGCGGTATCAAACCGTCTATTCCAAGGAGTTGGGCAGCGCCGCCGCCCCCACGGCGGGCCTTCATTTCACAAAAGAATTGCTGGAGAAAATCTCCGCCAAAGGCGTGGGGATTGGGTATGTGACGCTCCATGTGGGCCTTGGCACCTTCCGCCCTGTGAAGGAAGAGGAAATCCTTGACCACGAGATGCACAAGGAATTCTGTACCATCTCCCGTGAGGTGGCGGACCTGATCAATCGCACCCGCGCCAACGGGGGGAGGATAGTTTGCGTGGGCACTACTTCCTGCCGCACCGTGGAATCCTGGGCCAACGAGGATGGGACCATGGAGCCACGCTCCGGCTGGACCGGCATCTACATTTATCCCGGCTACCGCTTCAAGGTGACGGACGCGCTGATTACGAATTTTCATTTGCCGGAGTCCACGCTGGTGATGCTGGTTTCCGCTTTGGCGGGACGGGAGCACATTCTGGCGGCTTACGAGGAAGCCGTGCGGGAGCGATATCGGTTTTTCAGCTTTGGCGACGCGATGTTAATTTATTGAAGACTGCCGCTACAAAAAAAGTCCCGGAGAGTCCTGATACAAGGCTCTCTGGGACTTTTTCTGTAATTTTTCCGATTTTAAAACTTACCTGCCTGTTATAAAAATCCGCTGCCCATTTCCAGTCGTATTTCCTCCGCCGGCGGTTCGCGGTTGATTTTGGGAAAGGGCTAAATCACGCGCTAAAGCGTCACGGTAAAGCATGTCCATGCGCCCTCTTTCCCTGACACGGAGATCTTTCCCTTATGAAGCTCTACCAGTGATTTGGCAATGGCGAGGCCAAGACCGTATCCCCCGGTCTTGGTGGAGCGAGACGCGTCGCTGCGGTAAAACCGCTCGAAAATCCGATCCTTTTCCTGCTCGGGAATTCCATCACCGGTGTTGTAAATCGCTAAAATACTTTTTTCGTTCTCCCGGCGCAGCGTTACTTTTATTTCATCCCCTTTTCCGGAGTGCTTAATGGCGTTGTCCATTAGGATGGCAACAAGTTGCTTGATTTGCGGCTCTCCGCCGGTGTACCGAAGTCCCTCCGCCACGTTGAAATCCAGACTTTTCCCATCCTCAAAGGCCTGACTTTCAAAGGCCAGAAGGGTGCTCAGCACCGCCCGGCTTAAATCAAATTCGGTTGCCACCAGTTGATTGGCGCCTTCGTCAGCTCTGGCCAGGGCAAGCAGATCGTGAACCAGCCGGGTCATTCGGTCCGCCTGATCCCGAATTTGCTGAAGCCGGATATTTTCTCCGATTTCATTCTCCAGCACATCCACATTCGCCGAAATAATGGTCAGGGGCGTTTTCAGCTCGTGGCTGGCGTCGGAGACAAACTGGCGCTGCTTTGCAAAGGTTGCTTTTACGGGCTTGACCACCCATTTGGATAAAAGCACGGAAAATCCAAGCAACAGCACACAGGTCACCGCCGTGACGATCATGGAGATAAAAATGAGCTCATCCAGTATTTTCAGCTCCCGGCTGTTCTCCACAAACACGACGATTTTGCCATAATCCTTTTCTGCCACCAGATATTGATAATCGTCGTAAGAGCCTCTCTCTTTTCCGCTCAGCAATACCGCTTCCGAATAAGAGACTGCCTCCTCCTGTGTAAAGCCGAACATCATATCGTGCTGTACCTGCAAAACCTGATCCTGCTTGTCCAGCTTGACAAAAAACAGACGTGCCGCCCGCATGGACTGAGAGTCAAAGCGTGGAGGGATTAAAGGCTCCTGATGCGCGTCCTCTTCCGTCCGGCCGGGAGGAAGCAGAAACTCCATTCCGTCCTGCTCGGCCACCATCCGCAAAATGTTGTCCGTCTGCTCGGCGTTGCTCATATACACAAAAATATTCAGTGTTGCCACCAGCACTGTAAAAACCAGAAACAGAACGCCCATCATAATGCAGACAAACTTAATTTGCAGCCGCTTAATCATTCCGTTTCCTCCATGATATATCCCACGCCCCGCACCGCTTTAATCTGCAAGGGCGAGCCGATGACAGCCAGCTTCTTGCGGATGAAGGAAACATACACCTCAATGGCATTGTATTCCGCGTCGCTCTCATAGCCCCAAATTTTTTCGATAAACCGCTCCTTGGGGATAATCTGGCGGTGATTCTGCATAAGCATTTCCACAATCTGATATTCCTTCTGCCCCAGCTTGACGGAGTTGCCCTTATAGCTCAGCTCATAGCTGCGCTTGCTCAGCCGTGTGTCCCCGCAGGCCAGCTCGTCGCCGGTAAATTCGCCCTTTCTGCGGGAAATCGCCCGCAGGCGGGCCAAAAGCTCTCCGGAGGCAAAGGGCTTTGTGAGATAATCGTCCGCCCCGATATCCAGACCCTCTATTTTATCCTCTATCTCGGACTTGGCTGTCAGCAGCAGCACCGGGGTGGAGTTGTTCTGTTCGCGCAGGGCGCGCAAAACCTCCAGACCATTCTTTTTGGGAAGCATGATATCCAATATAATGACGTCGTAAATGCCGGTCATGGCGTATTCCTCGCCAGAGACGCCGTCGTAAACCGCGTCCACGGCGTATTTATCCTGCTTCATCAAAGCGACCAGCACATCGGAGAGCTGGGGCTCGTCCTCGATAATCAATACATTCATCATATATCCCTCCTTATGGCTTTCATTATAACAGAAATGCTTGAAAAAATCTTGAATCAGATCTCAATGTAGCTTCAAGGCAGAAGGGTTATTCTTTGCGCATACCAAATTGCAAGGAGGTTACCCATGAAACCGCGACACGAATTTAAGCACAGTCTCAATTATATGGACTATATGATTCTGCGCAACAAGCTGCGGGCCATTTTACCCCACGACCGCAATGTGGGTGAAAACGGAGAGTATATCATCCACAGCCTCTATTTTGACACGCCGGGGGATAAAGCGTTGCTTGAAAAGCTGAACGGCATCAACCGCAGGGAAAAATTTCGACTGCGCCGCTATAACGACGATACGGAGTTTATCAAGCTGGAGAAGAAAAGCAAAGTAAACGGACTTTCCTACAAGGAGTCCAGCCGCCTTTCAAAGGAAGAGACAATCATGCTGCTGCAAGGCGACTGGGACTGGATGGTCCAGCAGGAGCGCCCTTTGGTGGCTGAGCTTTACAGTAAAATGAACGGACAGCTCTTACAGCCGAAAACCATTGTGGACTATACCCGGGAGCCATTCACCTATCGGGCGGGCAACGTCCGCATCACCTTTGACCGGGATATACGCACCGGACTGCGCTCCAAGGACTTTTTGGGCGAGAATATTCCGACGCTTCCAGCGGGGGATGAGCTTGTGATTCTGGAGGTCAAATATGACGAGTTTATTCCGGGCTTTATCGCAGACCTGCTGCAATTGGGGAACCGAAAAGCATCGGCCTGCTCCAAATACGCTTTGTGCCGCACCTACGGATAGGTCATCAACAAGAAAATTAAACAATAAAGGAGATTATTTTCATGACCTTTGACGATATTTTTAAATCAAGCTTTCTGGAGAACGTAACCAGCATCTCTCTTTTGGATATGGTGCTGGCCCTGGGTCTTGCCTTTGGCATTGGTGTGTTCATCTTTCTTATCTATAAGAAAACCTTTAAAGGCGTGATGTATTCCGCCAGCTTTGGCGTTTCTCTCATTGCATTGAGCATGGTTACAACCCTTGTCATTCTGGCAGTTACCAGCAACGTTGTGCTTTCCCTCGGCATGGTGGGCGCGCTTTCCATCGTCCGCTTTCGCACGGCAATTAAGGAGCCGCTGGATATCGTGTTCCTTTTCTGGTCCATCGCTTCGGGAATTGTTCTTGCGGCGGGCATGATTCCTCTCGCTGTATTCGGCAGCTTGTTCATCGGCATCATTCTGTTGGTCTTTGTAAACCGCAGCTCTGTGGATACGCCCTATATTGTCGTGCTTTCCTGTCTGGATACCGAAAGCGAACAAAATGCGGCCCGGCAGTTGAATGGCTTTGTCAAAAAGAGCGTAATCAAGAGCAAAACCGTTAGTCAAAAAGGCGTTGAACTGAACTATGAGATTCGTCTCAAATCGGATGATACCGCATTTGTCAATACGCTGAGTGAGCTGCCCGGCGTGCAGAATATCGTGCTGGTCAGCTATAATGGGGAGTATATGGGATAGGAGGGGCGTCCATGTTAAGGCATAAGTACACGACGCCGATCTGTATAGCGATTGTTGCGGCCATGCTACTGACAACCATTCTGTTTGTATTTGGCGAATCCTTCGGACTGTCGGTGGCGCAGACGAAAATGCCCTATGTGGAATCGCTCTTCTCCACCGACTGCGTCCACACGCTGGATATAGCAGTGGAGGAAGACGACTGGCAGGAGATGCTGGACAACGCCTCAGATAAAGAATATATTGCCGCCAGCATTGTGCTGGACGGTAATTCGGTGAAAAACATCGGCCTGCGCACCAAGGGAAACTCCTCTCTTTCCAGCATTGTAAGCTCGGATTCCGACCGATACAGCTTTAAAATTGAGTTTGACCATTACCAGACGGGCCAAACCTATTACGGGCTGGACAAGCTGGCCCTCAATAACATTGTGCAGGACAACACTTATTTGAAGGATTATGTCAGCTATCAGATGATGAATGCGTTTGACGCGGATTCTCCCCTGTGCAGCTTCATTTATATCACCGTCAACGGGGAGGACTGGGGCCTGTATCTGGCTGTGGAGGGAATTGAAGATGCCTATGCCAGCCGAAACTATGGCTCGGATTCCGGGCGGATTTATAAGCCCGACAGCATGAATATGATGGGCGGTGGCAATGAGGACAATGATAAGACCGGCGAAATGTCCGAAGAAAACGACCGCCAGCAATTCCGGCAAACTGCCGATGAAAACGCGGAGCAACAGAACGGGCAAACCGCGGATACGGGCGCAAAGCAGCAGACCGGGCAAGCCGCGGATGAAGACGCGGAACAAAACACGGCGGCGAATCAGGACACTGGGGATAACAGCAAACGTGCGGCGCGCTCCACCGAAAATCAAGGCGGTCCGGGCGGCGGCGGCATAGGTGGTGAAAGTACTGATGTGGCGCTTGTCTACTCGGACGACGACTACGACAGCTATTCCAATATTTTTGGCAATGCCGTTTTCGATATCACCGATAGCGATAAGGACCGGTTGATCTCCACCCTCAAGCAGCTTTCGACAGGAGAAGACCTTGAGGAAATTGTCAATATTGAAGAAGTTTTGCGATATTTCGTCGTACATAACTTCGTGCTGAATTTTGACAGCTATACCGGAAGCATGATGCACAACTATTATCTCTACGAAAAAGACGGAATGCTTTCCATGATTGCCTGGGACTATAACCTCGCCTTTGGCGCTTTTTCGGGAGGTGGAAATTCCCAAAGCGGAACGACCTCCACCACGGCGCTTGTGAATTTTCCGATTGACACCCCGGTTTCCGGCACCACGCTGGAGGAGCGTCCTCTTTTGGGAAAACTACTTGAAAATGAAACCTATTTGGAGCTTTACCATCAGCTTTTTGGAGAATTCATTTCCAGCTATTTTGACAGCGGTGAGTTTGAGCAAATGATTGACAGCGCCATTGCACTGATTTCCCCATATGTTGAAAAGGCCCCTACCGCATTTTGCACCTATGAGGAATTTACCGAAGCCTCGGCAATGCTCAAAAGCTTCTGCCTGCTGCGAGCCCAGAGCGTACAGGGTCAACTTGACGGAATCATCCCCTCCACCAGTGAGAATCAAACGGCGGACAGCTCAAGCTTTGTGGACGCTTCCGCGATCGATATTAAGAGCATGGGCTCCAATGCGGGTTCCATGGGCGGCGGAGAAAATTCCCGTCCGGGCGGTCAGCAGACCAATGCGCAGACAGATAGACAGGCGAACGGCCAATCTGATGAAGCGCCCCCAGTTCCCGGCAATACGGAGAGCGGGGAAAAGGAGAGAATGCAAACTGCTCCTCCCGGAGGCACGGAAAATGGCGGACAGTCTCAGAATCAAAACGCTTCGTCGGAATCCGGAGCAAATGCTTCACAGGATAGTGCCACGCAGGAAGATACGCAGACCTTCGGGCAGGGCTTCCCTCCCGGGGGCGGAGGGCAGGAGGAAGGTCCTTCCGAAAATCGCCCGCAGGGCATCGGAAGCCAACAGGAAACTACCGCCACGTCAATTCAGATATATTATTATCTGGCGGCAGCCGTTTTGCTTTTGGTGGTGGGCATTGTTGTCGCCCGTCGGTTCCGGGTTAATCGCTGACTTTCTTTTCCCGGACAGGAAAAATAATTTGAAAGCGCCGCATCCTTCTTTTTCCGAAAAAGGATGCGGCACTTTTTTGCTCTCGGTGATGCGATAAAATTGCCCTGACGGTAAAAGAATGACCCGATGCGGAATAAACTGCCGTGCAAAGCAAATCCAAAATAAATCTTTTTCGGCAAAAGTGCTTTTGTAGGCGGAGAATTGACGCTGTACTTGCAATGTTTTGCGCTTCCGTGTATAATCAGCAAGATGAGAATTTGGGCTTGCAGTCCGGCATTTCAAGCTGTCTCCGTGCAAAGTTTTCAACGCATGGGAGGTCATATTCATCCGGCGGTGGACTGAATGCATACCCAATTCTGCATATGCATTGGATATACATGCGTATGCATTGCATATACAAGAGGGGCAGTCTTACGGTTTTACCGGGTGGGGCTTTGCTGCTTAATATTTCAGGAATTAGGAGCCATTCATGTTTAAAGTGATTGCGTATCAGGGCCGGGCGCGGCGCGGCGTGTTTTCCTGCGCCCATGGCGGCGAGGTCCAGACCCCGGTGTTTATGAATGTGGGCACGCAGGGGGCCATCAAAGGCGGCGTCAGCGCCTTGGACCTCAAGGAAATTGGTTGCCAGATCGAGCTTTCTAATACCTATCACCTGCATCTGCGGCCTAGCGACAAAGTTGTGCGGGAGATGGGTGGGCTGCACAGGTTTATGGGCTGGGACGGCCCTATTCTCACGGATTCCGGCGGGTTTCAGGTGTTTTCTCTGGCATCTCTGCGGAAAATCCGAGAGGAAGGCGTGACCTTTGCCTCCCACATTGACGGGCATCGGGTTTTCATGGGGCCTGAGGAGTCCATGCAAATTCAGTCCAATCTTGGAAGCGACATTGCCATGGCGTTTGACGAATGCGTGGAGAATCCCGCCACACACGAATATGCCGAGGCATCCTGCAAACGGACGGCGCGGTGGCTGGAGCGGTGTATTGCAGAGCATGAGCGGCTCAACACGCTGCCGGACACAGTGAATCCCAAACAAATGCTCTTCGGGATCAATCAGGGGGCCACGTTTGCGGACCTGCGGGTGTGGCATATGGAGGAAATTGCAAAGCTCAACTGCGACGGGTACGCCATCGGCGGCCTTGCGGTTGGGGAGCCTGCGGAGGTGATGTACGAAGTCATCGACGCGGTGGAACCCCACATGCCCAAGGAAAAGCCACGGTATCTCATGGGTGTGGGTACCCCCAGTAACATCATCGAAGCCGTGGCCCGAGGCGTGGACTTTTTTGACTGCGTGATGCCCTCCCGCAACGGGCGGCACGGAAAGCTGTTCACCTGGGAGGGGACGGTGAACATCATGAATCGGAAGTACGAGACGGACTCCGCCCCGGTGGGCGAGAGCTGTGGTTGTCCCTGCTGCCGCAGCTTTTCCAGAGCATATCTGCGCCATTTGTTTAAGGCGGACGAGGTGCTGGCCCTGCGACTGTCCGTGCTGCACAATCTCTGGTTCTATAACGAGTTGATGCGCAAAATCCGGGACGCGCTGGATGCCGGGACGTTTGACGCATTCCGGGAGAAATACAGCGGTAAACTGGAGCAGCGGGTGTAAGCCCTGAAAAAGGGCTTGCAAATTTTGGCTGCTTTGGATATAATAAATTCATTCTGATAACACAAAGGAGTATTTGCCCTATGGATCCTACAACAATCATGATGCTGGTAGTTCTGATCGGCGTGTTCTACTTCATGATCATCCGTCCGGAAAACAAGCGGAAAAAGTCTGCCCAGCAGTTGCGCGACAGTCTGAAAAAGGGTGACAAGCTCACCACCATCGGCGGAATCGTGGGTTCCATCGTGCAGGTGAACGAGGACACGATTATTATTGAAACCAGTGAGGATCGCGTCCGCGTGGAAATTACCAAGTGGGCCGTATCCACCACTGGCGTGCAGACCTCTACCGACCCCAAGACCAAGCAGAAGCAGGAGAGCAAGTCTGCCGAAGAGCCTGCCGCTCCCGCCGCAGAGGAGCAGTCTGCCGAGATTGAGCAGCCTGCCGGAGACGGCGAAAAGAAGTCTTGGGACCCCGAGGTGTAAAACCGCTGGGGCAAAACCGGGACTACCCCTCATAAACAAACCTCCCCCGTCATATGCTGGCAAAGAGCATATGACGGGGGAGGGCTTTTTATGGCCAAACGAAAAATGCCCGGATGGGCAGGATTTTTGGAGGGGGCGGCGCTGTCCCTAGGACTTTACATCATGTTTCAATGTCTGCTGGCGCTGCTGACTCTGGAGGGGATCATACCGGAGGAGATGGCGTTCCGTTTTCAGGTGGCAAGCGGAGTGCTGGCATCCTATGCTGGCGGGACACTGTCCATTCGCCGCACAGAGGTGGGACCTTTGTGGGCCGCGCTGGGGTCCGCGGCAATTTTTGCGGCTGCGCTGACCTTGGGCGGAGCGCTGCTTTGCGACGACTTAGTCTGGTCCGGAGGAAGCTTTATTTTGCTGGCAGCGGCGATGGCAGGGGGCTTGCTGGCACCGATGCTGGGTCGAAAACGGGGCAAAAAGAAAAAACAATCCCGCTCCGCGCCCGGCCGCCGGATAAAGGTGGGGAAGAGGGGCTAGCATAGCCCTTGTGATTTTCACCAAAATTTTGGGATTCTTTCAGATTTTTCCAAAGCCAGCCTTATTAAGACTCTGAAAAGCGGGATAGTATGTCGACACAGATGTAGTGGGGTCCGCCCATGGGCGGACCCCACATCTTGACGTTTGCGCCGGTGAAAGGAATATTATAAACGTTCAGTTTATAAAGTTTACATAACATTGTTTACATAACATTTTGTCATAGTTTACAAAAAACAGAGGATTCCTGAAAAGCCCTTGCGGTTCGTGAAAAAAAGCAATATATTAGTAAGGACAATATTTACGTTAACCGACTTCTAACCTGTCCGCCTACCGCATAGATTTGCGTGAGGTGAGGCGCTTTGTTTGTGGGGTCGGTGGGCGGTCGCCGCCTGATGCGGAGCGGACGCGGTCCGTGGCTCCGCTTGTCGCTGTTAGCCGCTTGTTTTCTTGCGGGCCTGTTTTTGGGACAGGTTCTTTCTGCCCGCGTAAGTGCGGAAACAGCCAGAGAGCTGACAGCGTATTTAAACGGCTATTTTTCACTGAGCACCCCGCCGGAGCCAACAGGTAGGACGGTTCTTTCCGCGCTGGCGGTCTATTTTCGCTATCCGTTGCTGGCGTTTTTGCTGGGCTTTGCCTCGGTGGGCGCTGCGCTGCTTCCGGTGGTCACAGGGGCATACGGCTTTTTTCTTTCGTTTTCCGTGTGTTGTCTTACAGCGGCTTTCGGCCCCGGCGGCGTGCTTTTGGCGCTGGCAGTGTTTGGCCTGCGGTGTCTGATCACGCTTCCGTGTTATTTTGCGGTGGCGGTCCCGGCGCTGGAAAAATCCGTGGCGCTGGCAGCGCTGTCTCTTGAAAAGGGCGGAAGGCCCTCACCCCCGGTTTATGACAAGGCATGGTGGCTTCGGTTTGCGGTGGTGAGCGCGGTTTTGTCCGCCGGGGTTCTGACGGAGCTGTTGGTGACCCCATGGCTTTTAAACTGGGTTTTGGGAATGATTCTTCGGTGACATAAAATTAAAAAAACCGTGCCGAAAAAGGATTATTCCAAGCGGCGTCGGGAGAGGGGGACTTTTACTGTGGCGGCGGACTACCTCAAGCTTTATGAAAAATATCTGACCGCGGAGAAAGGTTCCTCCGTCAATACGGTGTCCGCTTATTTGCGGGACGTGACCCAATTTCAGGAGTTTCTCCATGTGGAGGAGGGCAGCGAGCTGCGCCGCGCCGCGCCGGAGATGGTTCAGCGCTATATGGACTGGATGCATACAAAGGGCAAATCCGCCGCCTCCGTAACGCGGTTTCTGGCCGCTGTCAAGTCTTTTTACAGCTTTATGGTTTCCTCCGGCTCCATGACGGCCAGCCCCGCACGGGGACTGACGGCTGCAAAGGCGGAGCGGCGGTATCCCGAAATTCTCACCAGCAAGGAAGTGGAACTGTTTTTGGAGCAGCCCCGCTGTATGGACACCAAGGGCTTCCGGGATCACGCCATGCTGGAGCTGCTGTACGCCACCGGCATCCGCGTCAGCGAGCTGATCGCGCTGGATGTGGACGATCTGAATTTGTCGGCGGGCTTTCTGCGCTGCGCCAGCCGGGGACGGGAGCGCATTATTCCGCTGTACCCCGCGGCGGTAAAGGCCCTGCGGGATTATGAGCTGAGCGTCCGCCCGGAAATTATTGCGGATATGGACGAGCGAGCTCTGTTCGTGAATATGAACGGTGAGCGTATGAGCCGTCAGGGCTTTTGGAAAATTATCAAGTATTATCAGGACAAGGCGGGGATTCAAAAGGACATCACGCCCCACACCCTGCGTCACTCTTTTGCCGTCCACCTGTTGGAAAATGGGGCGGATCTGCGCTCCATTCAGGAGATGCTGGGCCATGCAGACATTTCTTCCACCCAGATTTACACCCATGTGGTGAAAAATCAGCTCAAGGATGTGTACAACAAGGCCCATCCCAAGGCGTGAATCGAACAGGAGCTAGCCGGGGCCGGTGCGGGAGCTTTCCCGTGCCGGCTCCTTATTTTTTAAAAAAAATTACCGTTGGGGCAAATCAAAACGGGCGGATGAATGCTCTAATGGTTAGAGAGGGGGGATCGGGTGGACCGGGAAGAATTTGTTCGGAGAACGGAGGCCATACGGGCGCGGCTATATCGCACGGCCTTTGCGTATCTGGGGGGCGAGGCGGCGGCACTGGAGGCCGTGGACGAAGCGGTGTATCAGGCGCTTCGGCACCTCCACCAGCTTCGTGAGCCGGACTATTTTGAAACGTGGCTTACCCGCATTCTTATCAACGAGTGCGGACGGGAGCTGCGACGGCTGAAGCGTCTGCGCTCGGATGAATATTTGCCGGAGGCGGGAGAGGGCTTTGACTACGACGCGCTGCCTTTGCGGGAGGCGGTTGCCCGTCTTCCGCAGGAGTTACGGCAGATAATTGCGCTGCGCTACTTTGGGGATTTAACGCTGGCGGAGACCGCACGGGCATTAAGCATCCCGCAGGGAACCGTGGTTACCCGCCAGCACAGGGCGCTGGCGTTGCTGAGACTGGAACTGGAGGAGGGAGAACCATGAATCGAAATGAAGAATACGCGGCGCTGCGATCTTCAATTGCGGAGCCGCCGCAGCTTGAATATACGGTAACGAGGGCCTTGCAGCGAAACGGCAAAGCTCGCAGGCGCGTTCGCCTTTTCGGCGTTCCCGCCGGGAGCCTTGTAGCGTGCTTCTTGGGCTTCATGCTGCTGGTGAACCTGTTTCCGCCCTTTGCCCGGGCCTGCGGCGATATGCCGGTGCTGCGGGAGCTGGCGAAGGCGGTATCGTGGTCGCCGTCTCTCTCTGCCGCCGTAGAGCATGATTACGTGCAGCCTGTGGGACAGGAGCAGAGCAAGGACGGAATCATCGCTCGGGTGGAATACCTGATTGTGGACCAGAAGCAATTGGAGATTTTTTACTCTCTGGATTCTGACCGATACGAAGCGCTGGAGGCGGATGCCAGCATAAAGTTGCCCGACAACAAAGGAGGATACGGCAGCTCCAGCGGGTCATACGGCACACCCAACGGGGAATTGCGTCAGATGACGGTGAATTTCGTAGAGCAGGATGTACCGGAGCACCTGGCCCTGCTTCTGAACGTCTATCAGAACACCTCTGAGAATGACGAGGCGGAGCCAAAGGCCAATGAAGAGTCTATCGCGGAAGCATATTTCAGCCCTCATGCCCGCAACCCGGACGTTTTGGCGGCGTTTACCTTTGACCTCTCCCTTGATCCCCGGTTCACTGCCCAAGGTGAGATCGTGGAGGTGAATCGGGCCTTCCAAATTGACGGACAGATGCTAGCGCTAAAGTGTGCGGAGATTTATCCCACCCACCTGCGGCTGGACTTCGGCTATGTTCCGGAAAATAGCGCGTGGCTGAAGGGTCTGGAATTTTACGTGGAAAACGAGCGGGGAGAGCGGTTTGACCCGACACGTAACGGGCTTACCGCCAGCGGAGACGAAGCCTCGCCGTCCACAGTGACGTATTGGATGGACTCCACGTATTTCAGCGAGAGTAAAGAATTAACACTTTATATTACGCAGGTGCGCTGGCTGGATAAGGATCGGGAGAGCATTTGGATGAATGTGGCTACGGGAGAGCACGGCCTCCTGCCGGACGGTGCAGAGCTTGCCGGGATTCAGCGGCTTGACAGCGGAAATCTGCTGACGTTCCAGGCAAGGCAATATCGGGAAAACAATATGTACAGCCTTTGGAACGGATATCTGGATAAAAATGGAGAGGAGCAATCCTTTTCCTCCTCCGGCTCTTCCCACACCTATCATGACCCGGATACCGACGAATATCTGGACGGCAGCACATCCGGCATTTTTTACGAAACGGTTCCACTGCCTGCGGCTGCCGGTTCCGAGGTCTGGCTCAAGCCGGTCTTTACTCGGGTGACGGACCTTTCCGTTCCTGTGAAGGTTCCCATAAGATAAAAGACAGCCCATAAAAGGAACGCCTTGAAACAGGCGTTCCTTTTTTCATGTTGCGCATCCCGCTGTGATTTGCTATAATGACCTTGATTGTGCGAAAGGGGGGCGCTATGCGGATTTTGGGAATTGACCCCGGCGTGGCTACCATCGGCTTCGGGCTGGTGGAAGCGGACCGGGGCAGTGCGCGCATGGTGACCTACGGCACCGTCACCACACCTGCGGGTCTGCCTCTTTCCCGGCGGCTTTATCAGATTTCCGGAGATATGGAGGCTTTAATCAACAAACTGAAGCCAGAAGTTATTGCGATAGAGGAACTGTTCTTCAACAACAACATTACTACCGGCATTGCTGTGGCCCACGGACGGGGCGTCATTTTGCTGTCTGCTGAGAAATGCGGCATACCGCTATACGAATACACGCCCTCGCAGGTGAAAATGGCGGTAGTGGGGTATGGCAAAGCAGAGAAACGTCAGGTGATGGACATGACCCGTCGGCTTTTGAACCTGAAATCCATTCCCCGCCCCGACGATGCGGCGGACGCGCTGGCGCTGTCCCTTTGCCACGCAAGGAGTTTTACTTCACGGCTTCCGCGGATGAGCGGTGTAAAGGAGACGATTTGATCGACAGGGCGCAGGACGCAGCCTGCATTTGAACGAAGAATGGGAGGAATCCTGTGTTTTACTATCTAAACGGCATTGTTGCCGAGGTACAGCCCAATCTGGCGGTGATCGACTGTGGCGGTGTGGGCTATGCCTGCGCCACCACGGGGCACACGCTGGCTGGGCTGAAAAAAGGAGAGAAGGCCAAGCTGTACACTCATTTTCACGTGGCGGAGAACGCCTTTGGGCTGTACGGCTTTGGGAGCCCTGCGGAGCTTGGCAGCTTTAAGCTGCTTATCGGAGTGTCCGGTGTGGGACCCAAGGCCGCGCTGGCGATTCTGTCCGTTTCCACCCCGGAGACACTGGCCATGTCGGTGATTACCGGAGACGAAAAGGCCCTGACGGCGGCTCCCGGTATCGGGAAAAAGATTGCCCAGCGCATTATTCTGGAATTGAAAGATAAAATGAGTAAAGAGAGCGCCGCCAACGGCTTTGCTCTGGGCATGGGGGGCGGCGCCGTCAGCGCTGATCTAACCAATAAAACCATGGAAGCCGCCGCCGCTTTGGGCGTGCTGGGCTATTCCACGGCGGAAACGGCTGAGGCGCTGAAGGGCGTTGACACACAAAGTCTTCCGCTGGAGGAAATTATCCGGGCCTGCCTGAAAAAAATGGCACGGTAGATGGGAAGCTTTGGGTGTACGTGAGATGCCTGAAGGTTGAAGTGTCGGAAAGTTTGCTTTCGGAGAATAAAGAGGAAAAGGAATTGAAGCGGCGCGATACAATCCGCGCTTTGAAGAAAAGCACGGCTGTACGCAGCTGCTATACAGGAAAGGAGAACGGCTATGGCAAAATACGAGCGTCGATTTCAGGGGGAGTTTGACAGCTCGCTGAATGTCCTGCACGCCGGGATTTTAAATGGCAGCGCCTCCGCCACCTACGAGGACGGCAGCGACTATGCCGCTGCCGATGTGCGCTGTGCCGTGCGGGTTTACGAGCGGTATAGCTACGCTGGGGGAAACAGAGTCAGCCTGAATCTGACCCTGATGGGGTACGGAACAGATTTGTTCCTCACCGTGATTACCTCAGGGGGAAGTCAGGCCATGTTTTTCAAGCTCAACACCTTGGGCGAGGAAGCGTTTCTGGACACCGTACGTGATATAGCGGAATCTCTGTAAAGGAAAAATACCATACAGAGAAAAGCGTCTGATTTGGGGGATGTAAGCAGTTGAGCATTGACTTTGGAAGCGACATTTACGAAGAGCCCATCGTCGCCAAAACCTTTCTTGAAGAGGATGGCGGCGAGATTTCCCTGCGCCCCCGGGCGCTGCGGGACTACATAGGGCAGGAAAAGGCCAAGGAGAATCTGAGCGTGTTCATCACCGCCGCCAAGCAGCGGACGGAGCCACTGGACCATGTGCTGCTTCATGGCCCTCCCGGACTTGGCAAGACCACGCTGGCAGGAATCATCGCGGGGGAAATGGGGGTCAACATCCGCATTACCTCCGGTCCCGCCATTGAAAAGCCGGGAGATCTGGCGGCACTTTTGACGAATCTTTCGGAGAACGACATCCTGTTTGTGGATGAAATTCACCGGTTGAACCGGGCGGTGGAGGAAATTTTGTACCCAGCCATGGAGGACTATGCGCTGGACATTATCGTGGGCAAAGGCCCTTCCGCAAACTCCATCCGTCTCGACCTGCCCCGGTTTACCCTGATTGGGGCCACCACCCGGGCGGGCCAGCTCTCCGCGCCTTTGCGGGACCGCTTCGGCGTGACGCTGCGGCTGGAACTGTATTCTTCGGAGGAATTGGCCCTGATTGTCACACGCAGCGCGGGAATTTTAAATGTCCCCATTGAGGACGCAGGCGCGTTTGAGATTGCCAAGCGCAGCCGGGGAACGCCCCGGATTGCCAACCGGATGCTCCGCCGGGTGCGGGATTTCGCGCAGGTAAAGGCTGATGGGGTCATTACCAAGGCGGTTGCGGATCACGCATTAAACGCGTTGGAGGTGGACTATCTGGGCCTTGATTCCGTGGACCGGCGGATGCTTTCGTCCATTGTTGAGAACTATGGCGGAGGCCCGGTGGGTCTGGAGACGCTGGCCGCCACCATCGGGGAGGAGTCCGTGACGCTGGAAGACGTTTACGAGCCGTATCTGATGCAGTTGGGCTTTCTCACCCGCACGCCCCGGGGCCGCTGCGTGACCCACCGGGCGTATTCCCATCTAGGTCTGAGCGTTCCGGGCGGGACGGAGCAGCCCGAGCAGCTTTCCCTTTGATTTTTGAATAGAACGAGGTATGTAATATGGGCAAACTCTTTGGAACCGACGGTATCCGCGGCGTAGTGGGAGAAACTCTTACGGCGCAGGAGGCGTTTCGCGTGGGTCAG
Source organism: Oscillibacter sp. (assembly GCF_031978065.1). Taxonomy (GTDB): domain Bacteria; phylum Bacillota; class Clostridia; order Oscillospirales; family Oscillospiraceae; genus Oscillibacter. Next base: position 20,785 of record NZ_DALZCH010000022.1, read on the forward strand.
GCCGTTGCCGCTGTGCTGACGGAGGATTTGGGCCGCCGCCCGGTGGTTTTGATCGGTAAAGATACCCGCGTTTCATCAGATATGCTGGAATCCGCCCTGATGGCGGGAATTTGCGATGTGGGCGGCGACGTGAAGCCGCTGGGGACCATTCCCACCCCCGCTGTGGCGTATCTGACAGTGCGGGAGCGGGGCGACGCGGGCATCGTGGTTTCCGCGTCTCATAACCCCTATGAGCATAACGGCATCAAGGTGTTCAACGCCCAGGGCTACAAGCTGTCCGACGAGGTGGAACTGCGGGTGGAGGAGAAGATTCTGTCCGATGCGCGTATCAAGTCCCGCACCCGTGACGAAATTGGACGCCGCCACCACGGAATGCGCCAGCTAAAGCGGGATTACATAGATTTTGTGGCGGCTACGGTGGAGAGCGACCTTGCGGGGCTGCGCATTCTTGCGGACTGCGCCAACGGCGCAGCCAGCGCCACCGCGCCGGAGCTGTTCGGTCGGTTCAAGGCCCACACGGATTTCATCCACACCCAGCCCGACGGCTTGAACATCAACAGCCGCTGCGGCTCCACATATCTGGAGGATTTGGCGGCTGCGGTGGTAAAAGGAAAGTACGACATAGGCGTGGCCTTTGACGGAGATGCGGACCGCTGCCTTCTGGTGGACGAAACCGGCGGGCCTATCGACGGCGATAAGGTGATGGCCGTGTGCGCCGCAGACATGAAGCGCAGAGGAAAGCTCAACGGAAACGCGCTGGTTGCCACTGTGATGAGCAATCTGGGCCTCCACGAGTTCTGTCGCACGGGCGGGCTGGAGCTGGTTTGCACCGATGTAGGGGACCGGAACGTACTGGAAGAAATGCTTCGAAACGACTTCCGCATCGGCGGCGAACAGTCCGGCCACACCATTTTCACAGACCTTGAAACCACCGGAGACGGTCAGGTCACCGCGCTTCAATTTTTGCAGGTTTTAAAGACTTCCGGCAAGAAGGCTTCGGAGCTGGTGTCCGTCTGTCCGACGTATCCTCAGGAGCTGATCAACGTGCCCGTGGACCATCAGCAGGGCGTGAAGGAGGCGATTATGACCTCGTCCGCACTGCAAAGCGCCGTGGAGGCGGCTGAGAAGGCCATGGACGGCGAGGGCCGTATTCTGGTGCGACCCTCCGGAACAGAAGCGCTGATTCGTGTCATGGTGGAGGCAAAAACCATCGAAAAGGCGCACAAAACGGCCGAAAAACTTGCGAGTTTTGTGAAAACCCTTGAAATCTGAAAGATGCCGCAGAGCGGAATTACCAGAATTTTCAAAAGAAATTTTAACGAATTTTATATTTCTCTTGACAAAATTTGTGTTCAAAAGGTATAATAACGTATGTGCAAGTGCGAAGAGTCTAATTCATTCTGTGCAGACGGCCTTTCGGATGAGGAGCTGTGTGTTCGTGCCGCCCGCGGGAATCGCGGGGCGGAGGAGCGTCTGGTATCCAAATACACCCGTCTGGTTCGCTCCTGTGCCCGTCCGTTCTTTTTGATCGGGGGCGACAGCGAGGATTTGCTGCAGGAGGGGATGATCGGACTGATGAAGGCCGTCCGGGAATACGACGGAGAAAGGGACGCCTCTTTTCGCACCTTTACCGAAACCTGTGTCCGCAATCGTCTGCTTTCAGCTCTGCGCGCCGCCCCCCGCGGCACGCACATCCCCCTGAACCAGTCGGTTTCCCTTGATACACCCTTCTTTGATCGCGACTCCTACACCCTTGGTACCCGGGATCTGACGCAGCGCAGCCCTGAAGATTTTCTGATCGACAGGGAGCACACGAGCAGTCTCTTGTTTGGTGTTCGGAAACAATTGTCCGAGTTTGAAGCGAAGATTTTGGGGTATTATTTAGACGGTTTATCTTGTCGGGAAATTGCCGAAACCGTGGGCAAATCCCCTAAATCCGTGGACAACGCTGTGCAGCGGATCCGTCGTAAGGTGGCACGGCAACTTCTTTCCGGCGATTTCAGCAAGAGCTGAGCGCAATATATTTTTCTTTTCAAAGAGAGGGTAAAATCATGTACGAAGACAAGACTTTAGTGTGCAAAGAGTGTGGCCAGGAGTTCGTGTTCACCGCCGGTGAGCAGGAGTTTTATGCCGAGCGCGGCTTCCAGAACGAGCCCCAGCGCTGCAAGGGCTGCCGTGATGCCCGCAAGACCGCTTCCCGCGGTCCCCGGGAGTACTTCGCCGCTGTTTGCGCATCCTGCGGTGGAGAGGCTCGCGTTCCCTTCGAGCCCAAGTCCGACCGTCCTGTGTATTGCAGCGAGTGCTTCGCCAAGATGCGCGAGGAGCAGAGATAACGAAAGTCATCTCAGAGGAACGTCCGAAAGGGCGTTCCTTTTTTGGCTTTTTTCAAGGTGCGACGTATCTTCGAGAGACGAAACAGGACTGCAAAGCCAATTTTTTTTAAATTTAGCGCAAAAAGGGTAGGTTTTGCCTTTTTGCATGAAATTTTCCCCGAATTTCTCTTGAAATCAGAGAGAAAACGGGGTATAATACTAAAAAGCGAACGGAGCTTTGCTCCGATAAACTGAACTTTTGGAGGCAAATTTATGGTTGAAATTACAAAGGACACCATCATTGGTGATATTCTGGACGTGGCTCCTCAGACCGCGCCGATTTTCTTTTCCATTGGAATGCACTGCTTGGGCTGCCCTTCTTCTCGCGGCGAAACCGTGGAAGAGGCTTGCATGGTCCACGGCGTGGACGTTGACAAGCTGTTGACACTGGTCAACGAGGAAGCCAACAAGGCTGCGGAATAAAGCTTTTCCGAGGAAGAATCTGACAGAACGCATACGGGAAATCCGTATGCGTTCCGTTTGTCAGCGGTTGCCGGGCGACGGCAGGAAATTTCCCGCTTGCAGCGGGCCAGAAGGAGACTGATGACAGAATGAATGCACGGAAACCCGAGTTGTCGGCCCGGCTTCAATTGTTGGCGGACTGGGTCCCCCAAGGTGCCGCTCTGGCGGACGTGGGTACGGACCACGCCTATCTCCCGGTTTGGCTGACGCTGGAGGGACGGCTTCGCTCCGCCATCGCCTGCGATCTGCGGCCCGGCCCTCTGGGCCGGGGGCAAGATACCGCACGGCGCTTAGGCATTTTGGAGCGGATTGACTTCCGTCTGTGCGATGGGCTTGCCGGAGTGGGGGCGGAAGAGGCGGATACTGTAGTGATCGCGGGTATGGGCGGAGAGAACATCGTTTCCATTCTCGCCGCCGCGCCCTGGACGGCGAACAGCAGGCACACACTGCTGCTTCAGCCCCAGTCCCGGGCGGAGGAGCTTCGGACCTTTCTCAGTGCCAATGGCTACGCCATTAGCAGGGAGCGTCTGGTGGAGGACCGGGGAACCATTTATCCTGTGCTGGAGATTGGGGCCGGTTCGCAGAGCCTGTCTCCGGGGCAAATATATGGCGGCTCTTACCTGAAGCGGGACCCGCTGGGCGGACGGTATCTTGTGGAGCAGATTTTAAGGCTCCAGACGGCGGTGGCTGGGCTTAACCGAGGGAGCGGACCGAAAACGTGGGAAAAAGCGGACCGGCTGAGGGATGTAATTGGGTCCCTGCTGGAATTATGGGAGGAGTGGCGTCATGCCAACGGCTCTTGAAATTGAGAAAAGTCTGTTTGAACTCGCGCCCAAAGCCGGTGCAATGGATTGGGACAACGTGGGATTGCTGGTGGGCGACCCGGCTGCGGAAATTACCTGCGCTTTGGCGGCGCTGGATGTGACGGAAGCGGTTGCGGATGAGGCGATTGCAAAGGGCTGCCAATTGATTGTTGCTCACCATCCGGTGATGAATTGTCGGTGGCTTCCGGTGCAAACCTTGCGGGAGGATACCCCGCAGGGGCGGCTGCTGCGGAAGCTGGTCCGTGCGAATATGTGCGTGATCTGCATGCATACGAATTTGGATGTGGCGGAGGGCGGCGTGAATGACGTGCTGGCCTATACTCTCCGTCTGGAGGACCCTGGGCCCCTTCCCGGGACAGATGGGCTTGCCCGAATGGGGCGGCTCCCGGCACCCATGGCGCTGCGGGATTTTGCCGCCTATGTCTCTCAGGCACTGGACTGCAACGGCGTGCGCTATGCCGACGCCGGAAAATCGGTGCTTCGCGTGGCCGTGGGCGGTGGAGCCTGCGGCGAATACGCGGATGCGGCGGCCGCTGCTGGCTGTGATACCTTTGTGACCTCCGATTTGGGCTATCACGCGTTTTTGGACGCAGCAGGGAAGGGCATCAATCTGCTGGACGCAGGCCATTTCCCCACGGAGGATCCGGTCTGTCATGCGCTGATTGACTGGTTGCAAGGAAATTTCCCCGGGCTTTCCATTGAAAAATCCGCTTCCCACCGGGAAGTCATTCAATTCTACATTAAAGGAGAATAAACATATGTCTGGACATTCCAAGTGGCATAATATCCAAAAAACCAAGGGAGCGGCGGACGCGAGACGATCTGCGGCATTCACCAAGGTGGCAAAGGAGATTCTCGTTGCCGTGAAGGAAGGCGGCGGCGGCGATCTCAACAACAATTCCCGTCTTGCCACGGTCATTGCAAAGGCCAAGGCAGTGAATATGCCCAACGATAATATCAAGCGCACCATTGAGAAAGCCATGGGCGCGGGCAATACGGAGAGCTTTGAGGCCATTACCTATGAGGGCTACGGCCCCGGCGGCGTGGCCGTCATTGTGGAGGCCCTTACCGACAATCGCCAGCGCACCGCGCCGGAGGTTCGCCATGCCTTTGACAAGTGCAACGGCAACATGGGCGCGCCCGGCTGCGTTAGTTGGTCTTTTGACCGCAAAGGCGTCATCGTCATTGACAACGAGGACGGAGAACTGAACGAGGACACCGTGATGATGGACGCGCTGGAAGCTGGCGCGGCGGACTTTACCGCCGACGGACCTGCTCTTGAGATCAACACCGACCCGGATTCCTTCAACGCCGTGGTAAAGGCACTGGAGGAGAAGGGGTACAGCTTTGTCAACGCCGACATCGAGATGGTCCCCCAGAACACCATTGTGCTCAGTAGCGAGGGCGATGTGAAGAACATGGATAAGCTCATTGATATGCTGGAGGACAACGAGGATGTGCAGAACGTCTGGCATAACTGGGAGCAGGACTGAGCTGAGCTGTCCCATTTGTCTGCTGACCGAAGCAGTTTAAAGGCTATATTAAAAAAACAGGAAGCCCGGGAGCAAACTGCTCTCGGACTTCTTTATACTATTATATTCAACAAAACATAGATTTTGTTGAATATAATAACCTAAAGTTAAGGAATAAGGAGGGGTGAAAAGGGAATGAGGGGCATTGGAAAAAAGAACAAGCCCTGGCTGCGTGTTCCGCAGCCAGGGCCATATCTGATGCAAGCAAAACTGTAAGCCGGGTTCTGTATTTGACAGTCATCTATCTCGACGCGCCGTCGCCGACGCGCTCAAGCCACCTCCTGGAAGCGGTCGGGCCAACCTATTGCTTCCCCACGGTGTTGCTCCGGATAGAGTTTACAGCGACGGACTGTCTCCAGCCGTCGGGTGAGCTCTTACCTCGCCTTTCCATCCTTACCGTCTTTTGCCAATCCACGGAAGCCGACAATTCCGCGTTCCGTCCGAGGACGGCGCTAGCCGACGCGGCCCGACCGCCATGGAACGGCAAAAGAAGGCGGTATATCTCTGTTGCACTTTTCCTGAAGTCGCCTTCGGCGGGCGTTACCCGTTATCCTTGCCCTATGGAGCCCGGACTTTCCTCATAGACGGCCTTTCGGCCTGCCTACGCGACTGTCTGTTTTACTTGCCCATTTATTTTACCCGCTCTTTCACTGCTTGTCAACAGCAAAGAGGGTGAAAAATTTAAGGGTCCTGATTGCTATTTTTACCGCTTTGCGGTATACTGTTTTGAGTAATTTTTCCGCCCCTGCGGGCGCTTTTGGAGGGACCGCTTATGACGTTACAGGAATATATCGCATCCATTCGGGATAAAACCGTGGCCATTGTGGGGATCGGCGTCAGCAACACGCCGCTGATTGAGCTTTTGGCGAAATCGGGTGTTCGCGTCACCGCTTGCGACCGCAAAAGCCGGGAGGATTTGGGCTGTGAGGCCGGTCGGCTGGAAAGCCTTGGCGTGACGCTGAAGCTGGGAGACGAATACCTGAAGAATCTAACTCAGGACGTGATTTTTCGCACGCCAGGACTGCGTCGGGATGTTCCGGAGTTTTTGGCAGCAGCGGCACGGGGAAGCGAGATTACATCCGAAATGGAGGTCTTCTTTCAAGTGGCTCCCTGTATGCTGATCGCTGTTACCGGAAGCGACGGGAAGACCACCACCACCACTCTAATCTCCGAATTTTTGCGGGAGGCCGGAAAAAACGTTCACGTTGGCGGAAACATCGGCCGTCCGCTGCTGTGCGAGGCGGATAAAATGCGGCCGGAGGACTATGCAGTATTGGAGCTGAGTTCTTTCCAACTGATGACCATGACCCGCAGCCCCCACATCGCCGTAATTACAAATCTGGCGCCCAATCATTTGGATGTACACAGGGATATGGCGGAGTATATAGCTGCAAAGGAAAATATCTTTACACATCAGTATTCATCGGATATTGCCGTATTTAATGCTGACAACGATATTACGGCCGAGCAGGCAGGCCGCGCCGTCGGTCGTCGGCGGCTGTTTTCCCGCAAAGGGGAGCCAGAGGAGGGCGTATTCCTCCGGGGAGATGTGATCGTCTCCCGGGCAGACGGGGTGGAGCGGGAAATCATGCACACATCTGATATCCTGCTTCCCGGCGTTCATAACGTGGAAAACTATATGGCAGCGATTGCTGCCACGGACGGTTTGGTGCCCGATGAAGCAATGCGGGAGGTGGCCCGGACCTTTGCCGGTGTAGAGCACCGCATTGAACTGGTAAGGACGCTGCGGGGTGTGCGTTACTACAACGACTCCATCGGAACCAGCCCTTCCCGCACCATCGCGGGTCTGCGGTCCTTCCCGGAAAAAGTCATTCTCATTGCGGGAGGCTACGACAAGCACATTCCCTTCGACACGCTGGGGCCGGAGCTTGTGGAGCATGTGAAGCTTCTGATTCTCTGCGGGGCCACGGCGGAAAAAATCCGCGACTGCGTAGAAAATGCGCCCAATTATCAGGGAACTCCGGAAATGCTGACTGTTTCTGAGCTTCACGCTGCCGTGGAAACCGCAGCACAGAGAGCGGGGGAGGGCGATGTGATTCTGCTGAGTCCCGCCTGCGCGGCCTTTGACCAGTTTAAAAACTTTATGGAGCGGGGCAGGGTTTTTAAGCAGATTGTGTCCGGATTGAAATAGGGAAAAGCCCCTTTCGCATAGAATCTTCCAATGGGGTGATTCTATGAGATCATACGGATATTACCGCCGCCCTCTGACTCGGCGGACGCTGGCGCGGCTGTTGCTGGCGGCGGTGTTTCTGGGGCTGGGGATTTTTGCCGCTGTGGCGGGTCTTCAGATGAAGCAGCTACTGACCCAGTTGGCTGTTACTCGGGTCAGCAACACGGTGAACGGCATCGTCGCGCAGGCGGTGAATGAGACAATTGACAGTGGGGAGATTAAATATGACGATTTAATTTCCTTTGAAAAGGACAACGAAGGGAAAATTACGGCGGTAAAAAGCAATATGCCGGAGTTTAACCGCTTGCAGTCTAAAATTTTAAAGGTGATTTTAGACCGGCTCTCCGACGTGTCCACAAAAGACTTGTCCATCCCTGTGGGCAGCCTTACCGGGTCTGCTCTGCTGTCCGGGCGTGGGCCGGGGGTGAAGGTGCGGATGCAGTCCGTGGGATCATCCAGAGCACATCTGGAAAACCAGTTTGATACTGCGGGGATCAACCAGACCAAGCATCGGATTCTGCTGGAGGTGGATGTATCCGTGGCAATCTTGTTGCCCGGCTTTAACACCGCCACACAGGTGAGCAACGCCTTTACCGTGGCGGAAACGGTGATTGTGGGCACGGTTCCGGAGAGCTATACCTATTTCAGCAATACGGGTGATCAAGCGGATGACGCCAGAGAGCTGATTCTCAACAAGGGCTGAGCGGGAGGAAACCCCTCCCGCTTTCAGTCCGGGCAGGAAAGGAAAAGGAGCGAGCGCATGGACTATCGCGAGGAAATGAAGCGACTGCGGGAGGAGCTCAACGAGAACGCCTACCGCTACTATGTATTGGACGAACCCACCATGTCGGATTATGATTACGACATGAAAAACCGTCGGCTTCAGCAGTTGGAACAGGAGCATCCGGAGGAAATCGTCCCGGATTCTCCCACCCAGCGCGTGGGGGACAAGCTGAAGGACGGCTTTTCCTCTTATCGCCACGAGGTTCCGTTGGAGAGCTTGCAGGATGTGTTTACCGCCGGAGAGGTGGAGGATTTCTGCCGCCGGATGGAGGAGTCGCTTGATGGGAACGCAGCGTATTCTCTGGAGCCGAAGGTAGACGGACTGTCGGTGGCGCTGGAGTATCGGGACGGCGTATTTGTCAGCGGTGGTACAAGAGGCGACGGCAGGGTGGGGGAGGACGTGACGGAGAACCTGCGCACTGTCCGCTCCATTCCCATGACGCTGCCAGAGAAGCTGCCCCAGCTCATTGTCCGGGGAGAGGTTTATATGGCCCGCTCCGTGTTTGAGGAAATCAACCGCCGCCGGGAAATAGAGGGGAAGCCCCTCATGGCCAACCCCCGAAACGCAGCCGCAGGCTCCCTGCGCCAGCTTGACCCGAAAATCGCGGCGGAACGGCGGCTGGACATCCGGATTTTCAACCTGCAATTGGTGCAGGGACGAAGCTTTGCCACCCACTCCGAAACGCTGGACTATTTAGAAAGCCAGCATTTCCCCGTTATCCCCCATAAAACGGTCCTTACCGCCGACGCGTGCCTGAAGGAAATCTATGACATCAACGAGCGGAGAATGAGCTATCCCTACGATATGGACGGCGCAGTAATTAAAATTGACCGGTTGTCCGACAGGGAATCACTTGGCAGCACTGTGAAATGCCCCAAATGGGCCATTGCCTACAAGTATCCGCCGGAGCAGAAGCCGAGCAAGGTTCTGGACATTGTGGTTCAGGTGGGGCGCACCGGAGTGCTGACGCCCAAGGCGGTGCTTGCCCCGGTCCATCTGGCAGGCACCACCGTCCAGAGCGCCACGTTGCATAATCAGGATTATATTGCTGAAAAGGACGTTCGCGTGGGTGACACCGTGTTGGTCCAGAAGGCGGGAGAGATTATCCCCGAAATCGTGGAGGTGGACGTTTCCAAGCGGCCGGAGGGGACGGTCCCCTATGAGCTTCCGAAGACTTGCCCCGTTTGCGGCGCAATTGTGACGCGGGACGAGGACGGCGCGGCGGTGCGCTGCACCGGCGCGGAGTGCCCGGCCCAGCTTCTTCGCAATATTACGCACTTTGTCAGCCGGGACGCCATGGACATCGACGGGCTTGGCCCCGCCGTGCTTCAACAATTGATTGAAACCGGGCTGATTCACTCCGCAGCCGACTTATATAGCCTGTCGGAGCAGGACTTTATCCAGTTGGAACGCATGGGGGAGAAGTCTGCTTCCAATGCGGTGGCCGCCATCGAGAAATCCAAGGGAAATGATCTTGGAAAGCTGCTCTACGCGCTGGGCATCCGGCAGGTGGGTGAAAAAGCCGGACGGGTGCTGGCCCAGCATTTTAGAACGCTTGACGCGCTGGAACGGGCCACGCCGGAAGAGCTGACATGCATTGACAGCGTGGGGGCCGTCACGGCTCAGTTCATTCTGGACTGGCTTAAAAGCCCCCAATCGCAGGACCTGCTGCAAAAGCTCCGCAGCGCCGGAGTGAACACGACCTGTACAGAGGAGACGGTGGACGACCGCTTCGCGGGAAAAACTTTTGTTCTCACCGGCACGTTGACCCGGTTTGACCGCAAGGCCGCCGAGGAGATGATTCAAGCCCGGGGTGGGAAAGCCTCCTCCTCCGTTTCCAAAAAGACGGCCTATGTGGTGGCGGGGGACTCCGCAGGAAGCAAGCTTCAAAAGGCGCAGGAACTGGGTATCCCCGTGCTGACGGAGGATGAGTTTGCGGCGCTGCTGGAATGAGGGCTGAGAAGTTCAGGTGCAGGGGAGAGCATGACACGAAAAAGCATAAGTGGATTGCAAACCTGATTGTCGACATTCCGAATCTTCTCCCCTATCTCTGCGGCAGATGAAATCTGAAAAGGACGTTTTGACCGTGAAACGAGATGAACTATCTCGCTTACTGAATCAGTCTGACGCTGATGGATGTACCCAAAAGGTTCCAGTTCGGCTCAGCGTTTCTCATCCAATTTACGCCTTCCAGTTTTCATTGTGAGATTCTGACGCTGGACTTCCTTTCTCAGCAGTTATACTTCCGGGTATACAATATATGAAAGGGGTATGACTTTACAGTCATGCCCTTTTTACAAGCTTCTGCTGCCTGCATCACAGAACTCCCTTATAAATTTCTGCAGAACGAGAGATTGCCATACTGTTACAGCGTTTATGCATAAAACATGCTTGAGCTTTTCCGGACGGTATAGTAAACTAAGGAAGGAGGGATGAATCTCATGTTTACCAATTATCATTACTTTCTAGTTCTGGCCGAGGAGGGCAATATGACTCGTGCGGCGGAACGTCTATTCATTTCTCACCAGAATTTGAGTAAATATCTGTCCAATTTGGAGGCGGATTTTGGTATAACCCTGTTTGAGCGCAAGCCTTCTTTCCGGTTGACTCCGGCAGGACAATCCATGTATGAAGCGCTGTGCCAAGTGAAATCGCTGGAGCGTAATTTGCGGGACGAGTATGCCGATTTGAGGGAGGATCGAGGCGGAGAAATCACTTTGGGAACGACGGAAGGACGATTCCGTATTTTGATGCCCAACCTCATCAGCGATTTTAAAAATGCTTTTCCAGATGTACACCTGCGTATCGTCAGTGCAGCTTCGCCGGAATTGCAGGAGATGGTGTTGAACAACCGTCTGGATATGATGGTCGTCGGTATGCCGAACACGCCCTCTCGCTTTCTTACATCCACAGTGATCTTGCAGGAAAAGCTGTACTTAGTGGTCAGCGACAATATGCTCCACCAATATTTTCCGGAGTTGTATCCCGCTTGCAAGCAGATGTGGCTGACGGAAGGCGCTGACCTGCGGAATTTTCAGCAGATGCCTTTTGCGCTCAACCTGCCATACTTCAATTCCAGTATGCTGCTAAAGCGGCATCTGGAAAAAATCGGAGCCAGTCTCGACTGCGTCCATGTTTCCAGCCACCCAGACCTGCATCACATGATGTCCACGCGGGATTATACGGCTAGCTTCTGCCTGACCATGTATCTTCCCGGTGTACTGAAATTAAATCAGGAGCTGAATAACAAGCTGAATATCTTCCCAATCAAAGATTTCCACGAAACCAATCCTGTAGTGGTATCCTATTTGCAAAGTCGGGTGTTCCGGAGGAGTACCCAGATGCTGTTGCAGATGATCCGCCAGAATTGCAAGGTATTTAGCCAATATGATCTGATTTAGCAGTATTTAGCAATATTTAGCACAAGACCCGGGGCAAATGCCCCGGGTCTTGTGCTAGTTCATTGCAAAAGGAATTTGAACTCAATAAATGGACATTGTGCCCATTATCAATGCCACAACGCACAGTATAATGCTAATAATCCAGCACCAACCGAAATTTTTCTTCAGGTGAGCGGAAACCTCTACGCCAGCCAAGCCGCACGCCAAATATGTGGTGGGCTGCAAGGGGCTGATAATCATACCCACATTCTTTCCGATGAGCATAGCCACACCCACATCCAGCATTGGGACACCAAAAGAGGTTGCCGCCTCGCCCAGCAACGGGAAAACACCGTAATAGAATGTATCCGCCCCAAGAACAGCGCCCACGGGTACGCTGATGAAACCCGCAATGATGTTCATGTACCGCCCCAGAAAATCGGGAATGATGGCCAGCAATACCTCTACCATCGCATCCAACATTCCGGAGTTCTGCATCACACCGATGAACACTGCGGCAGCCAACAACGTAGCGGACATATTCAGCGCTTCTCCGGCGTGGGCTTTGAATCGTTCCTGCTGCATTTTTAGGCCGGGATAATTAACACAGACAGCAATACCAAAGGCGATCATAAAGCAGGAATGAGTGGGCATGATGGAAAGGCACAGACAGGCAATAAGTACCACCGTGAGCAGAATGTTAAACACAATCAGCTTCGGGCGCTTTAGCGCGACGACCGCCTCATCCAGCACCGTGCTCTCCATCTCGTGAAGCTCACTTTCAGTAAACTGCCCGGCACCCCGCTTCTTTTCCACCACGCCGCAAACGGCGGCGATCACGAGTGTTAGCACGATACACACCACTTGGAAAGGCAGCAAAATATGCCACAGCTCAGTTACATCCATGTTTAGCACTGTTGCCACCCGGACAATGGGGCCGCCCCAGGGAAGAAGGTTCATCACACCCATGGCGCAGCCTACGATCAGCAGCAGCGTATAGGTTGAAATTTTCAATCGCTTATACAGCGGAAGCATAGCTGGAATGGTAACCAACACCGTGGTGGCGGTGGCACCATCCAAATGAGCCAAAATTGCGACTATGCCGCTGGCCACTGTCACCAGAACCACATTGTTGCCGGCTTTTTTCACAAGCCGATCCACGATGGGGTCAAACATCCCGGCATCGTTCATAATACCAAAATAGGATGTGGAAAAGATAAACAGGACCGCGGTCTTCCATACAGAAGAAAGCCCCTCGTTTATCATATCTCCGATGGCTGCCGGTCCATTACCTAGCAGGAGCGCGCCGATTACCGGGATCGTCACAAAAATTACGATTGGCATCATCTTGTTTCGCATCAGTAAAAACATGATGGCAAATAGCATCATATATCCAATCAGGGCAGTCATGATTCGGCCTTCTTTCTTGCTTATTTTTGTGTCTGATTCTTAATCTGCCCCACAGGCAGCTCACGGATCAAATCTTTGGACTTTCCTGCGCGAAGGAGATAGCTATCTGTGACGTGACCCACCAAATCCACCACACTGCGGCTGATATCCATGGCTTTATCCAGATCCACGCCGGTTTCCACGCCCATTTCTTCGCACATATGCAGTACATCCTCAGTGGCCACATTTCCAGCCGCGCCAGGAACAAAGGGACATCCACCCACGCCTGCAAAGCTGGCGTCAAATTGGGTAAAACCAGCCTGCATTCCGGCCAGAATATTTGCAATACCCAGCCCGCGGGTATTGTGGAAATGCAGCCACCAATTCACCTGCGGATAGCTGGCTTTCATCTCCCGGCAGATATCCACCACCTGAGTTGGATAGGCCATGCCTGATGCGTCGGAAAGGCTGATCTCGTTGATGCCCACCGCTAAATAAGCCTCCGTGATCTCCCTCACGTCCTGAATGGGAATTTCCTTGTCCCATGGGGAACCAAAGGCCATGGAGATAGAGCCGGAAATACCAATGTTGGCGGCAAGGGCCTTTTCCACGCATGCGGCAAAGCCAGCCACGCTCTGAGATGGCGTGCAGTTTAGATTGGCCAGATTGTGCGCTGTGCTGGCAGAAACGTTGAGCTTAACTTTCTCGCATCCGCAGGCGATGGCACGATCCACACCCCGGGCATTGGCAATCAACGCTCGATATTCCACACCGGGGAAGCGCTCCATCTCCGAAAACACCTGATCGGTATTGGACATCTGCGGCACTGCCTTGGGGCTAACGAAGCTTCCCACTTCAATCACAGGGAAGCCTGCCTTGCCCATGGCGTTAACCAACTGAACTTTTTCCTGCCAAGTCAACTGCTGCTTCTCATTTTGCAATCCATCCCGAAGTCCTACTTCGCACAAGCGAATCGCTGAGGGAAGCTGCATTACAGTCATGTTCTCATTCATATCACATTATCCCTTCAATCAGCAATAACCGGTGGCAACGGCCAGCATCATAAATAAGCAGGCAAAAACAAACCAGATAATGAACATCTTACCCATCCACTTCATCCAGTTGCCATACCCAACGCCGCAAGCACTCAAAAATGCCATCAGGGAGGACGAATGAGGATAGATATAATTGCTCAATCCGTCTCCATAATTCAGTGCCAAAATTGCTGTTTCCCGTGACATTCCAATTAGATCGGCCACTGGCAGGAAAATGGGCATAGTAATGTTGGCCTGACCGGAACCTGATGTTACAAAGAAATTAATTACTGTATGGGCAATAAACATACCGGGAGCCTGGAGCAGGGGAGGTAGAGTGTTAAGCGCCTTTGCAGAATAGTACACAACGGTGTCCAGAATGTAGCCGGAATCCAGCGCAATCGCGATAGAACGGGCAAGGCCGATCATAATACACGCACCTAGAATTACTCGGCAGCCAGCTACGAAGCTAGTGCACATCCGGTTGGGATTCTTGCGCCCAACAATTTGAGAGACGATTCCAGTAAGTAAAAAGCACACAGCGGTCTGCTCGTAGCTCCAGTCATAATATGAGCAGCCAATCATCAGTGCAGCTACGCCCAGAATCAATGTTGACAGGACCATGCCTTCTTTTAAACCAAAGGCCGGAAGATGATCGGCGTCTTGAACCTCAATGGCGTTTGGAATCCCATATACAATGCTCTTTGTGGGATCTTTGCGCACCTTCTCCGCGTATCGAACGATGAAGATAGTCGTAATGACAAGCATACAGACAAAGCCAATCCAGCGGAATCCCATGCCATGATATAGCGGAAGCTCCGCCAGCGTATTGCCGATAGCAGTGGTACTAATATTCAGCATACCGCAGGTGCTGCCAAAGGAACTTGCTGTGATGATAACGGCAGCGGCAGTCAGTGCATCATAGCCCATCATTAGGCACAGCTTAGTATCAGAGCGATTGTTAAAGAAATAGGATAGGCTCCGTCCGCCGTCTTAAATGGGCTGAAGTGTGATACACTGCCGCGAAAGAGTAGACCAGCAAAAAAGGCGATATGACTGTAAAGTCATATCGCCTTTTATTCATTGCAGTCCGGTTATTTGTCAAAGGACGGATTCATGTAGTACACATTTTTCTCGTTCATCCGGTCCTTGGCCAGCCGAAGTCCCTCGCCGAAGCGTTGGAAGTGGACGATTTCTCTGGCGCGGAGGAAGCGAATGGCATCGGTGACATCCGGGTCATCGCTCATCCGCAAAATGTTGTCATAGGTCAGACGGGCTTTTTGCTCTGCTGCCAAATCCTCGGTCAAATCCGCGATGGTATCACCAGTGACGGCAATGCCGTCTGCGCTCCAGGGAGAACCGGAGGCGGCGGTGGGATAGACCGAGGTGGTGTGGTCGATAAAATAGGGGGCAAAGCCACCCTCTCTCACGTCACTTTCCGTGAGGTTCCGGGTTAACTGATGGACAATGGTACCCACCATCTCCAAATGCCCCAGTTCTTCTGTCCCGTAAGATTATCAATATAGAAACTTTAGTTGGGCAGCTTTGGCGCGAGCTTGATGCTTAGATCGGACTCGCGGTAACGGCCACCAATGGTTTTATGATATTCAACGTGGTCCAACACGCTTTTTAGTAGTTCGTTCTTCTCTTTTGCTGTTTCTGCTAACTCGAAGTTATCCAGAACACGGCGAAAGGCGGGGGCGATTTCTTTTTTTGCCTGAATACGGGAATCCAATCCAGAGACGGCTTCCAGCAGAGTTTCCAATTGTTTCTCGGCGGCCTGTCGGCGGCGAGAGAGTTCCGTAGTCCGGTCTGTAAAAATCTCTGGCGTGTAAATTCCCTGTTCAACTAAATCGTAGGCTTTTTGTTCCTGCGCGTCGATCTGTTCCAATTCTTTCTTCAAACCAGAAATGGAACGCGAAAGAGCGGTGCGCTCGGTGCTTTCGGCTTCCGTATCTTGCTCCAAAGGCGTTTGCTCAAAATCGGCGAGAAATTTCCGCATACCCTGCAATACCATGGATTCAATGAGACTGCAATCTGAACTCACAGTGGGACAGGAGGTATAGGGACACATCAGCGTGGGGGGATATCCGCTTTTTATGTAAGTACGGCGGACCATCATTCGCCCGCAGTGGTCGCATCTTATAAGACCTGCCAACGGGTTTGTGGTGACACACCTTTTGGGCCCGGGCCGCCCCGGATTGGAGCGCAGCAGAGCTTGCGCTGCGTCAAAGGTATCTTGGGAAATCAGGGGGTCATGCAGTCCGCGGCACAAGCGGAGAGAAGTGTCGTCCGCTTTCGCACGAGGCCGGGAGCGTTGCACCGCGCCATCCTGTATCTTCTTGACCTGCGCACGGTTTCCCCAGCGAACCCAGCCTGCGTAGGTGGGGTTACGCAAAAGCGATTGTATGGCGGAGTTCGTCCAGTCCTTCCCGCCCGGGGACAAGACGTTCGATTCGTTCAGGCGCCGGATAATCCGGGAGACGCCAATGCGGTTTACACTGCCGTCAGGCTGGGGTACGCCCTCTGTATACCAGCGGAAAATGTCCTGCACCACGGTTGCATTTTCGTCTGGCTCCAGCGTCCAGCCCTTTTGCCCGTCCAGCTTCACCCGGCGATAGCCATAGGGGGCGCGGTTGGCAGGCCACTTTCCTTCGTTCACAGAAGCGACGCGTCCGGCCTGCTGGCGGCGGTTGATCGTTTTATACTCCCGGCGGGACATGTACAAACCAAATTCAAAATACTCCTGGTCAAATTCATTGAGGGGGTCATAGGTCTTTGCGGGCGTAATGATTTTCGTGCCGCTATACTGAAAGGCCCGCGCAACAATGCCCTGATCGATCGTATCTCCACGGGCAAGACGCTCGACTTCCATGACCAGCACACCGGTATATAAACCGTTTTCCACGTCGTGGAGCAACTGCTGCATCAGGGGACGGGAAGTGATGGTTTCGCCAGAAACCACCTCCGGATAAATTTTTGTAATGGTCAACCCCTGTTGCTTGGAAATCGCCAGCAGCCGGTTACGATGCCGCTTCAATGTGTCGCCCTCGCCACGCGCCTCCGCCTCCAAGTCTACACGGGATTTGCGAAGATAGATGGCATAGGATTTGGACATGTTATCACCTCTATTTCTCAGGGTTTCCGCGCAACTGTTCGGAAACAATCTTCAGGCATATTTTCAAAAGGTCCTTTGCGCTCTGCTCTGAAAGCGCGTCTATTATGGAATCGCGCTTTTCGGCATCTGGCTCGAACATAATTTGCATAGCCTTTTGAGATGTAATCATATACGTACCTCTTACTACTTAGGGTGAGTTTTTTTCTTCGACTTATCAATATCGTGAGCCAGCTTCACTTGTTTATCCAATAAAGCTTGAACATCGGCTTCTAAGCGTTTGGGACTAAGGTTAAATAGAAGCCCGACCTCCATAGCCAGACGGAACATATGCTTACAGACAATATTCCGTCTGGAGAAGTCCGGGCAGCTACATTTATAGAGAGTAGTGTGATAAATCTCTTCACTGGAAGATTTTATTTGAGCGGACATATCAAACGGCGGCGCAATAAAAATTTC
>NZ_DALZCH010000023.1:0-36352 GCF_031978065.1 Oscillibacter sp.
AAGGACGTGTACAAAATGAACAGGTACACCAGCAGGATGGACAGGCTGTATGGGATACCGAACAGCGTGGAAGCCACAATGCCGAAGCCCTTGATCTGAATCACTAAATACAGCACGTACACCGCCGCAAGCAGCGCGCCAAACGCCGCTTGAAGTCCCTTGGACCCGTATCGGATGCGAAACAGCTCCGGCACCGTGGTGACGCCCGTGGCATATAGCTTTCCGCTGACGTGTATCATCAGCAGCGCTCCCAAAAACCACGGCACCACCGAGAACATCAGCGCCGACAGTCCGCTTTCATACACCGAGCCGGTCAGACTGAGGATACTGGCCGCCGAAACCCACGTTCCCACAAAGGTGCAGACGCACCGCCACAAGGGCAACCGCCGGTCGCACATAAAAAACTTTCCAACGCTGTCGCTGTCCCGCAGGCTGCTTTTGCCGATTACCAGCAAAATCGCGGAATACGCCGCAAAATAGATGAGATAGAGCAGAGTCTTGTTCATGGCCCGTTTTCCCCCTCGCGTCCCGGTAGCTTGTCTTTTTTTACACAGTATCCTATCATACCCTGCGATGTTTGAAAACCCCCGGCTCCGTTACAGATATTCCATTCAAACCGCGGGCGCGGCTGATTCAGGATAACGCAGCAGAGGGAAAGCCCCATATAAAAAACACCGGAAATACAAACGCAAAGGCCCTGATGCTTTGGCATCAGGGCCTTTGTTTTTCGTAAAGCCACAGAAACGGAGGGAAAACGCAGGGTCAGCCCGCGTTAAAATCCACAGCGACCTGCGCGTAGAGCAGCACGCTGTTGATCAGCGCACTTTCATCCACCCGGTATTTTCCGGAGTGCTGGGGCCACACAGCGCCGCAGTCCTCATTGCCAACACCCATCAGCGCGATGGCGCCGGGGACCTTCTCCATGAAATAGGCGAAATCTTCACCCCCGGTGACGCGGTCAACGGCAATCACTGCGTCGGCAGAAATTGCTTTGCGGGCCGCACCGATGGCCACCTCGGTCATTTGGTCGTCGTTGATGGCGGGAGGAACAATGCGGTCGTAATTCAGTTTCGCCTCGGCACGGAAGGTCTGCGCGGTCTGGGTCACGACCCGCTCCATCATCTCCGGGAAGCGCTGATACAGGTCCCGGGAGAAATAGCGGGTGGTGCCCTCCAGTCTTCCGTACTCCGCAACCACATTCCAGCGGGTTCCCGCTTCTATGCGTCCCACGGTCAAAACAGCGGGGTCGCCGGGGTCCACTTCCCGGCTGACAATGCTCTGCAAATTGGTCACAATCGCGCTGGCAACCACGGCGGCGTCCACGCACTGATGTGGCGCGGAGGCATGACCGCCCTTGCCCTTGATATCAATGCTGAACTGATCGGCGGCGGCCATCCGGGGCCCCGGAGCCAGCGCCACCTGCCCGGCAGGCACGTTGGACCACACATGAATGCCGAAGCAGCCATCCACACCGTCCAGCGCACCGTTCTCAATCATGGATTTTGCGCCCTGAGCAGTTTCTTCCGCCGGCTGAAACGCCAGCCGGACAGTGCCGCACAGGTCCGCTTTCACATCGTTGAGCACGCGCGCCGCTGTCAGCAGCGTTGAGATGTGGCAGTCATGTCCACAGGCGTGCATCACGCCGGAAACCTCGCTGGCATAGGGCAGCTCGGTTTCCTCCTGAACGGTCAGCGCATCCATGTCGCCCCGAAGCAGGATGGTCTTTCCGGGCTTCTCACCTTGAATGGTGGCCAGAATACCAGTCTCCAGACCGCAGGGACGCCAGGCAATCCCGAATTTGTCCAGTTCCGCCTTAACCCGCTTGCTGGTTTCGTACTCTTTTCCGCTGACTTCGGGATGCGCGTGGAAACAGCGCCGCATCTCAATGAGGTAATCGCCGTATTTTGCGGCCGCTTCTTTGAGGTTCAACTTTCAGCACTCCTTTTTTGTTAAAACATAGTTGCAAATGCACCTGCAATAAAGACTGATGTAATGGTAACTGTGACAAAGCCGCCCACAATCATAGACGGGAACATCTTGCTCATCAGATACTCCTTCTCCTCCGGGGTCTGAGAAAGCGCCGTGCAGGTAGACTCGGTGATAATCGCGTCGCAGGGGAAGCCGTACAGCGCCGTCAGTCCGTTGGCAAAGGCCATGGGGAAGGACATCCGCAAAATCTTAGCCACAATAAAGGACATGATCGCCATGCCGACAACGCCCACCACGATCAGAGCGACCATGGGGAAAATGATGTCCATCAACATGTCGGGCGTGCAGTCCTTCAGCCCGTCAAACACGTACATCATCAGCGCAAACATCGTAATTCCATAAGAATTGGCTTTATTCAGCGAGTTAGCGTCCAAAAAACCGATGGTTGTAAAGAAGATGCCCAGCACCAGCGCCCAGATCGCGCCGCTGATTTTACCGATGTGGGGAAAGACGATGCTGCCAAGCTGCGTGGCCAGCCAGCCCACGATGGCCAGCTTGATCAGAACCACAACGGCAGAATCAAATTTCTGAGGGATGGGGGGAATCAGCTTCTTTTTTGAAGCAGATGCAGCGGTGGCAGCCTCCGCTGCCTTTACGGCGGCTCTGTCGGAATCGGTCATGAAAGCCCCGCCGCCGCGGTATTCTTTTAAAAGGCGCTTGCCCTCTGCCTGAAGGCAGACGGCGGTGATGGGATACCCCGCAAAGCCCTGAATGCAGTACATGGTGATGGCAAACACGGCAGCTTTCTGGAACCCAGCCGCAGCAGCAGCGTCACGCATAAGCGTGGCGGCCACAATGCCGCCGGTCAGCGGAGGCAGACCGGCAATGACCAGCTCGCGCTCCATGATCAAAGGGGCCACCAGCAGAGAAAGCCCACACATGCCGGCAATGCCCACCAGGCATACCACAATGGTCTTCCACTGTTCTTTGAGCTGCTTGAGACTGATCACCGTGCCCATGTGGGTAATCAGTAGATAAATGCCGATGGTACTGCCGAAGGGGATCAGCATACTGTCGCTGACCAGGGTGGTGGGGAGCACAGTCCAGTACCCAACCAGCATCACCACTGCCGTGACAAATACCGAGGGAATCCATGCCTTGGTCAGGGTGGAAACCACTTCACCGATGATGAACGCGGCTGCGCAGATAGCAAATGCAAGTGCAAAATTGTACATATTTTCTCCTTACTCCTGTCGTGCTTATTTCTATTCAAAACCCGGCGGCTTGCCGCTGGGAAATCCTTTGGCGATACATGTCAGAGGCGGTCCCTCTTTCCGATGGGGAATGCCGCCCTCAGCGATTGAGGTATTCAACGGCGATGCCCGCCATGGCCCGGATGCCATATGGCATGGCCTCCTCTCGCAGGACCAGCTTGGGGCTGTGAAGGGGATACACTTCCTCCCCGCCCTGCCCGCCAAAAAGCATAAAATAGGCGGACGGCGTGCCCGTCATTTGATAGAAATAGGCAAAATCCTCACTAAAGCCCATAGGCCGCTCCAGCTCCACAATGGCGTCGTCTCCCAACTCGTCCGCCACCGCCCGTCTGGCGCAGTCCACCAGATCCGCATCGTTGTATGCTGAGGGATAGCCGTGATAATGGTAGATATCCACCTTGCAGCCGGAGATGGACTCCATTCCCTTGCCGATGGCAAACATTTGGCGGCGAATCGTTTCCCGCACCTCCTCGGAAAAAGCCCGGGATACGCCGCCAAACTTCACCTCGCCGGGGATCACGTTGGGCGCGTCGCCGCTGTGAATGCTGCCGATAGAGAGAATCCCCGTCTCCAGCGGATCAATTCTGCGGGCAACTATCTGCTGCATATCCACAATCATCTGACAAGCAGCCAGAATGGGATCATCCGTTTTCTGGGGCTCGGAGCCATGTCCGCCCCGGCCGGTCACCGTCACATCGTACAGGTCCACAGACGTGGTGACAGCCCCCGCCCGCATTCCGATTTTACCTACGCGCTCCTGATCCGGCAGCATGTGAATGGCATAGATGGCATCCACATGGGGGTTCTCCAAAACGCCCTTTTCCACCAGCTCTTTGGCCCCTCCGGGGAGGGTATCCTCACTGTGTTGAAAAATCAGCTTCACCGTTCCCTGAAACCGATCTCTCATCCCGCACAGCACCTTTGCCACACCCAGCAGCATGGACGCGTGCATATCGTGTCCGCAGGCGTGCATCATTCCCGGCGTCTCGCTGGCAAAGGGCAGTCCGGAGTCCTCGCTCACCGGCAGCGCGTCAATATCGGCGCGCAAGGCAACGCACTTGCCAGGTCCGGCGGTGCCTTGAATCAGGGCGACCACAGCCGTTGGAACAGGCTGCTCA
Organism: Oscillibacter sp.; assembly: GCF_031978065.1. Classification (GTDB taxonomy): domain Bacteria; phylum Bacillota; class Clostridia; order Oscillospirales; family Oscillospiraceae; genus Oscillibacter. The sequence continues at coordinate 4,322 of NZ_DALZCH010000023.1, forward strand.
ATCCTGTCCACTCCATACTCCGCCAGCTTTTCCCGAATCAGCGCGGAGGTTCGCACCTCCGACCGGCCAATCTCCGGGTGTCGGTGGATATCTCTTCGGATGGCGACGATTTCGTCAATGCATGCTTCCGTCCCGGTTTGAATTGCGCTCATGTCCATCATACTCCTTGCTCTTTTGATAAAATTCTATAAATTTAGGGGGCTTTTGCAAAACAACCACAAAAGTCCCTCTCAAGTATGGGGTCGCCCGAATGCGTTGTCCGCTCATTCTCTCAAGCGAGGGTTTTGTCAGGCAAAGCAGTGATTTAGCTATTTAAATAGTATTATCCTGCAAAGCTTTTCAACAGTCAATAATGGTTTTTGAAAAAATATACAAAGTTTATGAAGTCATCTTTTATTTTGCAGTCTTTTTAACCAGACGCCACCTGCGTGCCAAAAGTTGTATCTGCTTATATTTCTTAAAAACCCCTTGATTGGTCAGGAAATTTCTGAAACTGCCACATACTCCAGCACTTTTTAAAACTAAAACCCAGACACTTAAATTGCAGGTCGCCCGAAAAAATAACCATTTATTTTTATATTTTATGCATATTCCACAAGGCGATTGAGGCAGGCCGCACACCTGCGCAGGGTCTTTCCCCGCCGCTTGAAATCGCGGGCCTTTAAAAACTCTCTCCATGCGTTTTCGACACAAAGAAAATATTTCTGCTCCACGGCAGCAAATAATCAATCCCCCGGATCGCCGGTTTCCGGCATTTGGCAACGCTAAAAAGACCGGGGAGAATCGGCGCAGTGCGCCGATTCTCCCCGGTTCTAATTTCAGCGGTTTGCGTTATACGCCAAACTGCCGGTATAGGAAGGTCACAATCTGACCTCTGGTGCAATTGGTATTCGGGCTGAACGTGGCGGCTGTGGTTCCGTTGGTAACCGCTTTTTCCACTGCCCACAGAATTGCGTTGGCATAGTACGCGCCAGAGGGCACATCGCCAAACGAGTTGGCGGTTGTCACTGCTGGGGAACCCGCCGCGCGATACTGGAAGGTGACAATCTGCGCCCGGGTGACAGCGCCATTGGGGTTAAATGCCGTGGCGCTGGTGCCGCCGGTGATTCCCTTTTCCAGTGCCCACAGAACCGCCTTGAAGTAATAAGCTCCGCTGTCCACATCTACAAAGGGATTTGCCGTAGAGGCAGGCTCCGGGGAGCCCGCCGCTCTCCACAGGAAGGTCACGGCCTGCGCACGGGTGCACGCGGCGTTGGGACTGAAGGTGGTCGCGTTTGTCCCAGAAGTCACGCCCTTTGCAACTGCCCAGCGCACGGCGTCCGCATAATATGCGCCGCTTGCCACATCGGTGAATGCAATCTCCGCAGGCACTTCACTGCCGGAGATCACGGCAAATACAGAAAGATTCCGCACGCCGCTGACCGTAAGGTTGTTTCCGCTGACTGTGGGCTTCAGATACTGCTTTGTGCCGTCGGCCAAAATGTGCAGCACATAGGGGTTTGCAATTTTGCTCAGATTGGCAACCGTCAGCGTGATTGTCAAAGACCCGTCGAAACTGTGGACGGCCTGACCGCCGACGGAAAGGGATACGTCAAATGCAGGTGTTCCATTAGAAAGCCCCGCGGCAGAGGCCGAGGCAGTCGTGATGCCGACACTGACGACGGCGCTGGAAGAAGCTCCGCTGATCACGCCCGCCAGAGCTTCGGCAGACACGGCAATCACGCCGTTTTTCGTGGTAATGTTCAGGCTGTTGTTGTTGGCCTGCGCCGCGGTCAGCCCCGACACGGGCAGCGTAACCTGCGCCGCACTGGCCGCGCTGATGGAAATGGCAGCGCCCTTGGCCGCGCTTTTAACGGCGGCGGTCATCTGTGCGGCAGTCACGCTGCCGCCGCTGACATTGATGGTCGCGTTTCCGGAAGCAACAGAGCCGCCGTCACCGGAGCCGCTGCCAGAATTGTTGTTGGGGACGCTTCCGCGCTTCACATAGGCGGCCGTGCCATCCTCCGCATAAAAAGACAGCGTCTTACCCGCCCCATCGGTGACAATGGTGTAGGGGCTTGTTGATGTAGTACCACCTTCCGTTGCAGCAATGTACACGCCGGAGAATGTACTGGCGCTGCCGTCGTTATCGTAGGCATAGAAGGTATAATCCGCAGTCTTCGTATAACTGCCAGTGCCCATATCCAAATAAGTCGCGCCGGTACCGTCAGCCTTTAGCTCACAATACATTCTGACGTTTGAAAGCCCCGTTGCGGCTTGCAGCAGTGCCAGTGTGGCCGCGTTCGCATCCCAGATGCCCACCAGATCAGACCGCTGTGCGGCAGTCTGGTCCGTCGTTCCGTCAGACAGGTTTTCGGTGCAGAACAACGCGATCACTTGACGCAGAGCATTGTCAATCTGACCCTTTGTCCCCGTGGTTTCCTCCATCGCGCTGGTGGGAATGCCCGCAGCCAGCCAGTTGGCATAGCTGCCGCTTGCAAACTGCTTAAGCGCATCCAAATCGTTGCCATAGCGGAATTCAATGTGGTAGGTTTCATCCGGCGTATCAGGCGCCATCAGGAAGTAGGTGTACTCGCCGGAGTTCGCATCCAAGCTTTGCAGGACCGTAAAGCCGGGCATAACCACCTGCCCATCCATATACAGAGCCTCAGTTCCTATATAGCGATAGGGGTGAGAGAATAGCCGGACGTTCTGTGCGTCATAGCCGGAAATCTGCAAGCCATTGAAGGTGAGGGTCTCTACGTCGCCCACGAAGCCGCAGAAGAAGGCATCCCCGCCCTGCTGGCCCTCTGCCGCGCCGATGGAAGCCTTCATCATGGCAACCATTTCGTCTGCCTTGTCCGCGCCCACAACGGCAGCGGAGAAGTCATGCCAGTAGTTATCGCATTTCGGCAGGAAGGTCGCTCCCTCAAAAAGCTGCTGATAGGTGTCGCTGATGCCTTGGATAAAGCCTGCGGTGTCGTCCTCACCGTACTGGTCCCCGCTCTCATACATGCCGTTGGTCGTGCCCACGGCGTTTACGGCGGCCGCGTTGTTAATGGTCAGCCCGCTAAATGTATTGCTCCCATCAATGCTGCTGCCCACAGCCCGTCCGGCAATTGCGCCGGGAGCGGTCGCGCTGTACAGGGAATCCGCGCCGGTTCCGGCGGTGATGGAGCCGGAGACGGTATTGTTGCTGGCGGTGTATCGGTCTTCCATTCCGTAGAAGTACAGACCGGTTCCGATCAGACCGCCCACATGGGTAGCTCCGGGAGCGTTAATGGTAACGTCAACCGTGTTGCCTGTGACAGAGGTAGGCTCGGCAGGAGCAGCGTCGATGGCCGCCCCGTCAGTTCCGGTGCCCGCATAGCCGCACAGTCCGCCAATGGCGTGCCCGCCTTGCTGCGTGGTAATTGTAACGTTAGAAACGGTATTATCGGTAATGGCCGTCATGCACTGCAGGCAGCCGGCCAAGCCGCCAAGGCCCACAGGTTCGTTGCCGGCGGCACTTACCGTGCAGTCGGTGGCCGAGCTGTTTGCGATGGAGCCGCCGAAGCCGCCGCCCACCACGGGACCGCCGCATTCCGCCACGTCGACCTGAATAATGCGGCCCGGAGTCTTTGAGAAATCATTGCTGCCCAGCACCACAATATCGGTCTTAGAGACGTCGCAGCCGGACAGCGCGGCGCTTTCGCTGCCGCCGGTGATGCCGCCCACGCAGTTTCGTCCGGTGACAGTATTTCGCTGTCCGTCAGCCGCCGTCAAATCGACATTGATCAGTTTCGCGCCGGGCAGGGCGTAGCCGATAACGCCTCCGGCAGTCATAGCCGTGTTTTCGTTGGCGGTGACGGTGACGTTCTTCACCGTCAGGTCCTTCACCGTACCAGTGACGCAGGAGAAGATGCCGCCGGGAGCCATCATCGTCTCGTCGGCGCTGGCATCCACCGTGACGTTGGAAATGGTAAAGTTTCCGCCGTCAAAGGTTCCGGAAAACGCCTTGGTCAAATCCATCGTTCCGTTGGTCATATCCACGCCCGCACCGTAGCGCAGCACACCAATGGGCTGCCACCTATGGTAGACGATGCTGCCGTAACTCAAATCAAATGTGGCCCCAAGGTCAATATCAGCCGTCAGTTTATAGTTTTTGTTCAGGCCGTAGTTCACCGCATACAGCCCGGCCGCATCTGCAATCTGATAGGGAGTATTGGAAGAGCCGTCTCCTCCCGCAAAAATACGCACACTTCCGGGCGCGCCATTGATGCTGTCAAGCTCCGTGGCATGGCCCACCAACCCATAGGAACCTGCGTCGGCGGTGCTACCGGTCACATTGATTCGGGCGGGAACCGGGTAATATGAGGCATACTCTTTAAACCAAAATCCGCCGCCCAGAAGTCCGCCCACGCGGGTGGATGACGAAATGGTGTAAATTGCCGAGCCTGTGACGGCGCAGTCGGCAATCTGCGTAGGCGCCGCAAGGCCGCTTGTCCCGGAATAGCCCATAAGACCGCCAATCAGGTCGGACGCACCGTCCGCGATTTTTACGCTTACATTGTTCACGGAGCAGTTTTTCACGTATTCCGCTTCAATGGCGCAGCCCGCCAGGCCGCCGATGCCGAAGGCATATTCTCCGGCAGTGGTAACCTCGACGCTACCGTCCGTGGCAGTACATTTTTCCAGCGTGCAGCCTTCCATGCCGCCCGCCACAAGGCCTGCGTCATGGACGTTCGCGCCGGAGTATGCTGCGCCGGAAATTCCGTCCATCGTCAGGGTGGTCCCGGAAACATCGCAGTTCAGGATGGTGGAATCCATGCCTGCGCCAACAATGCCCGCCACCATGTTGGCAGCGTTGCCCGTGGCGGATGTCCCCACATAAGTTTTTCCGTGGATCGTATTGGTGCCGGTCAAGTCCACGTTGTCCACGGTGGTGTTATAGGCATAGCCGATGGCCGCGGCGGTCATGGTGAAGCCTTCAACCGTTGCGTTTGCAAGGGTCAAGTCCTTTACCGTGGCATTGGCCGTGACACCGAAGAGGCCCACGCACGCGGCGTTTTCTCCCCCAACGTTGAGTCCGGAAATCGTCTTCCCGTTGCCGTCAAAGGTTCCGTGGAATGCATAGGCTCCATCGGGCTCCTCGGCATTCTCCGTCGAGGCCTGAAACGTACCGATGGGCGTCCATGTACTGGTCAGGGGAATATCCTCCACCAGCTGATAGGATGCTCCCAGATTCTCCGCCACCATGGCAAGCTGCTCGGGAGTCTGAATCTGATAGGGGTCGCCCACCGTACCGGTGCCGCCGGCAAAGTCTGATGTGCCCTGCGATGCAGTGGTCAAATAGCTTTTGAGCTGTGCGTCGCTGCCGCGCTGCGTTTCGCCGCTGATTTGCGCCGAAACGACCTGTTTTGCCGAAGTCGCGTCATTCAGTTCCGCCGCCAGTGCCGCCGACGGCAGCAAGGACAGAGCCATCACTGCCGACAAAACCGCAGACATTATTTTCTTACATTTGATTTTCATTTCTTCCTCCTCTTAAAATACTGTACTGCCAGAGATACGTTTCTCCTTTCCCTTGTCATTTAGTTAGTTAATACTAACCATTGGGCAACATGTGCCGCTTGCTGTAAGCCGCAGTCTGGAAATCGGGCGAAATTACTTTTGGTTAGTTCAAACTAACCAATGCTCATAAAAAAATCACTTCGCCTTTTTTGCGCTTCATTATTTTAATCTCAGCATCCGTATTCTACTGCAACCATAGCTCGCGTGTCAACCATGATTCTCAAAAATATGGAAATAAAAATTTCGACTGAAAATAAGCCAAGGCAGTATTTGCAGTGCTAGGTTTAAAAAGCGCGCAGCTTTACATCCCACAGGAGCGCCTATATCATCCTGCCGGACTTCGGTGCCTGCGGGCGCAGGCGGCTCTATTTTCCCGTGCAATCCTTGGCGGGCGGATGGTTCTCCCCGCTCTTTGCGCTGTACAGACCGGACGGGGCCGTCTTCTTTTAAAAGAGACGGCCCCGTCCGTTTTTTATCAATCAGTCCTCGGGATGGAAATGGCTCTTGTCCGCGCCGCACAGAGGGCAGACATAATCGTCAGGCATGGGGCCTTCCTCGGCCTCGTCATAGACATAGCCGCACATATCGCACACATACTTCATAAAAAATCTCCTTTCCGATATATTTTTTCCTGTTTTCAGGGCAGAGGCTCAAAGACTTCGGCGGTGCGATGACAGATCGGACATTCAAAGCCGTCCGGCAGGGCGTCGCCCTGATAGATGAAGCCACACACCTTACATACAAAGCCCTTGGGCTTGTCCTCTTCTTTATCGCCGGGGGCAACCGGCGCATCTCCCCGCAGATCGGCGGCCAACGTGTCGGCCAAAGCCTCCAACTCCGCGTCCTGCCCAATGGCCAGAGCGGATTTCAGCGTGACGGGAGCGGTCACAATCTCCATATTTTTCATCCCGCCCAGGATCTGAGTCATCAGCTTTCCGCTGGCGGGCGCCCAGGAACCATTTTCAATCAGGGCCACCTTCCGGTTTTGCAGGTTGTGGTGGGCCACGTCATGGAGCAGATTTTCCATAGAGACGAAAATACCGTTGTTATATGTGGTGGAGGCAAACACGATGTGGCTGTATTTAAACAGCTCGGACAATACATAGGAATAGTGGGTCACGGACACGTCGTACATATCCACGGCGATGCCCCGCTCCGCCAGACGGCAGGCAAGGATGTTGGCCGCGGCCTCCGTCCCCCCGTAGACCGAGGCAAAGGCGATGAGCACACCCTGCACCTCCGGCTCGTAGGCGGCCCACTTGGCATATTTGCTCAGGGGATAGTCCAGATTTTTCCGCCACACCGGACCGTGGAGCGGGCAGATCATCCCCAGCTCCAGCCCCGAAACCTTCTTCAGCAGCGAAAGCACCTGCGGGCCGTATTTCCCCACAATGTTGGTATAGTACCGCCGGAACTCGTCCAACCAGTCCCGGTCAAAGTCCACCTCGTCGGCAAAAAGAATTCCGTTCAGCGCGCCGAAACTACCGAAAGCGTCGGCGGTGAACAGGATGCGGTCGGTGGAGTCATAGCTGGCGATCACCTCCGGCCAGTGGACCATAGGGGCATTGTAAAAGGTGAAGTTGTGCCGCCCGGTGGGAAGGGAATCCCCCTCGTTTACAAGAATCACCCGCTTGGGGTCTGTGCAGTGGAACTGGTGAATCATGTTGACGGACTTCCCGTTGCACACAATCGTGGCCTCAGGATGCCGAAACATCAGATCGCCCAGCGTGGCGGCGTGGTCCGGTTCCATATGGTGGACAAACACATAATCCAGCGGCCGCTCCCCCAGCGCATACTCCAGATTTTCAAAAAACTGGGTCTGCACCGCCCGGTCCACCGTGTCAAACAGGACGGTTTTTTCATCCAGCAGCAGATAGGAGTTGTAGGACATGCCCCGGGGCGTGGGATGGGCCGCCTCAAAGCGAGGGGCCTGACGGTCGCTGACGCCAAGCCAGAGCAAATCCTCCGTTACCTTCCGAATACAGTGCATAGTCAACACCTTACCTTTCTAAAACGCAGCGTTTCCATACTGCCATACGGCGTAATCAACGGTTTCACCGTTCTTTTCAAGCACTCTCAGGCAGGCGGAAACGCAGCCAAAAACAATTACAGTGCCTGCTTTGCCAACATTATAACATACTTTTCCTTTAAAAACCAACCGCAATTGCGACAATTTTAAAGCCGCCGCCCCATATTCCGCAGCCCATGGGCCGCAGCGCTCAGCCGCCCGCAAAAGCGGGCGGCAATGAAATCTGAATTCAACATATACCGGGCCCGGTGGCTTTGTCAAGCGGCAAATGCCCCGTTTTTTCCGCTGGCAAGAAAAAATTTTTTTAAAATCGAAACTTATTGGAAGGCGCTTACGTCAAGCTATTACAAGCCCAGCCAAATACGGCAGGGATTACTTTTGGAGGTATTTTGTATGACAGGAAAAATGAAACCGCTTACTCTTTTTAAAAAGCGGATGCTGGCACTATTGGCAGCGATGTCCCTCGTGGCGCTGAGCGCCTGCGCGGCGCAGCCGCCCGCCGGTTCCTCCGGCAGCGCGGGGCAGGCTTCCTCTTCCGGGTCCGCCCAGTCGGGAACCTCTTCCGCCGGGTCTTCTCAGGCGGAGGACACCGGAGCCATGGATCTTTCGGACCTGACGGGGCTTTTGGGCATGACGCAGGAGGAGCTGCTCTCCGCCTTGGGAGACGAAACGCCCGAATCCGTGGACGAGGGCGGTCTGGCCTTTGAAAAGGCAGGCATCCGCGTCTGGTTTGACGCCGACACCTACACGAAGGTGGCGCAGGTTCTTGTGATGACAGACAGCATTGATCTGAACGGGCTTCATCTGGGTGACAGCCTGTCTGACTTTACAGAGGTTTTCGGCCAGCCTCTCAGCGACAAGGACGGAGACGCTCATTTTGCGTATGAAGACATTTTCCTCTCCGTGGTTTACGATACGGCCTCCGAGTCCAAAGATGTCATGAGCGTCTACGTGCTTCAGGAGGATTTTTAAAAAACCGTCCGCGCTCTTCGCGCCTTTTTGATGGCGTTTGATCGACATTTATGCAACCGGGTCCCTGCGCCTATGGCGCAGGGACCCGGTTCGATTTATTTTGGTGGTATTGCGCGGCGGGCGGTTCGGCCCGTTTGCGGAAGCTACGCCAGATTGGCCACGGCGGTATAAATTCCGGAGATGCGATACCATGTGGGGAAATTGACCCGCCCCGTCACCGGCAGGTCAAACGTCTCCTGAAATACCCGGACGGCATTTGCCGTGCTCTCTCCGTGCACGCCGTCCTCCGCCACCTTTGGGATCAAGGGATAGTTGTTGGAAATGGCGTTAAGCTGGTGCTGGATCGTCTGCACGGGCGCACCGGTAGAGCCCTCCTCCAGCACATAGCCGGGAAAGGAGATGGGAATGCCCTCCACCTTTTCCGCTTGCTCTAAAAAGATATCATAGCCGTAAAAGCTTTTTAGAATTTGCAGGGCGGGATAGCCCTGATCCCCCAAGTCCTTGGAGCCCCACTGGCTCAGCCAGCCCGGGCAGTTCCGCCGCGCCCCGTCGCAATATTGGGTGAACAGTGGCTGAACAATGTCCGGCTTTGTAATATAGGTGGTAAATATTTCGTCCACCACCTCCGAAATCTCCCGGAAGATGGTGCGCCCATAGGTAAACGCCTGATCGTAGGCCGTGGAATTGGTGACTGTAAAGTCAAAACCCTTGTTTCGGTACCACTCCGTATAAACCCGGTTGAGGGTGAAGGAGATGATGGCTAAAACGTTTGCCTTGATTGTTTCCCGGGGCCAAGTGGAATAAATTTCACTGCTGGCCACGTTTTTGATGTAGTCTGTAAAAAGCACCGTGACGTTGGCGGCGTCGGTATTTTCCGGACGGCCCTGATGCACTATAATCAGCTCCGGCACCACCGGCGCCGGCAGAACCACCAGATTTTGAGCAAAGGGAAGCTCTTTTACCGCATCCTCCGGAATTTTGGGCGGAAAATCTCCCCAAAGCGTGGGATAGGGAATCAAAAGGCCCGAAAACGTCGGCCGCAGGGCCACGTTTTGCACTGCCGTGACCTCGGGGAACATCTGCACATTTTCGATGATCGTCTGCCCATAGCCCGGAAGCGAGACGAGCACGTTGTACTGATTGAAAGGCCGGGGCCGTCCGGCCTCCATAGAAAATTCCAACGGTGGCGTTGGAAAGGTCAGCTCCGGCGCTTTCCCCTGTGCGTTGGTGCGGACCTCTTCCAAAACATTTCCGGAGTCCGGGTCGACAATCCGGACGGACACGTCCTCTGCCGGCACACGCTGGTTCTCCAAAAACGCATTGATCTGCAATTGTCCCAGTCCGCCCCGTGTGTTTTGCACCGGCGCGGTGTTGTTTTCACCATTCATACTTTAAGCGCTCCTCCCTGCGGCATGTGGATTTGATTGCTGACGGCGCGCCTCCTTGCGTCCGCCTGCCGCCGGACTTCTCCAGCGGCGCGCGGACGCAAAGACGCTTTCCTGACGACAATACCATCCTATGCCGCCTCTGCGGGCCTTATCACTCCGGCTGCGCAAGCGCTGGTTTTTCCCTTCAAAAAAAGCATATAAGCTAAATACGGGATAGCTATAAGTCCAATAAATAGTAATCATTCCGAAAATATCCTTGCAATTTTGCCCCTAATATGATACATATGAAGGGTACTACATCTCTTATAACCCCGCATCGGACTGCACAAAGCATTGCCGCTGCCGCCGTAAAGGAGGAACGACTGTGAAAAAAATAACAGCCATACTGAGCCTGTCTCTTTTATTTTTTTTGAGCGCCTGCTCACCCAGCGAGCCGTCGGCTTCAGGAAGCGGTTCCGAGGCCGTTTTTCCGGAGCCGGTTAAAATCACCGCCGAGGAAGCCCATGAGCGCATGACCGCCGGGACGCCCGTGGTGGTGGACGTGCGCACCGCCGGAGAATACGCGGAGGGCCACATTCCCGGGGCCATCCTGCTTCCCAATGAGGAGATCGGCACCGAGCCGCCGGCCCAGCTCCCCGTGCTGGACGCGGAGATTCTGATTTACTGCCGCAGCGGAAACCGCAGCGCGCAGGCCGCGACGAAGCTTTCGGACATGGGCTATACGAATCTCAGTGATTTCGGCGGCATCATCGACTGGCCCTATGAGACGGAGAGCGGAGACTATCAGATCGTTGAAACGGCGGGAGCCCTGTCCTCCTTCGCCGCGTGGGATTTAAACGGCGTTCCCGTGGACCAGCGCATTTTTGCGGATTACAAGCTGACCTCAATTAACATCTGGGCCACTTTCTGCGGCCCCTGCCTGCGGGAAATGCCGGATTTGGGCCAGTTGGCCGCCGACTATGCGGACCGTGGCGTTCAGGTGGTGGGCATCGTGGTAGACATTCCGCAGACCAGCGGTGCCTTTTCCCCTGATATGGTGCAGACTGCCCGGGATCTGGTGGCGCAGACCGGGGCAAACTATCTCCATCTGCTGCCCTCGGCGGATTTGATTGCCGCCAAGCTGTCTGGCGTCAGCTCCGTACCAGAGACGATTTTTGTCAACGACAAGGGCGAGCTTGTTGGCCAGTCTTATGTGGGCGCCCGCAGCGGCGAGGAGTGGTCTAAAATTATTGACTCCCTGTTGGAGACGACGGAATGACGGCAAAGGACGCCCCCCGGCCTCACCGTCGGTTGACAGGAAAGCACCTCGTCACTGCGGCAATTTTTGTCGTCTCCGTGGGCCTGATTGCCGTGGGCATTTCTGTTGGCGAGCCGGCGGAGGTTTTGCAAAAGGCAGTGAACATCTGCCTTGAGTGCATCGGGATCGGCTGATGAAACAGGGTATTCGACACTTGATTCAGGCGCTGGCGGCCCTTGCCCACAACCCGTATCTGGGCAATTTTGTCATCGGGCGCATTCATCAGGGGCCCTCCAAGCGCCTGTGCGTGCCGGGGCTGAATTGCTACTCCTGCCCGGGCGCCGCTGGGGCCTGCCCCATTGGCTCCTTACAGGCGGTGATTGGCGGGAGGACGCGGAGCGTGTCCTATTACGTGACGGGAATAGTTCTGCTGTTCGGCGTGCTTTTTGGTCGGCTGATCTGCGGCTTTCTGTGCCCCTTTGGCTTTGTGCAGGACCTGCTGCACAAAATCCCCTCTCCCAAGCCCAGTCCGCCCCGGCGGCTGGATCGGGCGCTGCGTTGGGGAAAATACGTGTCTCTTGCCGCCGTACTGCTGCTTCCCGCACTGCTGAAGGACGCCTTTGGCATTGGCGACCCGTTTTTCTGCAAATACGTCTGCCCCGCCGGAACGCTGGAGGGCGGCATTCCCCTGCTGGCGACCAACGAGGCGCTGCGGGCCGCCGCCGGGTTTCTATTCTCATGGAAGCTGGTGCTTTTGGTGCTGGTCATCGCGGGTTCAGTTCTGGTATACCGCCCGTTTTGCAAATATCTTTGCCCCCTGGGGGCCATTTACGGTCTCCTGAATCGCTTCAGCGTCTATCAGATGGGCGTGAATGAGAGCGCCTGCATTCATTGCGGGCGGTGTGAAAAGGCCTGCAAAATGGGCGTGGACGTAACTGGGAATATCAACTCGGCGGAGTGCATTCGATGCGGCGCGTGCAAGGCGGCCTGCCCCACGGGTGCCATCTGGTCCGGCTTTTTCAAGCGCGAAGAAACCGCCGGGAAAAACAGTTCGGCCCCACCACCGCCCAAGCCGCCCACCGGCCGTGATTGAGCGGAGTGTTCGGCAAGCCGTTAAGACCGCGACAAGCCCAATAATTCCCTTCGATAGGACGGAATTTCGCCTTGACACTTTACTATTTTTAAGGTAGTATAAAAATAATTCAGGTGTGTCAACGGGGACGAAAAGCCAGTGGAATTTATCTGCGCTTTCGTCCCTCTTTTTATGATTGGGGGAGATGCCAATGGAAGAACTTCTGCGCATGGAACACATTACCAAGCAGTTCGGCAGCGTCTATGCCAACCGGGACATTAATTTGGACGTGCGGCGCGGCGAAGTCCACACGCTTCTGGGCGAAAACGGCGCTGGGAAGAGTACGCTGATGAACGTGCTGTTTGGCCTTTATCAGCCCACCGCCGGAAAAATCTATTTGAATGGGGAGTCGGTGAAAATCGCCTCTCCCGCCGAGGCGGTAAAAAAGGGCATCGGCATGGTCCACCAGCACTTCATGCTGGTGGAGGCAATGACGGTTCTTGAGAACATCATTTTGGGCGACCGGCGGACAACGGGCCTGTTCATCGACAAGGATGCCCGACGCAAGGAAATTCTGGAGCTGGCGGAGCGCTATGGGCTGGACGTGGAGCTGGACAAGCCCGTCACCGAAATCGCCGTGGGCGCGCAGCAGCGGGTGGAAATCCTCAAGGCGTTGTACCGGGGCGCAGAGCTTCTGGTGCTGGACGAGCCCACCGCAGCCCTCACCGACATTGAAACCGAGGGCCTGTTTGCCATCATCGAAAAGCTGAAAAGCGAGAACAAGAGCGTCATTTTTATCAGCCACAAAATGCGCGAGGTGATGAAGATTTCCGACCGGGTCACGGTGCTGCGGGCGGGACAGACGGTATGTACGCTGGACTGCCGCGGAACGGATAGTTGCCAGCTCGCAAACCTGATGATTGGCCGGGATCTTGCCCCCTCCCGCTATGAAAAAATTGAAAAACCGGGCGCGCCCGTGATGGAGCTGACGCATGTGAGCTTTCACAAATCCTCCAAACACAACGGGCTGAACGACGTGTCCCTGACCGTGGGCCGGGGCGAAATCGTGGGCATCGCGGGCGTGGACGGCAACGGCCAGAGTCAGCTTGCCCAGATTGTCACCGGCGTGCTCACGCCAGAGGAGGGCGTGGTGGACCTGAAAGGCTCCACCGTCGCCCGCTTTACTCCCAACGGCTTTATTCTGGAAAACGTGTCCCACATTCCAGAAGACCGCAACAAGATGGGCCTGATCGGCAACATGTCCGTGCAGGACAATCTAATTTTGAAAAGCACGGAGGAAGACCGCTTTTCCGATGGACACGGATTGCACCTGAAGAAAAAGGCCATCCATGATTACGCGCTGGGCATGCAGGAGAAATACGACATCCGCTGCGAGTCCGTGGATCAGGAGTGCCGCAATCTCTCCGGCGGAAACCAGCAAAAGGTCATTCTGGCCCGGGAGCTGGAGGGCGATCCCGATCTGCTGGTGGCCGTGCACCCCACCCGGGGCCTTGACATCGGCGCCACCCGCTATGTGCATGACTCTATGATCGACGCGCGGGCTCACGGCTGTGGCGTGCTGCTGATCTCTGCGGACTTTGACGAAGTGCTGGAGGTTTCCGACCGCATCATCGTCATGTTTGAGGGGCAGATTATGGGCGTTTACTCCGGCAAGAATCCTCCTATCGAGGAAATTGGCCTGGCCATGGCCGGCAAATAAGGGGGCGGGATCGTTATGAAAATCAGAAAGAATCTGGTAAGTATTCTGGTGCCGCTGGCCTCCGTGCTGCTGGCTTTCCTCATTGGCGCCATTATTATTGCCTCGCTGGGGAGCAATCCCGTCAGCGCAGTAGGATACCTTTTTCAGGGTGCCTTCGGCAAGGCCAACAACATTGCCTCCACGCTGGTAAAGGCAACGCCCCTGATCTTTACGGGCCTTTGCGCCTGCTTTGCCTACCGCTGCGGCGTGTTTAACCTTGGCGGTGAGGGGCAGTTTATCATGGGCTCCATCGCCACCTGCTGGGTGGCCACCACCTGGGGCATTGAGGGACCCGGGGCCACGCTGCTCTGCCTGCTCTTCGGCGCGGTGGCGGGCGGCCTGTGGGGCGCGATTCCCGGCATTCTGAAAATTACCCGGGGCCTGAACGAGATGATTGTCTCCATCATGCTCAACTATGTGGCAACTTTGTTCATGGGTCTTTTGTACACCAGCGTTCTGCGGGAGGGCAACGTCCCCCAGACCGCTGCCGTGCCGGACGCCACGCAGCTTCAGCGCATTTTTTCCGACCTGCGGGTCACCTGGGGCGTTGTCATCGCGCTGGCGGTGGCCGCAGTGGTACAGTACTTCCTGTTCAGCACCTCCAAAGGCTTTCAGCTCCGGGCGGTGGGCCTGAACATGACCGCCGCCGAGTTTAACGGCTTCAGCGTCAAGAAGTACATTCTGTACAGCTTTATCGTCTCCGGTGCTCTGGCGGGCCTTGGCGGCAGCGTGGAGCTGCTGGGCACCCAATACCGCCTGATCAGCGGCTATGCCGTGGGATACGGGTTTGACGGCGTGGCCATGGCGCTGATTGCCCAGCTCAACCCGGTAGCCACGGTGGTGGTGGCCTATTTCTTCGCGGTGCTTCGCACCGGTGCCAACACCATGCAGGCCGGAACCGGCGTTCCCACCTCCGTCATCGGCATCATTCAGGCTCTGGTGATTGTCTTTGCCGTGGCCGGCACCGCGCTGGTCAAGCTGCCGAACATCCGCCAGTGGCTTTCAAACCATCTAGAAAAGAAGGGAGAGGTGAAGTAATATGGATATCGGTGAACTGATTCTCTCCACTGTCCGCATGGCAACCCCCATTCTGATGGTGGCCCTCGCGGAGCTTTACTCCGAGCGGGCGGGCCTCGTCAACATCGGTCTGGACGGCATCATGTCCTTCGGCGCGCTGACTGGCTTTATGGTTTCCTTCCTCTCGGGCAGCCCCTTCCTTGGGATTGTGGCGGGAGCCTGCGGCGGCGTGCTGATCAACATGATTTACGCTTATTGCACCATCTCCCTGTGCGCCCCGCAGATTGTCTACGGCATGGCCATCAACATCTTCGCCCCTGCGGTGGCGTCTTTTATCTACCGGATTTACTTCGGCGTCAGCTCTACGCTGGCGCAGGCAACCCTGATGCCCACCGTGGCAATCCCCGGTTTGAAGGATATCCCCTTTTTTGGCAAGCTCGTCTTTGACCAAACTCCCATGGTCTACTTCGCCTATCTGATGGTCATTTTCACCGCCATCTTCTTCAACCGCACGAAGGCCGGCCTGAACTACAAGTCCGTGGGCGAGTATCCCAAGGCGGCAGAAACGCTGGGCATCAATGTCATTCGCCAGAAATACGTGGCCTGCATTATCTGCGGCGCGCTGGCGGGCATCGGCGGCGCGTATCTCACCACCTGCTATGTCAACACCTATTCCGACGGCGTGGTGGCCGGGCGCGGCTTCATCGCCCTGTCCGCGGTCATCTTCGGCCGGTGGAGCGCGGGCGGCGTGCTGATGGCCTGCCTGCTCTTCGGTTTCTGCGACGCGCTTCAGCTCCGTCTGCAAATTTTCAATACCTCCACCCCCTATCAGCTGTTCCAGATGATCCCCTATCTCTTCACGCTGGCGGCGCTGGCGGTGCTGGGCATTAAGAAATCCGGGCCCGCATCCAACGGAAAGCCGTATATGCGCGAGGAGCGCTGAGTTCCATTCATCAGGCTCCCGCCTTTTGATAAAGTAACCAACCCAAAATCTAAATTACGGAGGAAAATGAAAATGAAGAAATTCTTTGCACTGGCTCTTGCGCTTGCTATGACCGTGTCTCTTGCGGCCTGTGGCGGCGGCTCCACCCCCCCTGCGTCCGCAAGCGGTTCCGCGGGCAGCGCCGCCGCTTCCGGTGGCAGCGACAAGGTCTATAAGGTGGCCATGATCTGCGATTCCAGCATCTCCGACGGCGGATGGGGCGCCGCCTGCTATAATGCCATGGAGGCTGCTGCCGCCGATCTCGGCTGGGAAACCAACTATGCCGACAGCGTGGCCCAGTCCGACTATGCCAACTCCATGACAGGCTTTTGCGACATGGGCTATGACATGATCTTCCTGCCCGGCAACCAGTATTCAGACGCCACCGTTCAGGTTGCCAAGGACTATCCCGACATTGCTTTCGCCGTGCTCAACGGCGCCACCACTCTGCCCACCGACAATATCACCAGCATCCTGCCCGACGCCAACCAGATTGGCTACATGGCTGGTGCGCTGGCGGGCCTGATGAGCAAGACCAACGTTTTGGGCTTTATCGGCGGCATGGAAATCGACACCACCAAGGCGAAGCTGGCCGGGTTTGAGAAGGCCGCCAAGGCCATCAATCCCGACATCACCGTTCTCTCCGCCTATGCAGGCTCCTTCAACGACGTGGCCAAGGGCATGGAGCTTGCCAACGGTATGATCTCCCAGAAGGCCGACGTTTTCTTTGGCGACGCTTCCGCCGTGGACTCCGGCGCCCGGCAGGCAATTGACGCCGCCAACGGCAGCGGTGAAATTGCCATCTTCGACATTGGCCAGCCCGCCGACCTAGTGGCTCTGGGCCAGAACCCCTGCCTGATCGGCTCCGTTGTCACCGACAACGCCGGTATGCTGAAACTGGCTATGCAGGACGTTGAGGCCGGCAGCTTCGGCAACAAGACCATCTATGGCTCTTTTGACAACAACTGCCTGGCTATCGGCGCCTTCAACGATGCGTTGGTTTCCACCGACATCCAAGACTCTTACAGAAACTACATTACCCAGATGACCGAAGGCACCTTCCCCGGCTAACCCTTAAAAAGCAAAAAACACCCCAAGCGGGGCCGGACAAATGTCTGGCCCCGCTTTTCCAGTTCCATCGAAAGCGCGGGCGGCCAAGCAGTCTCCGCTTCCCTGTCGGTGGTCACGCTGCCCACCGCGAGTCCGTTCTATCGCCACCCGCTTTATCGGGAGACAGACCTTCGCTCTCCAGCCAAATCGCAGGAGGAAAGCGCACCGCCGGACGGGATTTTTGCTTTCGCCCGGCGGCAATTCGCGTTCATAGGAACCTGCCGCCGCCGCATAGGATAGCGAAGAGGGCGCCTGTGGGTGCGCCTTTGAATCGGCGGACCGCTCGCTTCATAAAAGCGGCAGACGCGGCGCAAACTGCGCCGTCAAGAGGGAGGGCTTATGCTGACTGCGGCACTGCTGCTGTTCGCCAATACGCTTCTTTTTACCCTGCGGCTCAACGGAGGGGGCTCCTTTCCGAAGCCTCTGACATCTGAGGAGGAGCGGGAATATCTTCGGCAGATGGCCGAGGGGGACATGAAGGCGCGGGACGCCCTGATCGAGAGGAACTTACGGCTGGTGGCTCATGTGGTGAAGAAATACTACTGTGCCCAGAGCAATCAGGAAGACCTGCTTTCCATCGGCACCATCGGCCTAATCAAAGGCGTTTCCACCTTTGACGCGTCCAAGGGCGCGCGGCTTGCCACTTATGCGGCGCGATGCATAGAAAACGAGATTCTGATGTATTTCCGCAGCCAGAAAAAACTTCAAGGCGACGTGTCTCTTGCAGACTCCATCGACACGGACAAAGAGGGCAACGCATTGCAGCTCATGGATGTGGTAGGCGTCAACGACACGATGCTGGACGACATCCAGGACCGGGACGACGCTCAGCGTTTGCGCCGCCTTGTGGCTGAAACGCTGACTCGGCGGGAGGCGGAGATCATCCGCCTACGGTACGGCCTGGGCGGCACAGTTCCTCTGACTCAGCGGGAAGTGGCTTCCTCTTTCGGCATCTCCCGGAGCTACGTATCACGCTTGGAGACAAAGGCGCTGGCCAAACTGCGGGAGGCGTTTCAGGGGCGGGAATCGTAAAAGCGCCGCTACAGATTGGACAAAACACACCTGTGATTGCCCACAAAAAACACGCGGAAGCGCTGTCGGCGCCTCCGCGTGTTTTCTTCACCCTTTAGGCAGCTGGCTCCTCCTCAAGCTCTTGCTTTGGCGCGCCCAGACGGGACAGCGCCACCGATGCCAGAACCAGCCCGCATCCCAAAAGCCCCCGCCATCCCAGCCGCTCGTGGAGGAACACTGCGCCCAGCACAGCAGCGGATGCAGGATTCAGCGCACAGAACAGGCCCGCCCGCTCCACGCCGGTATACCGCTGCGCCACCGGTTGAAGCGTAAACCCGAATCCGGTGCAAACCACCGCCAGCACCAGAATCACGCCCCATTCCACACCCCCAGCAGGCAGCCGGGGCGTCTCAGTTATAAACGAAGCCATCAGCGCAAATAGGCTCACAAAGCCCACCTCCAGAATTCCCAGCGTCAGCGGATCATCCTGACGGGAGAGGCGATCCGTCAGGATGATCGAGCCGGCGTAAAGCATTGCGGCAGCAATGCAGAACCACTCTCCGGCACCGATGGAGAGCGACTCCCGTAAGGTTAGAAGCGCCACGCCCGCCAGAGCCGTTGCCGCGCCAAACACGGTCCACCGTCCCGGCAGACGGCGGCGCAAAGCCGCCTCGAACAAGGGTACAAACACCACGGCGGTATTCTCCAAAAACGAAACGGTGGCCGTGGGTGTGGTCTTCAGACCGGTCAACTCAGCCGTCATCACCATAAAAAACGAAAACCCAAGCGCCATCCCTCCAAGAATTGTTTTTTTCTTTAAATGGAACAACCGCTTATGAAACAAAAGGAAAAGTAAGAGAAAGCCCACTAAAAAACGGACCCCCATTAGATTAAATGTATCCAATGTTTTCAGCCCTATCTTGGTAAACAGATACGACGTGCTGCGCGCCAGAATTACGCCTGCCAACAGCACCTCCGCCTTGCTCTTCGTCATTCTGAGACCGCCTCTCCACTTTTCTTGACAGAATCATAGCACGGGAGTATGCTTGCGTAAAGCGAAGATATATCACATTTTATTTGACAAAATCGCAAATAAGGAGACTCCCATGGATACGGAAAAGTGCGGCGCCGTCTTGTGCGCCATCAGAGAAGGCAGTCTGTCCGCCGCCGCGGAGCAACTGGGATACACCCCCTCCGGTATGAGCCGCATGGTGGATTCACTGGAAAAGGAAGCCGGATTTCTCCTGTTGAAGCGCAGCCGAAACGGCGTGACCCCCACGGCGGACTGCCTCCGCCTATTGCCTCTTTTGCAGGAGCTGGACCGAACTGCGCAGCGGTACGCCCAGATGACTGCCGAGATTCGCGGCCTCGAAATCGGTTCTGTCACAGTGGGCACCGCCTATCCCGTCTGTTACCACTGGCTTGCGGACCTGGTGGCAGCTTTTGGGCGGCGCCATCCCGGCATCGAAATCCAGATTCTTGAGGGAACCAGCACCCGTCTTGCCGCCGCTCTGGCAGAGCACCGGGCAGACTTTTGCATCATCAGCCGCCGGGAAGGAAATTTTCAGTGGCTTCCCCTTCTCAATGACCCGATGGTTGTCTGGGTTCCGCCGGACAGCATCTGGGCCGAAATGGACGTGTTTCCCGTGGAGGAATTTGCCTCCGCACCCTACATCGCCACTTATCCGGGAGAAGACATAGACGCCACGCGAATGTTCGCCCGACTGGGACTGACACCCCACCAGTGCTTTTCCTCCACAGACAGCTACGCCACCTGCTCCATGGTGGGCGCAGGGCTGGGCATCAGCACCAACAATGCATTGGTTCGCGGGGCATGGACCAGCCAAATTAAAATTTTGCCACTGAACCCACCCCAAACCGTTGAAATCGGCATCGCGGTGACTCCGATGAACGAAATCTCCCCGGCCGCCAAAAGATTCTATGAATTTGCAACCAATGAACTGCACGGAGGTGAGAAAGGCAACCGGACAACCTATTTGAAAAACAGGGATAGCATATTTGATAAAAAATAGTGTAAACCCGAAAAAAACAAAGCTTTGGGTGCAAAAGCACGGAAACCAGCGCCGGAAACGGCGCTTCTTTTTTTATATCGCCGAAAATTTATTATTTATTTGCATTTTATTTAAAAGTCCTGTAAAATACCATCTTGATTAAGGTAATACCTTTAATCCGCACTACAACTAGAAGAGAGGTTATTGAAAGATGAAAATAGCGAAAAAGATGCTGTCTTTTGTTCTGGCAATGTCAATGCTGACAATCATGACCACGGCCGTTTCCGCAAAACCCGCAAGCAAAACCGGCCCCGGCGATGTGGCAGAAAATTCCGCGTTTTTGAAGGCCGTTCAGTTTGTATGGGAACGGGGATATATGAATGGATACGCAGACGGAACTTTTCGTGCCGAAAACACGGTGACCCGTGCCCAGTTGTTTCAGACGCTTTACAATATTCAGGAAACGCCTTCCGTTTCCGGCATAACTTCTTTTCAGGATGTCGCACCAGACGCATGGTACGCCTCTGCTGCCGCATGGTCTAAAGGCACCGGCCTGACAGAGGGTACGTCGGCGGGGTTTTCTGCAAATACGAAGCTCAACCGCCAGCAGCTTGTCAAGGTGATGTGCGCTTATGCAGAGCTGACCGGCGAAACCTTGCAAGGCGGAGATTTGTCTGCCTATAAGGATGTGGATCAGGTGGCCTCCTATGCGCTGCCCTATATGAAAATGGCGGTGGGCTCTGGGATCATCAATGGTAGCGGAGACAAGCTGAATCCCGCCGGTGCGGTGACCCGCGGCCAGTTGGCTCAGATTCTCTATAACTATTTCAGCAAAGCGGAAGCTGCCTATACGAGTGCCAAGCGCCCGCTGCTGCTGGAAGGCGCCATGGGGATTGAAACCACCACAATGGTCGAAGCTCTAACCAATCCAGTGGAATACACACTAGGCCAGTATGATTACGTTGCGGGAACATACTGCGGCTACCCCGTGGTGGTCTGCCGA
Source organism: Oscillibacter sp. (assembly GCF_031978065.1). GTDB lineage: Bacteria > Bacillota > Clostridia > Oscillospirales > Oscillospiraceae > Oscillibacter. The sequence goes on from NZ_DALZCH010000023.1 coordinate 25,443, forward strand.
ACCGAACAGGGGCAGGCCAATGCCGCCGCCTCCACGGCGCTGGCGATGGAGTTTTTCAATCCTGTCGCCGTCATCAATCAGGGCACCTCTGGCGGACATGACCCCGCTCTGCACACCTATGATATCGTAATCGGCAAACAGTCCTTTGACGGCAGCGCATGGAAATCCGGCGCATCCGCCAAGGGAGCCAGTGTGGACTACAAAGACATTAAAATGCAGGGCGTCTATGCCTATGACAAAACAGCCGGAAAATTTACGCAGCAGGTCTACTACGATGCCGATGCCACATTGCTGGCGGCCGCCAATGCCGTCAAGGGCACGTATACCCAGGGCAGTGTTGTAAATGGTATTATTGATTCCTGCGATGCTTGGAACAATCAAGTTGACCGTATGCTGTATCTTTACGAAACCTTCGGCTCCTCCTGCGAGGAAATGGAAACCAATTCCGTTGCCCAGATCTGCAAGACCTATGACATTCCGTTTCTAGGCATCCGCATTCTGTCTAATACCGGAATTTATGGCGAGAACTTTGACTGGAAAACCGGCGCGGCCTGCCAAAGCTACGTTCTCAATGTGGCAAAACAGTATATCACCTCCTATCTCAGCAGCGCGCCCGGTTCTGTGACCGCCAACAGCCAAAAGACCTCTTTGAATACCCAGAGCTATGATAAAACACAGAGGCCCATCCTGCTGGAAGGCGCCATGGACATTGAGACGACCACGATGATCAGCGCTCTGAGTAATCCTACCGCCTACAAGCTGGGCCAGTGGGACTATGTGGCTGGCACCTACAACGGCTATCCGGTAGTGGTCTGCCGTACGGAACAGGGCCTTGCCAATACGGGTGCCTCCACCGCGCTGGCCATGGAATTTTTCAATCCCTCTGCGGTGATCGATCAGGGTACCTCCGGCGGGCACGACCCGGCCCTGCACACCTATGATATTGTTCTGGGAAGGCGAACCGTCAACTACTCTGCATGGAAAACCATTGCCTCCGCCAAGGGCGCGGGTGTTGACTACACCGCCTTTGAAATGAACGGCGTCTATGCTTATGACAGAGAGGCAGCTACCTTTACACAGGCTGTCTATCATAATGCCGACCTTGCCCTGCTGCAAGCCGCCAACGCTGTCAAAAACAGCTACACCGATGGCTCCGTGGTGGAAGGGACCATTGGCACCTCCAACGAATGGAACAACCAGATTGATCGGATGCTCTATTTGAACAAGACGGTCGGAACCTCCTGCGAAGAAATGGAAACCGATGCCGCCGCGCAGATTTGCCAAACCTATCATGTTCCATATCTGGGTGTGCGCATTTTGTCCAACACCGGTATTTACGGAGAAAACTTCGATTGGAAAACTGGTGCAGCCTGCCAGAACTATGTGCTCAGCGTTGCCGGAGAGTATATCAGCAGCAATCTTAAATAATTTAGAAGCAGGTGTGGGGCCAGCGCTTTTTAAGCGCTGGCCCCACAGTTATTTTATACCTGTTGAACAGTGGAATGCGATGTGGAAGTCGCGCTGGATCACAGCATGAGCCTTGCACAGCCCCATAAGGCTGTGCACTTCATTTATGACAGCGTTGAACATTCTGTCTTTGAGGTAAAGCACTGCATGGTACACGTCACCCCTTCTGCATAACACTCATTTTTCTGTAAGGTGCGCAGTCAAAAGCTCCAGACTTTTCACCGTAGTACGGTCGAGAAAATGCTCTATTTTCTCGACCTGCTCCAATTCATTATCTGAATGATTTAATGCGCACAGAAAACGGGAAATTACTTCATGGCGATAAAGTAAATAATTGCCAGCCTCCCGTCCTTTGTCCGTCAGATAAATATCTCCGTACTTTTCCGCCTGGATAAATCCAGACTGCCCCAGTTGCTGCACCATTTTTGTGACAGAGGATGCTTTTACATGCAGCATTTTAGACAGATCGCTTACCCGGACGGATTCATTCTGCCCTGTCAGGCGTGAAATCATTTCCAGATAATCCTCCATGGCGCTGGTTAGTTCGCCGTCAGCATTGAGCTCATACCCTTTCATGGTATAGAATTCGTCTGAATAAATCATTTTTTGCACCTCTTCATGGCTACGCAAATACCGGTAACCATTTACGGTACCGTGCATAACATATTGATAGAAAGTTTCCTTATCCTAAATTATTCGAAGGGTGTATCGGTTATGAATAATCAAATTTGTTTGAATGATATAAAGCCCGGCCAGCATGCCACCGTCAGCGCACTGCAATCCACAGGAAGCATGCGTCGCCGCCTATTGGATATTGGGCTAATTGAAAATACGGATGTGGAATGTCTGGGCAGAAGTCCGGGCGGTGACCCCGCAGCTTTTTTGATCCGAGGGGCCGTGATCGCAATTCGTTCCGAGGATTGCCGAAATATCTTAATCCACGCATTATAATTTGGAGGAATAGGAATGGGTCTTACAAACAGTTCCATTGGAATTAAAGCTGTTGATTCCGGATTAGTTATTCAAAAGCAAGCACCAAACGACAAGGTCGTTGCTCTTGCCGGAAATCCAAATGTGGGGAAAAGCACTGTCTTCAACGGACTGACTGGCATGAACCAGCACACCGGCAATTGGCCCGGAAAGACCGTCACGAATGCACAAGGTTATTGCAAAACAAAAAAGAAATCCTACGTCATGGTGGATATTCCCGGTACTTATTCTTTAATGGCGCATTCCGCCGAGGAGGAGGTTGCGCGTAACTTTATCTGTTTTGGAGAGCCGGACGCGGTGGTCGTGGTCTGCGACGCCACTTGTTTGGAGCGCAACCTCAATCTTGTTTTACAAACGCTTGAAATTTCGTCCAACGTCGTCGTCTGTGTCAATCTGATGGATGAAGCAAAGCGAAAAAATATTCAAATTGATCTGCCCCTGATTGCAAAAAGATTGGGGGTGCCGGTCGTCGGAGCTGTCGCAAGAAAAAAGAAAAGCCTGTCCGACCTAATGGGAGCGGTTGACCGCGTCACAGATGGGGCTAGTCAAACAGCGCCTCTGTCTGTACGCTATCCGGAAGCCATAGAAACCGCAATTTCCAAAATTCAACTAATTCTGATGCGGAAATCCGGTGGAAAACTGAACAGCAGGTGGCTTAGTTTAAAGCTCCTCGATCAGGATGAATCTCTTATCCAGGAAATCAACGCTTATCTCGGAGAAGAGTTTCTACAGGATGAGGAATTAAAAGATGCGATTATTCTGGCTAAAAAGCAGCTAAACGAGCAGGGAATTGACACGGATCGTTTGAAGGACTTAATCGTTTCCGCTTTGGTAAAAAACGCGGAGGATGTATGCCGAGATGCTATTACATATGAAAAGACTAATTATGCTGCCTCAGACCGTAGATTGGATAAAATTCTTACCAGCAAGCTCACCGGATATCCAGTGATGCTAGTCCTGTTGGCATTGGTTTTCTGGTTAACCATTACGGGTGCGAATTATCCTTCGCAGCTCCTATCAAACGGCCTGTTCTGGGTGCAGGATCGGCTCACGAACTTTTTCCAATACATCCATGCACCCGATTGGCTTCATGGAATTCTTATCCTTGGTGTTTACCGGGTTTTGGCTTGGGTCGTATCCGTTATGCTTCCGCCAATGGCCATTTTCTTTCCACTGTTTACCTTGCTGGAAGATGCAGGCTATCTCCCTCGCGTAGCCTACAACCTTGATAAGCCCTTTAAACACTGCTGTGCCTGCGGGAAGCAAGCACTTTGCATGTGCATGGGCTTTGGATGCAACGCTGCGGGGATTATCGGGTGCCGGATCATTGACTCCCCCCGGGAGCGGCTGCTGGCCATTCTGACAAACAACTTTGTCCCCTGCAACGGTCGCTTCCCCACGCTGATCGCTATTCTCACTATGTTTTTTGTGGGAACCGCCGGAGGAGTGCTTTCTTCCTTGCTTTCCGCCATACTGCTGACGGCGGTGATCGTACTCGGGGTTGGAGTTACCTTTGCGGTTACCAAGCTTCTTTCCAAAACGTTACTCAAGGGGGTTCCGTCCTCCTTTACTCTGGAGCTTCCGCCATATCGTAAGCCGCAGATTGGGAAGGTAATTGTCCGCTCCATCTTTGATCGGACGCTGTTTGTGCTGGGCCGAGCCATTTGCGTCGCGGCTCCTGCGGGACTGGTTATCTGGCTTATGGCAAATATTTCAATCGGCGACGCCAGTATACTGAATCACTGCGCCTCTTTTTTAGATCCCTTTGCGCGATTGATGGGACTGGACGGTGTGATTCTAATTGCTTTTATTCTGGGCTTTCCCGCTAATGAAATTGTCATTCCCATTATTATAATGGCTTATATGGCACAGGGCAGTATTCTGGAGCTTGACAGTCTCGCCCAAATGAAAGAATTGTTTGTATTAAACGGCTGGACCTGGATTACAGCAATTAGTACAATGCTATTTTCTCTCTTACACTGGCCCTGTTCCACCGCTCTGCTGACCATAAAGAAAGAAACGGGAAGCTGGAAATGGACGGCGCTGGCCGCCGCAATTCCAACATCCGTTGGCATCGTCTCTTGTATTTTGTTTGCCACGGTGGCTCATATGATATGGTAATTGGTTCTGCTAACGTATAATGTTATTAAACACTCCCGTTTTTGCGGAAAAGGTCAATTCATAAGAAAAAAAGGATATAGAAAACCACTCGCCCTACAAAAGACGAGTGGTTTTGGCTTATCCGTTACTGGCGGCTTATCACACAGCCGAGAAGGCCATTTACAAAAATAAACCATATGTGTTCGGATAAGTCTCTATTTTGGTAAACCAACGGGAACACTATCGACAGACAGCATCACACGTAATACAACGTATTGCAAAAAGGAGGAGGCGAGAGCATGACGATTTCATTGAGGCTGAATGAATCGGATTCCATGCTTTCCAAAAGATACGCTGAAATGAACGGTATTACCATTTCCGAGCTTGTACGGCAGTCTGTGGTTGAGCGTATCGAGGACGAATACGACCTGAAAGCTTATGAAAAAGCAATGGCAGCGTACAATGGCAACCCAACTACCTATTCTCTTGACGAATCAGAAAGGGAGCTGGGTTTGCAATGAGTTTTCATGTTGAGTTGTCTGGAGAGGCATTGAAGCAATTAAAGAAGCTGGATAAGCACACTGCGGCCCTTATCATCGGGTGGCTGAGAAAGAACCTGAAGGAATGCGCAGACCCGCGCCAGCACGGGAAAGGGCTTACCACAAACAGAAGCTGCCAGTGGCGGTACAGAGTTGGAGATTACCGCATATTTGCAGAAATACAGGACGAAAAGATCATTGCATTGGTGTTGAGCATTGGACACCGAAGCGAGATTTACAGAGGATGATTTCTTAATTAGAATTGCGCTTGTTCAAGCCTGGGCCGCTCCTGAAAGGGGCGGCTTTTATTTTATATGTATTTTTCCGTGTACTTTATAGGTTGGTTTTTTTCAATTTCACAGAGTATTTTTTAGTAGTTTTTAAAAAAATGATTTTGAACACCTGATAAATAAAATATAAAAAGTGTTTGAAAACCATAAAACAAATGGTTTTCAAGCACTTATTGGCGGAGAATGAGAGATTCGAACTCTCGCGCGGTTTAACCCGCCTACTCCCTTAGCAGGGGAGGACATATCATTGCAGCGCAATGGATTGAGTGCTGTTTGTACACTACGGTGTACTCTACGCAGCGGAACTTTTGCGCGTTGTTTTGCAGGCTTTTTGTTGCTTAACATGCACAGACGGAGTCAGAATCCGGCGTGCCAAAAGCTTGCAATAATTGATACATAAGCGAATGAAAAATTGCCAAATTGTAATTGCAACATAATTTGCAACAATAAGCGGCAAATAATAGTTGAGCCGGAACGCGCGGGGACCTCATCCTTACCAAGGTGGTTGTGTTCAGCGCACGATCACGCTATACCAACGCTTTGCAGGCTAGGAAATTAAGAGGTGACACATATAGAGTACCACATCCCATTGTAAGCTGCATTAAAGCGTGGGATTTGGCAAGTACCTAGGCCGTTCAAATGGGCAGGCCGTGTAAAAAGAAGCAATACTTAATATAGAGAAAGGTCCTTGCTGAGTTGTAGCAAGGACCTTTTTACGATAATATTAGACTATTTTTTAGCCTTTTAAGTTAAAATGTTAGTTCAGCAGAGGTAACTGTAATTGGGTCGGAAGACATATTTTGTATATCCATGAAATAGTATCCCGTTTCTGCAATATCATAACGTAATGATGGATTTTGCCCTTGGGCACGTGTACTCTCCACTGTTTCATAATACGTTTTGCCTTCTACACGTTTGCTAAGACTCGTTTTTGTCTCTGCAAACCGATCAAGAGTAAATTTGAAAAAGATCCTTCTTCCAGAACCAATTAAAAAATCAGTGCCTTTCATGTCAAAAATTATGGACTGACCATTTTTTATTTTTATACCACTCCAAGAATATCTTGCTCTGAAATTCGGTGTGATTCCTCGTTCAATAACATTTCCATCTTTGTCGAGAATAGTATATCCAAATTGCGTAATAGTAGTCTGCTCGTATGTTTCTGTTGCCTGCGCAGCAATGGGTATACATATGCTACTAAGAGTCAAAATTGTTAACAGCATTGCAAATAGTCTGGTTACTTTTTTCATAGTCTATTCTCCTTAAAACTATTAATTTTACTGGTCTTTATGAAACAGCAATTTCACCTTCCTTCATCGCAAGATAATCCGAAGTTGCACTTATAACATAAATAAAATACTCACCACCTTCCTGTATTTCCGTATAATAACTCCCCGACAGTTCCGTGAATGTTTCTCCCGATTTAAATGTTCTGTTTTGAATACATCCAATAATTAATGCTTGGTCATCTACAACATTCGACGGATATTTTTCAAAAGAAAACGATAATGTATCGCCCGGCTTGCATTCCCAGCCTTCTCCCTTTTCCTTGGTAAAAACGATACAGGCGCCATTGGTGAATATGACTTCTGGTGTCTTCCCCCCAGTAGTGGGAAATTTAGTGACGGAAGTAGGTTCAATGGCATCATCACAAAAGCTAAAGTCTTTCAGGATGGATGTAGTGTCTACCATCTCATTTTTGCCTTTACTATCTTCCGAGGATGGCAAAATTGTGGGGGTTCCACCACTCACCTCCGTTCCGATCAATTTACGATTTTTTTCATTGATAATCTGTGCAGTGAAATTTAAATCGACAAATTTTTCGTAGTTAATACCGACTACTACAATTCCAGTAAGAAATAATATTACGACTAAAATTAAACTTTTTCTACTACTCATGTTCATATCCCCCCTTATGCCTTTTCCATAGGTGTCTTTTGCTTTCAATGACCTCTAAAAAAATAAGCGATAATTTTTATTTGCCCACACTTGGAGAAGGGGCATATGGTAATATTTTTCGATGAGAACAACCGCTTTAAAAATGCAGTTATATTTAAATTTATTTATTTATGTTACGCATAAATTATAGCTCGCGTTAATTATAATGTCAAGCATCAATATTAAATATATAAAATCGTTAATTGACATTTCACTTATTTACGAATAAAATAAAATTCAACGAGGTGACTGATATGTTTACACTTTCTCCCACTGAATATGAAATCTTATCGTTGCTTTGGGCGTCGGAACGGGGGCTCACGGCGGCGGAGATCAATACGCTTTCTCCAGAAAAGTCTTGGAAAGATATTTCCATCCACATTATCATCAACAACATGCTTTCCAAAGGAGCCATTAAGGTTGACGGTATGGCTCGCTCCGGCCGCGTTTACAGCCGCACCTTTACGGCTGCCGTCACGCCGGAGGAGTATTCGCTTATGCAGGTGCAGAAAAACGCCGCTTGCTCTAAGGATGCAAGTGCTGTTTACACGGGACTTTTCTGTGCACTTGTTGATAGTGACAGCATTTCCGGCAACGATATTGAAAAAATTGAAGAGATGATCCAGCAAAAAAAGAAGGAGCGTCAGGAATGATCACGGAATACTCGCTGGTGATGTCCGCTCTATGGGGAACAATTATTCTTGCCTCCGGCGCTTTTCTAACAAAAAGTAAGTGGTTTATTCAGCGGTTTGGAATTTCCGGTTTTCTTGTCGTCATGCTGACCGGTACAGCGCGGCTTCTCTTTCCTTTGGAATTTCCTCATACGCTTGTTTTGCGGGATACAGTCCTTATGCCTTTTTTGGTGTCGATTCTTCGCGGTGAAGTGTTTTCCCAGACTGGCGTTGGCATCACATATGGACAGTTGATTCTTGCTGTGTGGGGAGCGGGGACTAGTCTCTACCTGGCCATACTGATTGGAAGTATGATCCGTCAGCAAAAACGGATTTCCAGATTGTGTTTTAGCCAATCGAAGCAGTACAACCGGATTTTGCATGAACTACAGGGCGGTGATCGCTGCAAAATTCTAGTGTCTGAGGAAATCGCTTCGCCGGTGCTTATTGGCTTGTTTCATCCTTGTATCCTGATGCCGGATGTGACCATTAGTGACGGACAGGCCCAATTCGTTCTCCAACACGAGCTGCAGCATTATCTGCACGGGGATCTATGGAAGAAAATTCTATGTGCTGCTTTTTGCGCAGCTTTCTGGTGGAATCCGCTGACCTATATGATTTGGAGGAAACTCGATTACATATTGGAGCTGAATTGTGATCGCCGGGTTGTAGAAGCACAAAGCGAAGAAAAACGAATTGAATACGCGGAAGCAACCCTCTGCATTTTAAAACAGGTAAAAAGCCGTAAAAAAACGCCCTATTGTTCCGTCGCATTTGCAAACGAGGGTTCATCCGGCCAGCTTGCAAAACGCTGCGAACTGATTCTCTATCCGCCCAGAGCATCCTGGCTAAAGCCCGTCCTTCTCCCAGCGCTTGTGGGACTGCTGGTCTTGTCCTATACGTTCGTCCTCCAGCCCTACTCACCGTTGCCACCGGATGATTATATTCAAGTAACATCTGGAACCTCATATTTGCAGGAAAATGCAGACGGCACTTATACGCTGATCATCAACGGTGAAAATTGGGGAGAGGTCTTGCCCAAAGATTTTGATATGCCCCCTTACAACGAGCTGACCATACATAAAAAATAATTTTAAATAAAATCGAAACGATGGAGTGTTTACCATGCGAAAAGCGAAAAAATCTCTTGTCTTGGTACTATTGGCGGCTCTAGTCTCCACTAGCATTATTCCAGCCCATGCCACTGAAGCAAATGTTACCAGTCAATCGGAGGGGGTAACCATTAACGCTGTTGAAAATGAATGGGTTTACCGTCTTTACAATGGTCAGCGTCAAAAACGACTGTGGTCAAACACAAAAGCAGAATGGCTGACTGATTGGATGCCAGTATAAATCCACAACCAGCTAACTGCTATGAAAACTATCCTGGAAGTCATACGATTTTGGGATAAGTAGACCCACTGCCTTTTAAGCAGTGGGTCCGGGGTTCGAATCCCCGCCGGGTCACCAGCATTTTCCCTAGAGCTGCAATAGCTCTAGGGATTTTTTTGATAAGGTAGAATAAGTTGCGCAAATTGAAAAAGGAAAAAAAGAGACATAGTTTGCAGTCTTTGATAGAATGAAGTCACGACACACCATTCTGAAAGGAGACAGCAAACCATGTCCGATAAAATTGTACAGTTAAACGAGGAAGTAATCAAGAGTCAAATCAAGGAATTGGTTCGGGGCAGCGTGGAAGGAACGCTCAACGAGCTGCTGGAAGCAGAGGCGCAGAAGCTGACGCAGGCCGCGCGCTACGAACGCAGCGAGGAGCGGCAGGCATACCGGAGCGGCCATTACCAGCGCAATCTTACCACTAGTTCCGGAGATGTGACGTTGAATGTGCCTCGTCTGAAAGGCGTAACCTTTGAAACGGCTATCATTGAACGCTACCGCCGCCGCGAGAGCAGCGTAGAGGAAGCACTAATTGAGATGTACCTCGCCGGCGTTTCTGTTCGGCGGGTAGAGGACATCACGGAGGCACTCTGGGGCAGCAAGGTATCTCCCTCGACCATCAGTGAGCTGAACAAGAAAGCATACGTCCACATTGAGGACTGGCGGAACCGTCCCTTGCAGGGCGGCAAATACCCGTATGTTTACGTAGATGGCATCTATCTGCGCCGAAACTGGGGTGGAGAGTACGAGAATGTGGCCATCTTGGTAGCGATTGCGGCGAATGAGGACGGGTACCGTGAGGTTTTAGGCGCCGCAGAAGGCATGAAGGAGGACAAGGCCAGCTGGGTCAGCTTCTTTCAATGGCTCAAGGGACGGGGACTTGAGGGAGTCAAGCTCATTGTGGGAGACAAGTGTCTTGGTATGCTGGAGGCAGTGGGTGAAGTCTACCCCGACGCCAAATACCAGCGCTGCACCGTCCACTTCTACCGCAATATTTTCTCTGTTGTTCCTCGCTCCAAAGCGAAGCTGGTAGCCAAAATGCTCAAAGCCATCCATGCCCAGGAGAGCAAGGCTGCGGCACTGGCAAAGGCCAGAGATGTGGTTGTTGCGCTGAAGGACTTAAAGCTGAAGGAGGCCGCCAAAAAGGTTGAGGACAGCGTGGAGGAGACGCTCGCCTACATGGCGTTTCCCTTTGAGCATTGGACGCGTATCCGCACCAATAACGCCATTGAGCGGCTTAACCGGGAGATCCGCCGCCGCACCCGCGTGGTGGGAGCCTTTCCGGACGGAAACTCTGCCCTTATGCTAGTCTGTGCGCGGCTGCGGCATGTTGCCGGTACCCAGTGGGGAAACAAGAAGTACATGAACATGAAGCACTTGGAGGCAACCATGGACGACACCTCTTTGGCCGGTTGACTTCATTTCATTTCAGACTGCAAACTAATTTGCGCATAATCCTTGACGCTAGGGGGTGCGGACGAAAAGTTGGACTATCAGCAAACCGGTAGGAGGAGAAAATG
>NZ_DALZCH010000024.1:0-35054 GCF_031978065.1 Oscillibacter sp.
CATCAAGCAGGGCGTGGCTCTGATTAAAAACCGGGTGATTTTCCACACCGGCGCAGAGCTCACCGAGCAGTTCCGCCTGATTTTGGCATAAGGGGCGCTTATCATGCATCGCTGTGATGACAACATGCCGTTTTTGCTGCAATACGAACATGTGGCATGGTATGAAACCGGCAGGGTAAGAATTTTAGATCGGCGCATTTATCCCGCCGAAGTCCGCTTTGTGGAGTGCGTTACCTACCACGAGGTGGTACAGGCCATTGCGGACATGGTGACCCAGAGCGCCGGGCCTTATACCGCGGTGGGCATGGGCATGGCTCTGGCGGCCTATGAGTGTCGGGACAGGGGCAAGGCGGAGCAGGCAGCCTTTATGAAGCAGGCGGCCTATGATCTGGCCCACGCACGTCCCACGACCGCCAACCGCTACGGCATTATTACCAACAACTGCGCGGACGTTGCTGCCCACGCACTGGAAAGCGGAGAAGACCCTATCGAAAAAATCGTGGAAGCCACGGTGGAATCCCTGAACCGCCGCTACTCCACTATGCAGATTGTGGGCGACCATCTGGCGGATTTGATTCCGTCCGGCGGAACTATTCTAACCCAGTGCTTCGGCGAAACCATCATCGGAACGGTAATCCGAGCCGCCAGAAAGCAAAATAAAACCTTCCGTGTCTTCTGCGCGGAGACCCGGCCATATTTGCAGGGCGCGCGGCTGACCTCCAGCTGCTTTGCCCAGATGGGATTTGATACCACCGTCATCACCGACAATATGGTGGCCTACGCCATGCAGCACGAGGGCATCGACCTCTTTACCTCTGCGGCGGACACCATTGCCCGGGACGGGCATATCGCCAACAAGATCGGCACGTTTCAGATTGCCATTCTGGCCAAATATTTCGGGATTCCTTACTTTGTTACAGGCATTCCCGATCAGGACAAGATGAGCAAGCAGGACATCGTGATTGAGTTGCGGGACCCGGCTCAGGTTTTGAGCTATCGTGGAATTCCCAATACCGTACCGGAGGTCAAGGCCATCTACCCGTCCTTCGACGTGGTTCCGCCCCACCTCATCTCCGGTGTCGTCACCGATCAGGGAGTTTACGCGCCCTATGTGCTCAACCACTACTTTGACCGGCAGGTCAAGGCGTTTTATTAATCTGGCAAAGGAAGTTTTAACATGAAGCTGTATGTAAGAGCGCCGTTTTCGGATGAGGGATTGGACAAGCTGCGCAGAATGTTTGACACGGTGATCTACGAGCCGTGGACCGTAACCGGCGAGCGCTACTATGAGGACGAAATACTGGAGCATCTTCTAAAAGAACAGCCCGATGCGCTGATTACGGAGTTGGACCGCGTGACGGAGAAAGTTCTCAAGGGCTACGACCAGCTACAGTTCATCGGGGACTGCCGCGGAACGCCCGCCAATATCCAAGTGGACGCCTGCACTGCTGCCGGTGTGCCGATCCTGTGCACACCGGGCCGCAACACGCAGGCGGTTGCCGAGATGGTGGTGGGACTAATTCTGGCATTTTACCGTAAGCTCCTCCCCTCCGTTCAATGGGTGGAAGATGGCAAGTGGGTCGCGGGTACAACGCCCTATTATCTCTGGATGGGCAATGAACTGCAACGAAAAAAGGTGGGGCTTGTGGGCTTTGGCCGAATCAGCCGGGTCGTTGCCAAAATTCTCGACGGCTTTGACTGCGATATTTCCTTTTATGATCCGTTTATCTCCGGCGATCAGGGGCATTACCACAAGCGCACACTGGAGGAGGTTTTCTCCGAGAGCGACATTGTGTCGCTGCATCTGCCGGTGCTGGACACCACCCGCGGCATGATCACCGAACCGCTGCTGCGGTCTATGAAAAAGGACGCGCTATTTGTGAACGCAGCCCGCTCCGCGCTGGTGGATTACACGGCACTGCGCAGCGTTTTGGAGGAAGAGAAAATCGGCGGCGCGATTTTGGACGTACTGGACAGCGAACCGCCCACGCCGGAGGATGCGTCCATCGGAAAGCTGCCCAATGTGCTGCTCACGCCGCACACCTGCGGAGCTACCTACGAGGTGACGGATCATCAGTCCGATATTCTGGTGGACGGCATCTGCAAATGGATGGCCGGAGAGCAGTTGGAGACGGTCATTTATAACCGGGAAGTACTGAAACAATGACCGCCGGATACGGAGGAACATCATGAGCAGATATTATCTGGCGGTGGATCTGGGAACTGGAAATTCCCGCGTGGCACTTGCCTCCTCGGATGGAACCATCATGGATATGCGTTCTTTCACCAATACCTACTATCGCGACGAGCGGTATGAGGACGCGCAGTATTTTCTGCCCGGGGAATGGGAAGAAGTCATTCTTCGCGGATGCCGGGAGCTGTGCGGCGCGCACCCTGAAATTCACGTCAGCGCCGTTTCCGCAGCCGGGGCAAGGCAGAGCATCGTTCTGCTGGATCGGTCCGGCAAGGCGTTTTACGGACTGCCCAACATCGACAACCGGGGCAGAGCCTATATGGGCGAGGTGCCCGATCAGGAGGAAATTTACCGCATTTCCGGCAAATGGGTGACCGAAGACTTTGCCGCCGCAAAGCTGCTGGGCTTTCGAAAACTCTACCCGGAGCAGTACCGCAAGATTGATAAAATTACCAGCCTTAGCGAGTGGATTGCGCAGATATTTACGGGACGCATTGTGATCGAGCCGTCTCAGGCCTGTGAAACGCAGCTCTATGACATTGGAACACGCGAGTGGTCGGAAAAGGTGTGCGGCTGCTACGGCTTGGACATGGCGATTTTGCCGGAGCTGTGCCCTGCCGGGATGATGGCAGGCCCGGTGCTGCCGAAGTACCGCAGACTGCTGGGCATGACGGAGGACGCTGTTTTTGTAGTCGGCGGCGCCGACACGCAGATCGCGCTTCGACAGACGGACATTGGCTTGGGCGACATTGCCATTGTTTCCGGTACCACCTCTCCTGTGGTCACGCTGATGAAGGATAAATTCTATGACCCGCTTCAGCGTGTCTGGACCGACGCCAATCTGGGCGGGCAGACCTATCAGATTGAGATGAACCCCGGTGTTACAGGGCTGAATTATCAGCGTATCTGCTCCATGCTGGCGGGGAACTTGGATTATGACGCACTGGAGGAGGCTTATTCCAAGAAGACAGCCTTCCGGTGCACGGCTTCTTTCTCTTCGTTGCTGTTCTATGAGCGCAGGGGCTTGCGACGCGGTGGGTTTTTTATGCGTTCCCCGCTGGATGCCGCAGTGGATCGGACCGATTTTCTGTGGTCGATGCTGGGTGACATTGCCTGCTCCATCTATGAGCAGTACACCAATCTCCGCGCACTGACAGGCAATCGCTCCGACTGCGTATTGGGCTGCGGCGGCGGCTTTCAGTCCCGGACGCTGTGCCAAATGCTCAGTGATTTGACCGGCTGTGAGCTGCACCTGCGCGCCGGCTTCAATCAGGCCACTGTTCAGGGGTTGACCCAGGTCTGCAACGACTATATGGGAGAAGCAAATATTTTGACACAGCAGCCGAAAATCGTCTATCGTCCCCGTGAAGGGCAGCTGATCCATCGATATTACCCGGAGTGGCTTGAAAATCGGAACAAGGCAAACTAAGCATCATACGTAATACTTACAGAAATCAGGAGGACCCCCATGTTAATGCAGGAAGAAAGAGAACTGGTCGTCGAGTACGGAAAAAAGATGAGCGCGGCGCGCCTGAGTACCGGCACCAGCGGAAATATCAGTATTTATAACGCTGAGAAAGGGCTCATGGCCATCAGTCCGTCCGGTATGGATTACTTTTCTACGCAGCCCGAGGATGTTGTCATCACGGATTTGGACGCGCATGTGGTGGACGGCGTGCGCAAGCCCTCCAGCGAATGGGCGCTGCACACTGTTTTTTACAAGAACAAGCCGGAGGCACGCTCCGTGGTCCACACGCATTCTATGTATTGCACGACCTTTGCCGTTTTGGGGCAGCCTGTGCGCGCCGTACACTATGTAATTGGTGACGCAAATACGGACACCGTGCTCTGCGCACCGTATCAGACGTTCGGTACTGTGGAACTGGCGGAGACTGCTATTAAAGTCTGCGGAGACAGCAACGCCGTTTTGTTGGCCAACCACGGTCTGGTGGTTTGCGGCGGCAATATTCAAAGCGCCTATTCTCTCGCCTGCAACATGGAATACATCGCCGAACTGCAGTATCGTGCCATGTGCATTGGCACGCCGAATATCCTCAGCAAGGAGAAGATGGCCAAGGTGCTTGAAAAATTCAAGACCTACGGCCAGACGCCGGGAAAGAAAACCGGTTATTAAGGAGCGCTTTGTATGAATTCATTTGATTTTTACAGCCCCACTTACTTTATCTTCGGAAAGGAACGGGAACGGGAAACAGGCCTTTACGTGAAAAAGTTCGGCGGCAGCCGCTGTCTGGTGGTTTACGGAGGACAGTCCGCAAAGCGGTCGGGTCTTCTGGATCGGGTGAAGTCTTCGCTTGAAGAGGCAGACGTGCATGTGGAGGAACTGGGCGGAGTACGTCCCAATCCCCGCAGCAGGCTTGTCTATGAGGGAATCGAGCTGTGCCGAAGAAAGAACATCGATTTCCTGCTGGCGATTGGCGGCGGCAGCGTCATTGATACCGCCAAGGCCATTGCCATGGGCGCCGTCTACGACGGTGACTTTTGGGATTTCTTTACCGGAAAGACCCCCGAAAACGCATTGCCTGTCGGCACCGTGCTGACGATTGCGGCCTCCGGTTCCGAGGGTTCTCCCGATTCTGTTATCACCAATGAAAAGACGCTGGAGAAAAACGCGGCGGAGGCAAACTGCCTGCGTCCGAAGTTTTCCGTCTTGAATCCTGCCCTGACGGAAAGTCTGCCATCCTATCAGACAGCCTGCGGCGTGACAGACATCATCGCCCACGCGTTTGAGCGGTATTTTACGAATACACGAGATGTAGAAATCACCGACCGACTGCTGGAGGGTGTGGTGCTGACCATGCTTCACGAGGGCAGACGCGTAATGACCGACCCAAGCAACTATGAGGCCCGGGCCAACATCATGTGGGCCGGCATGGTCTGCCACAATGACGTAATGGGTGTTGGCCGCCAGCAGGACTGGAACAGCCACCATCTCGAGCACGTGCTATCTGCCAAGTACGACTGCGCACACGGCGCGGGCCTTGCGGTTGTCATGCCTGCCTGGATGACCTACTGCGCCCATCATCATGACCCAGCCCGCTTTGCGCAGATGGCAACCCGCATCTTCGGCTGTCAGATGGATTATGAAAATCCGTTAAACACCGCACTGGAGGGCATTGAGGCATTCAAAGTTTTTCTCAAATCAATTGGGATGCCGCTTTCCTTTGCCCAGATTGGCGCAGACCCCGAGAGCATTCCGGAACTGGTGGAAATGAACCGCATCGGTGACGGGAAGACGGGCGGCTTTGTGGCGCTGGACAAGCAGGCGCATTACGATATTTACGAGTTGGCGGCAGGTCGGGAGAAATAAAGAACCGTAACCCGCTGCGGCGGATATGAGAAAGGAAGCGTATGATGGAAAACAAACAAAAGCTGGGGTTTGCAACCCGCCAGATTCATGTTGGGAAAATCAAAGACGCATCCGGCGCACTGTGCACACCCATTTATCAGACGTCAACGTTTGAATTTGAGACCGTTCAGCAGGGCGGTGCCCGCTTTGCCGGGGAGGAACCGGGCTACATCTATTCCCGCCTTTCCAATCCCTCTTTGACGCAGGTGGAGGAAAAGCTGGCCTCTTTGGAAAACGGCGAGGCCGCGCTGGCCGCAGCTTCCGGCATGGGCGCTATCTCCGCAGCATTGTGGACGAGCGTAGTGGCGGGCGACGAGATTCTGGCCAGCGACACACTATATGGCTGCACGTTCTCCCTGCTCTGCCACGGAATGACCAGATTTGGCGTGGATACGAAGTTTATTGATATGGTAAATCTCGAGAACTTCCAGGAGAATCTTACGCCCAAAACCAAGGTCGTCTATTTTGAGACGCCCTGCAACCCGACATTGAAGATTCTGGACATTCAGGCCATTGCCGAGGCTGCCCATAAGTACAACCCCGCTATTCGTGTCATCGTAGACAATACCTTTTGCTCTCCATATTTGCAGCGGCCGGTGGAGCTTGGCGCAGATGTGGTGGTCCACAGCGCCACCAAATATATCAACGGCCACGGGGACGTGATCGCGGGCTTCATTGTCGGTACGGCGGAGTTCATCGGTCAGTGTCGGACCTTTGGTCTGAAAGACATGACCGGCGCGGTGATGAGCCCTTTTGACGCGTTTTTGATCGCCCGCGGCCTCAAGACGCTGGATATCCGTATGGAGCGACATTGCTCCAACGCCCGTAAGGTGGCGGAGTTTTTGCACAGTCACCCCGCGGTGGACAAGGTCTACTATCCCGGCCTTCTCGATTTTAAAGGCTATGAGGTCGCCAAGAAGCAGATGAAGGACTTTGGCGGCATGCTGTCCATTGAACTCAAGGCCAGCCGTGAGGAGGTTGCCAATGCCCTCAACAATCTGCGGCTGTGCACCATCGCGGTGTCTCTGGGCGACGCCGAGACGCTGGTGGAACATGCCGCAACCATGACCCACTCAACATATACGTCGGAGGAACTGGCAGTCGCCGGGATCTCCGAGGGGTTGGTCCGCATCTCTGTTGGATTAGAAGACCCCGACGATATTATTGCCGATCTCAAGAGCGTTCTCGACACTCTCGTCTCTTAAAATGCAGGGAGCCCGCGCAACCTGATTTGCGGCTACTCTAATCATATAAAATTGTCAACAGGCTGAGGGGCAGGATTTTATCCTGCCCCTCAGCCTGTTGACAAACGGCCTCACTTTTATGGATTTTTAATTTCAGTCGAAAAAAACGGCATGAGAATTGCTAGAGAAAGAGTGAGGAAGGCTTCATCAATCTTTCTTGTGGCAATTATCTAACAGGAGGAAATCCAACTATGGAAAACAATTTGGCACTGCGCAATATCCGGGTGCTTGACCTGACCCGCGTTCTGGCGGGCCCTTACTGCACAATGTATCTGGCGGATTTGGGCGCGGAGGTCATTAAGATCGAAATTCCGGGATCGGGCGACGATACCCGCAAATTCCCGCCTTTCAAAAATGGAGAAAGCCTGTACTATTGTAACGTTAACCGTAACAAAAAAGGCGTTACGCTTAACCTGAAAGACGGCGAAGGCAAATCTCTTTTCAAGGAAATGGTGAAAAACGCCGACGTGGTTGTGGAAAACTACCGTCCGGGCGTAATGGAGAAGCTGGGGCTGGGTTATGACGTTTTGAAAGAGGTCAACCCCCGCATTGTATATGGAGCCGTGTCCGGCTTCGGCTTTTATGGGCCGCTGCACGACCGCCCCGGCTATGACATCATTGCGCAGGCGATGAGCGGTATCATGAGTCTCACAGGCGAGTCCGGTGGCGGCCCCATTCGCACCGGCAGTGCCATCGGTGATCTGGTGGGCGGCCTGAACACCTGCATCGGCATTCTGGCGGCGCTGAATGCCCGCCAGCTTACAGGCAAGGGCCAGCGTGTGGATGTATCGTTGGTAGATGGGTTGGTTTCCTTCTTGGAGACGAATACCCAGCGCTATCAGGCAAACGGTGTGCAGCCGCCCCGCATGGGCAACCGGTACCCTTCAGCCGCGCCCTACGACTCCTTTAAAGCCAAGGATGGCGAGTTTGTCATCGGCTGCGGCAACGACAAACTGTTTGCCCTGCTGTGCACCAAGGTAATCGGCCATCCCGAGCTGGTAGATGACGAGCGTTATAACGAACCGGCCAAGCGGCTGGAGCGGCAGGCGGAGCTGAAAAGCGTAATCGAGGAGTGGTCTGTCAACTACACCATTGAAGAGGCAGTGAACCAGATCCTGTCCGTCGGCGTTCCCGCCGCCCCCATTTACGACATTAAAGCCGTGATGGAAAACGACCACATTGCCAATGTCCGTGAAATGTTCATTGACTGTGAGCACCCCGTGGCCGGCCATCTTCGCATCAACGGAAACCCGGTTAAGCTGATGGACAGCATGCCCAAGCTGCGCACCCCGGCTCCCACGCTGGGGCAGGACAACGAAGCCGTTTACGAAAAAGTATTTGGTATCAGCGCTGACCGTCTGCGGGGATTGAAGGAAAAGGGCGTTGTTTAACAGACCTGTGAAAAGACTGCTTGTGATGAAAGGAGCTTTGCAATGAATCTTCCTAAATTTGTAGAAATGATTGAAGTCTGCCCGCGGGACGGCTTTCAGAATATTCATGATCTGATTCCCTTTGACACCAAGGTCGCGGTGATTAAGCAACTGGCCACCGCCGGATATCAGCGGATAGAGATTTGTTCCTTTGTCAGCCCCAAGGCCATCCCGCAGATGGCCGACGCGGTGGAGGTCGTGGCTTCCACGCGAGATGTGCTGAAATCCAGCGGCGTAAAAACCGCCGCGCTGGTACCCAACGCCCGAGGCGTGGAAACGGCGGTTGCCTGCGGGATTGACGAGCTGACCTATGTCATTAGCGTCAGCGAGAAGCATAACATGGCTAATGTGAAGCGCACCCCCGAAGAGTCCATGGATGAGTTCAAGGCGCTGATCGGCCGGTATGGTGACAAGGTGCGGTTCCGCCTGTCTCTGGCCACGGCCCTTGGCTGCCCCTTCGGGGAAGAAATTCGCACGGAGCGGGTACTGGAGATGGCCAGGTTCGGGTTTGAGCTGGGGTGCGAAGAAGTGATGATTGCGGACACCGTGGGCATGGCCAACCCTGTCCGTGTTTCCGCCCTGATGACTGCTCTGGTGCATGCCTACGGCCCCGACAAATTTATTATGCACCTCCATGATACCCGAGGACTGGCTCTGGCCAACACGCTGGCCGCCATGCAGTTGGGCCTGCACAAGTTTGAATCCGCCGCCGCCGGTTTGGGCGGCTGTCCCTTTGCGCCCGGCGCGGCGGGGAATGTGGCCTCTGAGGACGTGCTGAATATGCTCACGGAAATGGGCGTGGAAACCGGTGTGAACGCCGACGCTTTGAACGAAGCCGTCATGCTGATTCGGGAGGGAGTCCACGCTCCCATCGTCAGCCACATGGCCGGTTTATATAAAAAGTCGCCTTGCGTTTAAGCACTGACTTCTGAATTTGCTCTCTCTACTTTGCCCCCTCTTTCGTGCAGGACGAGCGGAACCACGCGGCTTCGTTCGTCCTGCACAAATCTCACGAGAAGAAATCGACTGAATTGGCGCGCTGTGTTATAGTAGTTTCAATTATGAAACGTGGAGGCGAAACAATGCAACCATTATTTGATTCTCCCAACGCCGAAGCCGTTCAGGAGATCTGCATGATTGCACCTACGGAACAATTGGCCCGAAAAGCCCGCGACATTATTGAAAAAAGGGGAAACCCAATTGATGTGTTTGTCTGCAACGGGACCAGGGACGGGCCGGATAGCGTGGCTTCCCCGGAGGATATTGTGCATTTGGTTTTGTCGTTGCAGCAGCGGGGAGCGAAGCTGTTTCTCTCCCGGAAGGGGACCCAGCAGGTTGTGGAGAACGCCTTGGAGATTCAGGTGGTTGGGCTGAACAACACCCTGACGGACTATATGAAAATGATTTTGGAACGGCAGGTGGGCAGCGGTTTAATTGCCTTCTTTTCCTATGGCGCGCTGAGCGATGAGGTGATGCTCATGTGCGAAATGCTTCACATCCGCGCCAAAAACTATACCTTTACCAGCCCGGAGGATAGCTATGACGCTGTAACCGCCGCCATGGCCGACGACGCAACCTATGGAATCGGTGGGGCATGGACCTCGGTGGCCGCCGCTGCTGGCGGCTTGCCCCATGCCATTTTGGAAAACTCCAGCGAATCCATTGTCAACGCCTTAGATGTCGCCCTTCAGATTCGCGCCATTCAACGGGAGGAAGCGGTGAAGCAGCGCCAACTCAAAACCCGGATGGAAATGTATCAGGCAGTGCTGAACGCCACCCACGACGCCATCATCTCCGTGAACGAGCAGGGAACCGTTCAGGTGGTCAACCCTGTGGCAGAACGGATTATCGGAAAAAGCGCTTTGGAATTGCTGGGCCATCCCATCGAAGAGGTCCTGCCCAACACCAAGCTGCCGGAGGTATTGCGTACGGGCCGTCCTCAAACCAACCAGATTATGCAGTTCGGCAAGACCTTGACCAATACCAACCGTTTGCCGATTTTGGTGGACAGCGACGTGCGCGGCGTTGTGGCCACGTTTCAGGACATTCGCCAGCTTCAGACCACGGAGCAGAAAATCCGCCTGAAGCTGCACGAAAAGGGGTTGGTGGCAAAGTACGCCTTCGCCGATATTCTGGGAGCTTCCCCGGCCATTCTCAGCACGATTCAGATTGCCAAAAGCTATGCCATGTCCTCGGCTGCCGTGCTGATTCATGGGGAAACCGGGGTGGGTAAGGAGTTATTCGCCCAGAGTATCCACAGCGGCAGCTCTCGCCGCAATGGTCCCTTCGTGGCTTTGAACTGCGCGGCAGTGGCCAACAATCTGCTGGAGAGTGAGCTGTTCGGCTATGAGGAGGGCGCGTTTACCGGCGCTTCCCGGGGCGGGCGGGAAGGCCTGTTTGAGCTGGCTCACGGCGGCACAATCTTTTTGGATGAAATCGGTGAAATTTCCGTAGAAACACAGGTGGCATTGCTGCGTGTTCTTCAGGAAAAGGAAATCCGCCGGGTGGGAGGATCTCGGGTCATTCCGGTGGATGTGAGGGTCATCACAGCCACAAACCGGGATTTAATTGAGGAAATCTTGAAGAAGCGCTTTCGGGAGGACTTGTATTACCGGCTCAATGTGCTGGATTTGGAAATTCCGCCCCTGCGAGAACGGGGCCGGGATGTGGAAATTCTGGGACTGCATTTTTTCAAGAAGCTTTCTGGCAGCACAGCTTCGGAGTTGCACAAGCGTTTTCTGGAAATACTGCATCAGGTCGGACAGTATGACTGGTATGGCAATATCCGCGAATTACAGAACTTTGCAGAGCGCGTTTATATCCTGCTGAAAAACCGGGCGGAAACTTTTGATATTATGACGGAAATGATGAGGCGGCGCAGCTTGGCGCCCGCCGCTCAGCCGGGCCCAGGCAAAAACGACGAGCATGAACGTCAGGCCATTGCCGCCGCTTTGACGGCATTTCCCAACTCCGTGGAGGAAGCCGCCCGCAGTCTGGGCTGTAGCCGTCAGACGCTGTGGCGCAAGATGAAAAAGTTTGGACTTTCCCGGTAGCTGTTCCCTTATCGTTTCATGTCAAACACCATGTAACAATAAGCTCTGCAACACGGGCGCAACATTCGGACCGCCGACACAGTGTGTCGGCGGTTTTTCGGCTTATAATCCTCTCCCTTCTCTTTAAAAGAAAACAGCGACCATTAAAATTAGAGTATATGGCAAATTCCATCACTCAATACTGGCGAAAAGCACGGCGCTAAATAATCTCGGATATGTCCCGTACTTGGCATAAATGTTGCTTGCTCTTATGTTGATGAAGCTTTGCTCCGCAAATCAGGCAAGCGGCCCGCAAGTGTGTATGCCGGGCCGCGAGGAAATTAAGGAGGAGATTACATGGGTAAATTTAAAGTCAGAAAAATCGGTTTCATCGTGGGTTTGCTGGTCATGCTGCTGCTGGCCTTCATGCCAACCCCGAAGGGACTGACCCTTGTAGGACAGCGTGTTTTGGCCGTCACTGTATTGATGGTTATTTTTTGGATGACCGAAGCCATGCCGATTTCGTTTACCGCCCTGCTGCCTCTGATTCTGTTCCCGCTTCTGGGTATTACCGGCGCAAAGGGCCAGAATGACATTGAACTGTTTAAGCACTATGCATATCAGACCTGCTATCTGCTGGTGGGCGTAGGGTTCCTGTCCGGCGCCATGGTAAAGCACGGCTTACATAAAAGGATTGCGCTGGGCATCGTCAGTAAAATTGGCAAGAAGCCTACCACCATGGTTTTGGGCTTTATTATCGCCGTGGGCTTTGTGTCCATGTGGATGTCCAACACCACGGCCACCGTGATGATGCTGCCTGTGGCTTTGGCAATTGCAAAGACTCTGGGCGATAATGCAAAGGGCTTGAAAAAAGCGCTGATTCTCTCTATTCCCTATGCCGCCACGCTGGGAGGAATGGCTACCGTCATTGGAACCACCACCAATCCCACGGGAATTGGCTTGATTCAGGAGACAATCGGCTTGACCATCGGTTTTACCGACTGGCTGAAAATCGGCCTCCCCTTCACACTGATTTTAATTCCCCTGTTCTGGCTGTACATGGTCAAGTTTTTTAAGGTTGACAAAATGCCCAATATGGATATTGCCATCGCCCATCAGCAGTACAAGGAATTGGGCTCCTGGTCCGATGGAGAGAAATACACTGCCGCCATTTTCTTACTGTGCGTCTTTTTATGGGTCACCCGCTCCAATCTCTGGGGCCAGTTTTTCCCCTTTGCAACGGACGAAACGGTTGCCATGCTGGGCGCCTTCCTGACGTTGGTTGTTCCTCTGAACTACAAGGAAGGCGAGTATGTCATGGATATGAAAACCGGCATGAGCGAAATTCCGTGGTCTGCGGTAATTCTGCTGGGCGGCTCCATGGTGATGGGCAACGCCTTTAAGGACGCAGGTGTTGCCGCATGGATCGCGGGCAAGCTGACAAGTCTCGCCGGGCTTAACTCTGTTGTCATCGTTATCATCGTGGGAATTGTCACCGCGCTGTTGACCGAGCTGACTACCAACGCCGTGGTGGTGGCGGCGTTCCTGCCGGTGCTTGCCTCTGTGGGAACTGCCATTGGCGTCAGCCCACTGGCCATGATGCTGGGCTGTATGCTGGCCTGTAACTTTGCCTTTATGCTGCCTCCCGCCACGCCCCCCAACGCCATTGCCTATGGAACCGGAGAGATTGAAATGAAGGATTTGATTAAGTGCGGCCTCGGCCTGAAGCTGATCTGCCTTGCCGTGTTCCCGTTGGTGCTGTACTTTATAACGATGGCTGTTTTTAAAATCGGCGTTTGATTTTTATTTACCGAAACAATGCAGACCTCCGCGCAGATTGCGCGGAGGTCTGCATTTTATAGGCTGATTACGTCCATATTGAGGACTGGTGCACTCATCTTTTAGAGGGCGGAATATATCCATATCGTTTTTTCTGCTTTTGCAGATATTCTGTCAGAAGTAAAAATATTAAAGCTAACGAAGGCCAAAAAATTCATCGCACAATGGTAAAAATTAGTAATGTATGGTAGAACAGGCATATGAACAAACAATAGCGCCTGTGCATCGAAACTACCAACACTGGCATAATCTTTCGCTGATATGCATGCGCGTAGTCCACTTAAATCTGTATTACTGTGCCTGACTGGCATAAAAATAAAGATTTCAGTATCCGCCTCCCCTCTCACGGACATATTTCAGGATAACCGGTGCGCAGTTGTCAGTATAATCCTGCAAAACCGAGCAAACAGCATCGGCGTCGGCGTCGTGTAATGCCGCTAAAAGTGGTGCAAAGTCCGCTTCGCTTCTTGAGTCTTCCCGGCAAGAGGCAAAGATATAACGCAGCAGCAGCTGCTGCCCTTGAAGAGAAATCATACTCTTATCCAGACGGCGATTCCCACTACGGTGATAAAAAACACCCACCAGCTGATTAACTGCTGCAACCTCGCTCTGCACACTTTTGGCTCGAAGATACTCCTTTTGATATTTTTCAACCTCTTCGGCAAGCCCGGCGTGATCACTCCGTTCCATCGCAAGATGGATCGCAGCGCAGTGCAGCGTCATGGCCAATTGCTGAATTTCTTCAATATCGTGGGCGTCCAAAGCCAGCACCCTAGCCCCGATATTTGTCTCATTTATAATCAGACCCTCCAACTGAAGGCGATTGATGGCCTCCCTGATGGGGGTACAACTGACCCCAAGTTCTTTTTGCAGCTCATTCACATTCAGCCTGCTTCCCAGCGGAAGCTTCAAAGAGATGATGTCGCCGCGCAGCGTCTCATAGACCTGATCCACCAGAGAGCTTTTTTTAATTGAAGGCATACTTGTCCTCTTCTCATTAAGATATCTAAATAACGTTTAGCTTCTTGCAAAATATTTTACTTGATGGTAAGTTGGATTGCAAGCAAAAGTATATTATTTTCTATTTTACAAAAAATTTATTTTTTTTGTGGAATTATGAGAATTCAATGGTTCATTCTTGACATTTTCAAAGTGTGTGCTATTCTAAAATAAATCTTGCAAGATATATTTTATAACATTTTGCACGTAGGAGGAGTTCCATTGAAGTGTCTTTTGACCGGCAATGAAGCGATTGCCCGTGGTGCCTGGGAGGCAGGCGTACATTACGCGTCCGCTTATCCTGGCACGCCCAGTACCGAAATCCTGGAAAACATTACGAAGTACAAAGAAATTTACTCCGAATGGGCGCCCAATGAAAAGGTGGCTCTGGAGTCGGCGATCGGCGCCGCCTTTGCCGGCGGCCGGGCCATCGCTTCCATGAAGCATGTAGGCCTGAACGTAGCTGCGGACCCCCTGTTCACCAGCGCCTATACCGGGGTAAACGGTGGTCTGATAGTAATCAGCGCCGATGATCCCGGTCTGCACTCCTCGCAGGACGAGCAGGACAACCGGTACTATGCCCGAGCCGCCAAGATTGGGATGCTTGAACCTTCCGACTCCCAAGAAGCCAAGGACTTCGTCAAGGTGGCTCTGGAGCTGTCCCAGCTGTTGGACATGCCCATTATGATGCGGCTGACCACCCGCATCTGTCATTCCAAGAGCGTGGTACAGCTGGGTGAGGGACGCACGGAGGTTCCCATTGTTCCCTATGTAAAAAAAGATAAGTTCAACCCTATCCCCGCGATTTCCAAGCAGCTGCACTCCAAGGTCGAGAAGAATCTTCGAAAGCTGGAGGAATACGCCAACACCACACCCCTCAACACCGTAATCTGGGGCAGCAAAAAGGTGGGTATCGTTTCAGCCGGCGCCGCCTATCAGTACGCCAGAGAAGTCTATGGTGACAACGCCTCTTATTTGAAGCTGGGTCTGACCTTCCCTCTGCCCATCAAAAAAATTCGAGAATTTGCTGCTCAGGTGGAACACCTGATCGTCGTCGAAGAGCTGGAACCCATCATGGAAACCGAAATCCGTGCTGCGGGAATCCCTTGCACCGGCAAGGATAAAATCCCCAACGAGGGCGAGCTGAACCCGGACATCCTCCGCAAGGCTCTGTTGGGCGAAGTACATGAGTCCATTGAGTATGATGCCTCCGTGGTGGCAAATCGCCCGCCTGTCATGTGCGCCGGCTGCCCGCACCGCGGGTTTTTCCTTGAGCTGCACAAACTAAAAAACACCGTATTTGTCAGCGATATCGGATGCTACGGATTGGCCCCCAAAGATATTGCCATTTGCATGGGCGGCGGCTTCTCTGTAGCTCACGGTGCCCAAAAGGTATTTAATATGGAAGGTTCCGGAAAGCGATGCGTAGGCATGATGGGCGATTCCACCTTTTTTCACTCCGGAATGACCTCCATGCTGGAGGCGGTGTACAACCGTTCCAACGTCCTGTTGGTGGTGCTGGATAATCGCATTACAGGCATGACTGGCCATCAGCAAAACCCCGGTTCCGGCTTCACGCTCTCCGAAGACCCCACCAACATCACGAATATCGAGGATGTGGCCCGGGCACTGGGTGTGAAACATATCAAGACGATCAACCCCCTGAAACTGGACGAGGTCAAGTCCGCACTGGCGTGGGGCATGGACTTTGAAGAGCCCGCCGTTCTGATCACCCGCTGGCCCTGCGTGCTGAAAAAGCTGTCTCAGGCCGACCAGGAGGAATTCGGCGACTATAAGTCCGTCAATGTGGTGGATCCGGACAAGTGCATCGGTTGCAAAGCCTGTGTCAGAACCGGCTGCCCGGCACTGGAATATCACCCCGATACCAAAAAGGTCGTCATCGACCACGCTCAATGTGTCGGCTGTGACATATGCACACAGGTCTGCCCCAAAAACGCCATTTCCCGGGAGGTAAAGTAAGATGTCTGAAGTAAAGAACATTCTGCTCTGTGGTGTTGGCGGTCAGGGGACGATTTTGGCCAGCAAAATTCTCTCCACCGCCCTGGTGGCCGCAGGCTATGATGTGAAAATGAGTGAAATCCACGGTATGAGCCAACGCGGCGGCAGCGTCGTAACCCAGGTGCGCTATGGGGAAAAGGTATACTCTCCAATTATTGGCCAAGGCAGCGCCGACATTGTGGTCTCCTTTGAGTCCATGGAGGCCCTGCGCTATCTGGGCAGTCTGAAAAAGGATGGCAGCGTGGTGGTCAACGATTATCAAATGCCTTCCGCCACTACCCTCTCCGGTCAGGAGGAGTATCCCGCCGATTCCATCCAGCGATTGCAAAAGCTGGCCAAGACCTATGTGCTGGACGCGGCCCAAATCGCCGCGGAACTGGGCAATTCCAAAAGTATGAACGTCGTGCTGCTGGGCGCCTTGATTAAACGGATGGGTTTGGAGTCTCTGGACTGGAACGCAGCGCTGACCGCATGCATGAAACCCCAGTTTGTTGAGCTGAACAAAAAAGCTCTGGCCGCTGGAATGTCCGCCGTCGCCTGAGAAAGAATATCTGCAAAAGCGGCAGGGGAGGGGAAAGCCCTGCTTCTGCCGCCTTTTTGTTAAAACAGGAGGAGCTATGGTATACAGAACCTTTCAAGAGCTAATTCTTGCCGCAAAGAGCAAGCCCCATATGGCCCGCATGGCCGTGGCCGCCGCAGGTGATGAACACACGATTCAGGCCGCGCTCAAGGCTCGTGAAGAGGGCATTGCCATTCCCGTACTGGTGGGTGACAAGGCGGCGATTGATTCGATCCTCTCCGCGCTGGGGCAGAGCATTCCCACAGAAGATATTTATGATATAGCGGACCCAATTCAGGCCGCCCGCAAGGCGGTGGAGCTGGTGCGCACTGGCACGGCACACTTTCTGATGAAGGGGCTGCTGGACACCTCTGTACTGCTCAAAGCCGTGGTGGACAAGGACCATGGTCTGGGCAAGGGAGGCATCATGTCCCACTTCACCATTTTTGAAGTGCCATCCTATCACAAGCTGCTGGTCCCTGTGGACGGCGGTATGGTGACCTATCCCACGCTGGAACAGAAAAAGTGCATCATTGAAAACACCGTCAACACCATGCGGGACATGGGCTATGACTGCCCCAAGGTCGGTGTGGTGACCTGTGTCGAAAAACTCAACCCCAAAATGCCGGAAACGGTGGACGCAGACGCCCTTAAGCAGATGAACCTGAGGGGTGAAATTACGGACTGCATAGTAGAAGGTCCCATTTCCTATGACTGCGCCGTATCCAGAGAAATCGCCGAACACAAGGGCTTTAAAAGTCCCTGCGCCGGCGACTGCGACATTCTTCGGGCGCCCAACATCCACGCCGGCAATATTATGGGCAAAATGCTGGCGGTGACCTGCGGAGCAACCATGGCCGGCTTTATCGTGGGCGCAAGGTGCCCCATTGTCATGACCAGCCGCGGGGCTACCGCGGAGGAAAAGTATCTCTCCATCGTCATCAGTGCCCTGGCAGCACAACAGTGAGGAGGCATTATGGAACGTCTGCTGATTTTGAACCCCGGCTCTACATCTACCAAGCTGGCGGTTTTTGACGGGGAAAACCCGGTATTTACGGAGAGTATTCTTCACTCACCTGAAGAGCTTGCTCCCTTCGACTGCGTGGCCGACCAGTATGGCTTCCGCCGCGACCTGGTGTTGGAGCACCTGAAACAGCACGAAATCTCATTGAAATCCCTGACGGCCATTGTCTCCCGTGGCGGATTGCTGCCCCCCATTCAGGCGGGGGCCTATGCCGTCAATGAAGATATGGTCTGGCAGTTGAAAAAACATCCCCGCAACGAGCATGCCTCCAATGTGGGCGCCATGATCGCGTTTGACATCGCAAATACATTGGGAATTCCTTCCTATATTTACGATGGAGTCACCGTGGATGAGCTGACACCTATTAACCGGATCACCGGCCTGCCCTCTATGGAACGCAAGGGCATGGGCCACAACCTGAATACCCGGGCCGCCGCCCTGCATTATGCCGAGGAGACAGGCCGGGCATACAAGGATGTCACTGTGATCGTAGCACATCTGGGCGGCGGCATTTCCGTAAACCTGCACCGGGAGGGGAGTATCGAGGACTTCATCAACGACGAGGAGGGCCCGTTCTCCCCCGAGCGCGCTGGAGGCCTGCCGCTGTTCGACGTCATCCGCGCCTGTTTTCAGGAGGGAACGGCTTATAAGGATATGATGAAGCTGGTCAAAAGCCGCGGTGGTCTGATGGCCCATCTGGGAACCACGGACAGCAGACTGGTAGAACAGCGAATTGCCTCTGGAGACGAACACGCAAAGCTGATTTATGATGCGATGATCCTCAATATCGCAAAAAACATTGGCAAGCTGGCCCCCGGTGTCTGTGGAAAGCTGGACGCAATTTTGCTGACCGGCGGAATTGCGCATTCCAAGTATGTTACAGACGGGATTTCCCGCTATGTGTCGTTCCTTGCCCCCGTGGTGATCTATCCTGGCGAGGATGAGATGAGAGCTCTGGCGCTGGGCGGTCTGCGGGTTTTGCGGGGGGAGGAGACGGCTAGGACCTTCCACCGGGCAAAAAATTCACAGTTATAAACAAGATCGATTACCAATGCTTCCGTACATCTTGAGAGTATCCGCATTCTAACAAGCCAATACTAGCAAGGAGACTTTTAATCGGAATTCTTTTCAAGTCCAGTTGATACCCATTTAGCTGCGTAGAAGTAACGAAAGATCATACCCATATTTATTTGTGAAAGGACTTCAACATGATTAATATGAAGTACAAGGCTTTGTTCACACCAATCAAATTGGGCAAAATTGAAATTAAGAACCGTTTTGCAATGGCTCCTATGGGGCCATTGGGCTTGAGCGACTCAGAAGGCGGTTGGAATCAGCGTGGCATTGATTACTATACCAGACGTGCACAAGGCGGAGTTGGCCTGATCATTACCGGAGTGACCTTTTCTGATTGCAAGGTCGAGCACCAATCCATGCCCAACTGTCCAAATTCCACCTATAACCCGGTGCATTTTACGCGGACCTCGAAGGAAATGACAGAGCGCGTTCATGCATACGGTTCAAAGATCTTTCTTCAGATGTCCGGGGGCTTTGGGCGAGTGACAATTCCAACTAATTTGGGGGAATTTAATCCGGTGGCGCCCTCTCCTATCCCTCATCGCTGGCTTGACAAAACATGCCGTCCACTTACAATTGATGAAATTCATTCAATTGTAAAGTCTTTTGGCGATGGCGCCTATCATGCAAAACGCGGGGGTTTTGATGGGGTGGAAATCCATGCCGTGCACGAAGGCTACTTGATGGACCAATTTGCCATTTCGATGTTTAACTTGCGCACAGATGAGTATGGCGGCAATCTTGAAAATCGGCTCCGCTTTGCCAAAGAAGTTGTGGACGAGATTAAATCCCGCTGCGGCAGCGATTTCCCCGTAATTCTCCGTTACAGCTTGAAGAGTATGATTAAAGACTGGCGGGAAGGGGCTCTTCCCGGTGAGAAATTTGAAGAAAAAGGCCGCGACATCGAAGAAGGAAAACTTGCCGCAAAGTTATTGGTCAAATACGGATACGATGCTTTGGACGTGGATGTTGGCACGTATGACTCCTGGTGGTGGAATCATCCCCCTATGTATCAGGAAAAGGGCTTATATCGTCCATATGCAAAGATTGTCAAACAGATTGTGGATGTTCCCGTTTTGTGTGCTGGACGCATGGACGATCCTGATATGGCGGCGCAATGCATTGAGGATGGCACCTGTGACATGGTCTCTCTGGGACGACCTCTGTTGGCCGATCCGGATCTTCCCAATAAAATCCGCTCTGGAAAGTTTGCAGACATTCGCCCCTGCATTTCGTGCCAGGAAGGCTGCATGGGTCGTATTCAGGAATACTCCATGGTTAATTGTGCTGTAAATCCGCAGTGTGCAAGAGAGCGGTTCTTTGCCTATAATCCCGTTTTGCAGGCAAAGACAGTCATAATTGTCGGCGGCGGCATTGCCGGCTGCGAGGCAGCGAGAGTCCTCGCCATTCGCGGGCATAAGCCAATCCTCTTTGAAAAAACCGCAAAGCTCGGCGGCGCATTCAATGAAGCCGGTGTCCCCTCCTTTAAAGAGGACGATCGGGCCCTGATCCGCTGGTATGAACACACGCTCCAGCAGTTAAATGTTGAAATTCATTTTGAGACTGAGTTGACCCGTGAAGCGCTTGAAAAAATGAACTATGATATTGTAATTATTGCCACCGGTGCCACAGAAAAGCGGATTGCGCTGGGGAATCATCAAAAGATCATCACCGCCAAGGAAGCTTTGGCCAGCGGCGGCTCTAACGTGGGTGCGCGAGCAATTGTGATTGGAGGCGGCATGGTCGGCTGCGAACTTGCATTGTGGCTTACAAAGGACTTAAGAAAGCAGGTTACGATTGTGGAATCCCTCGATAAACTACTTGCAGTTAATGGTCCCCTATGCTCCGCAAACAGCGAGATGCTTAAACGGCTGGTGCCTTTCTTTGGAACAAGCGTGATGTGCCGCACATCTGCCGTTAAATCCACTGAGAACGGCCTGTTGGTAAAAAACCTTGACACGCAAACTGAGATAGAACTCACAGCCGATACGATCATTTTGGCAGTTGGATTCAATTCAGAGAAAAAACTGCTGGAAGAGATGCAGGATGCAGATGAGGTTTACGCTATCGGTGACTGTAAGGAATTTCATAATATTCACAGTGCAATTTGGGATGCTTTTGAAGTTGCAAATCACATTTAATTTGACAGCGAACGCCTTCCGTAAAAGGCAAAGGCGCGCAACTCTTTTATGAATAAATTAGAAAATCGCTCCGGACAGACTTCGGAGCGATTTTCTAAAATTTATAAACCTGCCAGGTTTGGTCGCATCAATGGAGGTTTACAATTTTGGGCGGATTTTCTCAAGGTGAGCCGCCTAAGAATTCTTTTACTTTTGTGTTGTCAGAATCATTTTTTGAAGGTCTTACAATGGCAGCGCGCAAATATGTGCGGGCCCAGACTATTAAGTCTAATGTATTATGTGTCACAAAAATGGCACGTGCTGTTCAAATTTGCTTCTTTACAACCATCTTTTGACCCCCTAAAGTAAAGAGTACTTCCATACCGCATACGCACGCTGGAAACCTAATCAGATCACGTTCTTTCCCTTGTAAAGCTGAAAAATTAGAGAAAGCAAGAAGATATTGATATCCTGAGATTTTATATCCGGTCGATGAATCAATAGATAAAAAAGGAAAGAGTTGAATATATCCGTGAGACAAGGTGTACGATCCGACAAACGGCATATTGTAAGATGGTTTGAAGACCAAAGCATTTCAAAAAAATTAGCGATCAGTCATTTTATTACAGCAACTTTTGGAGCTGTGATTGGACTAATCGGAATTGCCTGCCTGCTTTTTAGCGCAGGCCAAAGCAGCTCCGTTTCAGTACCAATTTTGATAGTGGTTTCTGCAATCACCATATCATACATAGCTTCTTTTTTCTTGTACAAATGCATATCCAGCATTATCTGTCCCCCAATCCATACGTTTGTCGCCTCCGGCGAGTTGTTGGCTGTGGGCGACATTAATATGGGAAAAGTATTAGACGAAAATGCGAAGGCTCTGAAATTTAGAAAAGACGAAATCGGATTGCTTGCAACTTCAAACAGTAAGATTGCCGTAAATATGATTAAGCAAGCGAAAGGGACACGGGCAATTGCAAATGGCGATTTAACTACTGACATAATCGTCAATTCAGACGACGATGTACTGGGTAAAGCTCTTTCTGAATTGGTTGAAAAATTTCACACGCTTGCTGCTTCCATTGTTTCAGCTGCTGATCAAGTGGACTCTGGAGCAAAGCTTGTTGCTAATTCAAGCACCTCGCTTTCGCAGGGATCGTCTAGGCAGGCTGAGTCTATTGAAAAACTGACGTCCACACTAAAAGAGATTACCTCACAATCCATACAAAACGCACAAAATGCACAGGCAGCTAACGGACTTACCCAAACTATAAAAAGTGATGCTGAAATTGGAAATACGCAAATGGCAAACATGTTGAAAGCCATGGACGACATTAGTCAATCATCAGACAGCATTGGTGAAATTATTAAAGTAATTGAAGATATTGCGTTTCAGACAAATATTCTGGCGTTAAATGCCGCCGTAGAAGCCGCCCGTGCAGGCCAAAGTGGTAAGGGATTTGCTGTTGTCGCAGAAGAAGTAAAAAATCTTGCTGGCAAGTCTTCCGAAGCAGCTAAAGAAACGACCGAACTGATCGAAAATTCCATTCAAAAAGTTAAGCAAGGGATTAAGACCGCAAAAGAAACAGCCGCCTCATTGGAGAAAATAGCCGCAGGGGTTGTGCAAGTTACGAGTTTTATTGCGTCAATAGCGTCGGCATCTGACACACAGGCAACCGCAGTTGAACAAGTCAACAATGAGATTTCAAACATTTCACAAATAGCACAAAATAACGCAGCGGTCTCCGAGGAGAGTGCCGCGGCCAGCGAAGAGTTGTCCGGGCAGGCAGCTTGCTTAAAAGAAAGTGTTGGTGCATTTAAATTATAAATCATCCTCCAATATAAACAGTGTAAGTTCTGATTATTTAAATATCAAAGTCACGCCATATATCATTAAATGTGTAGCACGTTCTCTACGGATATCCGCATGTAGAGGCTGCTACACATTTATTTTATCTTTACATAATTGACATCAAGCAAATCACTCACATTCTTAGCTCGTTGTTTATTTTGTACAGTTATTTTCGAGTTTTATGTGAATGTATAGCAAACAAGTAGCATAAATGTCACATCATGACCAGATCCAATTCTTTACGGGATACAAAAAGATCGGTATAGTAGAATTGTAATCCGTACGGAAGCAACAAATAAGAAAGAGAAGGGCAGGATAACTTACAATTCACGCAACAGGAATAAAATTTTGGAACGACAAAGTATTGAATCTTGGGAGGATAGAAATATGACCAGTTCTACTGTTGCAACCATCACTCACAGAAATACAAAATACTATATATGGTCGCTTATCTCCATTTGCTTGATGTTCTTCTTTGGAGCAATTGTACCACCTTTTGCAGGAATCACCCCGGTAGGAATCAGTATCCTCGGCATTTTTTTTGGTGTTTTAATTTCTACAATCGCAACAAATGAAACTTTCTGGCCCGCAGTTTTAGGCCTTTTCGCCATGGTTATCTGTGATTATATGCCCGCAGGCGATCTTCTAAAAGCGTGGTTTGGCAACTCGGTGATTCAGCAAATTATCTGGGTAATGGCCTTAACCGGAGCTGTCACGGAATCCGGCGCGGTTCATGTTATCAGCAGAAAAATGTTGGGAATCAAGGCATTACGGGGCCACCCAATGCGTTTTATCATTTCCCTTTTTCTGACCGTGTTGGTCTGTGCTGCATTGGTCAGCAGTCCAACCACCATGCTGCTGTTGTGGTACCCCATTTTGGATGGTATCTGCGAAATGTGCAATATTAAAAAAGACAGTGATCTAAAACGCGAATTGCTGCTCGGTATTTATATCGCGGCCATGGGTGCATATATTCTTCCGTTTAAGGGCGTACATCTTTCATCTATTGCAATTATCAGCGGAATTATGGAAGCCAGCGGTCTTCACTTCGATAATGTAGCATACTTAGCTACCGCCACACTGTCCATCGTTATTTTTGTTCTGGCCTATGCGCTTTTCATGAAATTTGTCTGGAAAACCGATCTGACACCTCTGAAGGATTTTGATGTAAACAAGATGAGCTTAGATGTGACGGATACAAAATTGAGCAGCAAACAAAAAATCTTACTTGGATTCATGATTTTTGGTATTGTTTTTCTGCTGATCGGCATGGTTTTGCCGACGGATTCCGCAGCCTATGCCCTCTATAACAAGATTGGTTCCACATGGGTGTGGGTGGCTCTCTATGCAATTCTATGCTTTATGCGGGATAAAGAAGGCAAGCCTTTCGTTGATGGCGTGAAGCTGCTTCAATCTAAAACCATGTGGGGGATTGTTGCCGTGGCTGGCTGTTTTACCATCTGTGGTGCTGCCATTGCTTCGGATGATTTGGGAATTAAAGCCGCAATCTCTTCAATACTTGGACCGATTCTTAATAATGCCAGCTGGCCAATATTGGTGCTCCTTTGCGTGATTATTTCCACGGTTTTCACCAACTTCACAAACGGAATGCCCGTCAGCTTTACAATCAATGCGATCTGCATTCCTCTTGCCTGTACATTGCAGATGAATCACGAAGGAAATGCCTCTGTCCTGGGCGTTGCAACGATTCTGTCTGGACTGTGCGCATTTTTGACCAACGGCGCTATTGCCTATGCGCCGATTCTGTTGGGACGTGAGGAAATGAATAACAAGTTCATTTTCACAAAAGGTGTTGTAACGAACATCATATTTATTGTAACGACAAGTCTGGTCTGCATCGTTTTTGGATATCTATTCTAAGAAGCAATAAAGGAGTTCCTTATGAGCAAATTTTATCAAGAGCCGTCTCAAAATATCTCCATTCAAGCTGAATGTGATATCTTGGTGGTAGGCGGTGGCGCTGCCGGACATTCTGCTGCTGTTGCAGCAGCTAGAGCTGGTGCTAAAAACATTATTCTTTTGGAACGGTACGGATATATGGGCGGCGATGTAACTGGTGGTTATGTCATTATGGTCCCAAATCTGTCCTGGTATAATAAGTCTTTTGTCAGAGGCCTTCAGGAGGAATGGTTCAGCCGCATGGATAAGATCCCGGGAGCTGTGAGAGCGCCCTCTTTGGATAAAATCGGCTGTGAAGACCCTGCCTTGGTGTATCCATGGCGCGCAATCCATGACTGCGTTAGCCGTGGAGGCTATGATGGCTGCAAACCCTCCTGCCTGGTCCGTGCGGTATATTTTGAGCCCAATCAGCTGAAAATTGAACTGGATAAGATGCTGCTGGAGCATAAAGATGCAATTCAAGTGATGTGCCATAGTTGGGGGACAAAGCCAATCATGGAGGGAAACACCATTAAAGGTGTGATCTACGAGAGCAAAGAAGGCCGCAAGGCCATTTTGGCCAAGATGGTGATCGACGCCACAGGCGACGGTGACCTTTACTCCCAGACAGAAGCACCCTTTGAAAGCATGGCGGACAAAGTAACCCGCGCAAACACTACGGCGCTGGTTTGGAGGATTGGCAACATCAACTGGGATGCGTATTATGAGTGGCAGCAGCTTCACCCGAATGAGATGGCAGCTCTGCGTGAGGGCCTGCAAAAAGTGGCCGGATTTCGGTGCCTGCCGCTTCCCGGCAATCAGAATGATATGTGCTGGGTGAATAACTGGCATCCCAACCGGGACTGTACCTGCGTAAAAGACCAAACTGAAACAGAAATGAATACTCGAAACACGATGCGGGAAGTGCTGGGCTATTTGCAGGAAGCCGTGCCGATTGCGTTCCGCAACGCTTATCTGTATGACATCGCTCCGCAACTTGGAACCCGCTGCAGCCGCCGTTTGGTTGGCGAGTATGTCATGACGACCAATGATTTTGCATTTGCCAAACAGCATGATGATGTGGTCGCATGGCATTCCACGATTTGCCAGGTTAATGACTGTGGACCGGTAGAAATTCCTTATCGTTCTATTCTCCCTCAGAGAATTGAAAATCTGCTGTGCCCCGGTCGCCATTTCTCAGCGGACGGAATTGCAATTGACTGGCTGAACTTGATTCCCCAGTGTGTGGGCATGGGTCAGGCGGCCGGCGTAGCTGCTGCTGCTGCCGTCTCCGACGGAACTACTGCACACACTGTGAATATTCGGAAAGTCCAGGATATTTTGGTGGATCAGGATGTTCCTCTGCCACGCAATGCTAAGTTTGAAGCAAAGGATCCTTCTTACCGAGAGTGTGTTGAAGAACATCAATATGGGCTTTATACGGACAAGGCTCGTCTTGCAAAAGAACAAGTAGAAAAAGCAGGCGAACTAAATCTGGATTTTCAAAAATGGTAAGCCAGACAAACGAAAGTCTGGAAGGCAACCCTGCCGAAGAGAATCATAACGCAGCAAATTT
Organism: Oscillibacter sp.; assembly: GCF_031978065.1. GTDB lineage: Bacteria > Bacillota > Clostridia > Oscillospirales > Oscillospiraceae > Oscillibacter. Next base: position 26,235 of record NZ_DALZCH010000024.1, read on the forward strand.
ACCTCAAGAGTTTTTTGCAAAGCTTTTAGATATTCCCAGCTGTAAGTTGCGGTCTGGTATATGCAACGGGTGTGGCCGTTGTGAACACTGATACGAAAGAGATCTGCCGGAATACGTATTCCGGCAGATCTCTTATACTTGCAAAATTATTATGAAGGGAGAAAAGAAATCGATCTATCTCTCATAAAACTTAGAAAAGAATGAAAAACACTGTCATGAGCCAAAGCTTTATTCCAAACAAGACGATGCATGCTTTTCGGAAAGAAATCCAACGGAATTCTCTGTACATCTGTCCATGTTTCTAATATGTCGCTGGGAAGAATCGTATAAATAATCCCGCTTGAATTCAGTACATGAAGTAGCTTTTGATCTGAGGTACGTAGAACGACATTTGGAGTTTCATCAAACGTTTGAAAGCATGAGTTCAAAATTCCTTCTACTGGCATTGGAGCGTTTAAGTAACCCAAAGGCAGAGTCAAAATATCAGAGATGCCCAAAGATTTTTTTTCAGCGATTCTGCAACCAAAAGGAACTCCCATCATAATTTGTGTTTGATATAGGTCAATGCTCCCAAATATATTATGATCCAGAATCCTAGCTGGGGTTAAAAAGGCATCCACTGTTCCATCCATCAGAAGCTTCCATGCATCACTTGCACCATACTCATTAACATAGAGATTGATTTCTGGGAAGCACTGACGAAAATCATTAAAGTAAAGAGAATACACATGATATGCATTTGTGGGGGTTATTCCAAGATGAAAAGCCGATGGTTTTTCACCACTGGATATTTGGCAGATTCGCCGCTTAGTAGCTTTATAACAAGAAGAGACTTCCTTAAATAAACAAGCAATTGTTTCCCCACTTTCTGTTAAAACAACACCGTTTTTAGAACGAATAAACAAATTTGTCAGAAATTCTTCTTCTAGTTCTGCAAGCGCCCTGGAAATGACAGAACGAGAGATATACAGTTCGTCCGCCGCCGCAGAAATATTTCCTTTCGCTATTACCATCTGAAAATATTCAATTTGCTTTAGCGTCATAGCCGAGCCTATCTCCTTCCAGCAAGAGCAGTATTTATATAGCGATAAAGTTGCAAAGGGTATATATCGCAGAATGTTATATTATATATTTTATAATATCATATTGCGGTAAAATGTCAATAAAACTACCAACATTATGTGCAGCTTTATTCTTGAAGAAATCTTCAAACCTTGTTTTTTCTGTATCTTCAAAGATTTATTCTAGCACGAGGCTGCAAACGCTGTGTGTTCTGCGGTTTGAATTAGTGTTAATACTTAAAAGATGGTCCGTACCGGCTGATGTCGCTAAGCACAATAAATTAGAGATAATCTACGTTCCCACTATATACTAACGTTTTCAAACCTGTAGCCGACCAGTCTTGACTCCGTCTGTGCGGAAAAAGTCCGCTTGCTGACAATTCCTTGAAAACCGGAGAACTTTGATAAGACGCAGATTCGGCGAAGGAATTTGAGAAATCCAGTTTAAACTGCAGCGCACAAAATCCAAGGCAGGAAACAACACGTTGCTGCGCTAAATTGCGCCGTCGACCAACGTTCCCGCGCAACTAAAAAATGGTGCAGGCGGAGCTTATAAAGAAAATGTTGGCAAACTTCTGGCCGCAATGGTGGCCAGAGCGGTAAACACGGAGTCGGTGTAAGACACTTCGAAATCGTCGCCCGGGCAGCTAAGCGTTCTTCGGATACTGAGCAATCCCAGTCCACCCTCCTGTTTGCGGGACAAAAGCTCTCCGCCGAAATTGCGAACCTGTCCGTCAAAAGAATTTTCCACCAGAAGTTTTAGATCGTTACTTTCCCACCGGCAACGAATACAGATGAAACGAGGCCCGGTAAACCGTCGGCAGGCATCCAGCGCATTTTCTAAGAGGTTGCCGATCACGATACACAGTGTCAGATCATCAATAGAAATGGTTTCCGGCAGGTCCAGATGCGTCTCCAGATTCACCTGATTTTCCCGGCATCTGCCCGAAAACTCCTGCAAAAGACCATTCACAGCCTGATTATGGCAAAATGTCTGCGTAGCGGTGTTGTCCAGCTCTTTTTGCAGGTCGTGAAGATACCGGGCCTGTGCATCTCGGTCCATACTCTGCAAAGCGTGAATATGATGGCGAAAATCGTGTCGAATAATCCGAACCTGTTCAATATAATCCAGTACCTGATGATAGTGCTCCCGCTGCTGATAGAGAAGCTGTTTTGCAATTTCCAGTTCCTCGGTCATTTTTCTGCGCTCCATCAGCTCCAGAATGCTGTTTAAAATCAGGACATACAGCCCGACAATCATACTGCAAAGAACAAAGAAAAATGCGACAGCACCAAACCCTCCCACAGCCAGCGCACTGCTTGAAAAAATGGTTTTTGTCCCCACAAACAGGAGAAGCAGGGAAACCGTGGGGTAAGCAAGCAGTAGAGTAGAGGCTCGGACAGATAGTTCCGTGAACAATCGCCTTACAGCCGCCTTCATCCACAGGCGAACCACCAGATAAAATCCGAATGCCGACAGAGCGGAGACGATCACACAGATTTGAGAGTAGGTAAGCTCTGTTCTGCCCAGCAAGGCCCATGCAAACAATTCATTCAAAGAGGCGGAGAGCACCGCAAACAGCCAGGCCGACAGATAGAGGAAGGCTTTTCCCAATAAACTGCCTTGAAAGAACAGCAGAAGAATGAGGAAATATAGAAAAGAAAACAGTCCCTGAAAAACCACGAAAACACTGTCGGGAATGTGAAACAAGATTTGCAGAAAGGTCATAATGACCCACAGATAAACCGAGATACTGGCAATGTTCTCCCGGCTTTTGTCTTTCGGCTCCAGACACACAAACACCGGCATCATCCGCACCGACAGCGTAATCAGATTGAGAAAAATTCGGCAGGCTTCATCATTCATAGAGTTCACCTGAGCCGGTGGCGGTAAAATGCCGCCTTGCTCTGCCGATAATAATTCCGGGAAATAGGCGCCACCATGCTTTGGCGAAGACGAAAGCCGTTGGGCTCCATCTGTTCCACACTGTCCAAATTCACAAGATAGCTCTGATGGCACCGGAGAAACTGTGGATATCCCGCCAGACAAAGCTCCAAATCACCCAGCTTGTGAGTGATTGGAAATCGTTCTCCACTGCACAGTGTGACATAAACCTGATGCAGGCGGCTTTCAAAATAAGCCACCTTTTCCAGTCGCAGTTCCAGCGGAACGCGATTGCGGATGACCTGAATGGAGGCCGTGCGGCGCTCAAAGCGCTCTTTCAGCACCCGGTTCATGGTCTCTTCAAAGGCGGACTGCTGTAAGGGTTTCAGAACAAAACCCGCCGCACGGACGCTGTATCCCTCCACCGCCGACTCCAGCGAGGAAGTCACGAAAATAATGGTCGCTTCGTCATCCCGTTTTCGAAGCGCCCGGGCAGTCTCTAAACCGGTCATCTGCGGCATCATCACATCAAGAAAATAGAGATCATAGCAGTTTTCCGCGGCTAGAAACTGGGCTCCGCTCTGAAAGGCGTCGATCTCCACCGGTATATTCTGAAGGCCGAAAAAGTCTGAGACATAGCCGGACAGACGGCGGCACTCCGCAGCATCGTCATCACACACAGCAATTTGGAACATCTACATCCCTCCCAGAAAGAAATCCAGCCACAGCAATTCTTCCGATAGCATTGACTTTACCGCCCAGACAGGCGGTTTTTTATATTTTATTGAATAATAATCTGGCAGTCAAGAGGCCGGGACGCGATATGTGGAGAACTATCTGTTAAGTCTCCACCATATTTGGTAGCTTTTTTACAGAAGTGGAGGTTTATCTTACAGTAAAGAGATGCTACATTAGTGTTATAGTGGCAGGACTGTACAGGAAACAGGCAGGCTTTATATCCTTACACAGTCCGGAAAGTCTTTCGGAGGAGGAAAATTATGCACGCAAATATTATCGTAACCATTATTGTCGTCATCTATCTGCTTGCCATGCTGTGGATTGGCTGGTACTCTTCGACCAAGGTGTCCACCAACACGGATTTCATGGTGGCGGGCCGCCGTCTGGGGCCTTTTTTGATGGCGGGTACCTTGGCTGCGACGGAGATCGGCGGCGGAAGCTCCCTTGGCGTTGTGCAAAATGGAATGTCAGGCTATGGTCTGAGCGCCGCGTGGTACATCATTGCAATGGGTCTGGCGTTTGCCATTCTGAGCTTTGTGGCGCCGAAGTTCCGGGCGGCAACCGTAAAAACCGTGCCTGAATACTTCCGCAGGAGATATGGAAAGTCCTGCGGTATTATCACATCCGTGATTATGCTTTTGCCGCTGATCGGCCTGACCGCCGGACAGTTCATTGCCTCGGCAGTCATTCTCTCCACCATGCTGAGCATCAACTATCAGGTTGCGGTCATCATCGTGGCGGTGGTCGTGACAGTTTACTCCATCATGGGCGGTCTTTGGAGTGTTACACTGACTGACTTTGTGCAGGTGTTTCTAATCGTACTGGGTATGATTATTGCCATTCCGTTTGCCCTGAAGGATGCAGGCGGCTGGGCAAATGTGACCGCCAACATCCCGGCAGGCACATTAGATCTTTTTCAGGGCTATGATTTGTTTGGCATCATTTCGCTAGTAGTCATGTATACCGCAACATTTTCCGTGGGACAGGAAGCGGTTTCCCGCTTCTACGCGGCCAAGAACGAAAGAACAGCCAAAGCAGGCGCTTGGTTGGCTGCGCTTATCAACTTTATCTACGCGTTTATCCCCACCATTTTGGGAATTATCACTCTTGCTTTGATTAACATGGGCAAATTTGACGCCGCCCAGTTTGAATCGGTGGGCGCCAGATACGCCCTGCCCGTGCTGGCCATGCGGACAATGCCCGCGCTGATCTGCGGATTGCTTTTTTCCGGCATTATCTCGGCAACCATGTCCAGCTCCGACTCCGACTTGCTGGGCGCCGGCTCAATCTTCGCAAACGACATTTACAAAGCGGTTCTAAAGCCCGACGCAACCAGCAAGCAGGTAATGCGGGTCACCAAAATTGTGATGTGCCTTGTGGGCGTGGCCTCCATGTTCATTGCGCTGTTCAATACCAGCAGCATCGTGTCTATTCTGATGTTCTGCTTTACCCTGCGGGCCGCCGGATCGTTCTTCCCCTACGTGATGGGGCATTACTGGAAAAAGGCGTCCACCGGCGGCACCATTGCCTCTTTGGTGTCCGGCACGCTGGTAGTGGTCTATCTGGAGCACATCTCCAAGGGCGTTCTGTTTGGAATTAAGTTCAGTCAGCCCGTGATTCCGGGTTTGGTGGCTGCGTTTATCTGCTTCATTATATTCTCGCTCCTGATGCCGCCGAAGGTGGAAAGCACCGAGCTTTCTCCGGAAGAAGACGACTGACCTGAAACCAACAGCTTAAACATACTATGAAATAAATTTGGGAAGCACATCCTGTTCAGGAGAAATCTTGCAGATGTGCTTCCCGAATTTTTTGCTCTTATTAAAGTACCCTTGGAAAATGCCGCAGGCCCATCTTGCCATTCGCTTCCCACCGTGCTATGATGGGTGCAAATAAAAGAAGACAGGATGATTTTATGATGTGGATGCGCAGCCGCGTTCTTGCGGTATTGATTGCGGGCATCAGCCTGATTATCGCGGTGAGTCTGGCCGTCGGCAGCCTTGTGGATTACAAGCAAAACGCCTCCGGCGGCATCAGCGCCACCGGATCGGCCACGAGAGATTTTACATCCGATTTAATCGTCTGGCGCGGCAGCTTTTCCGCCTACGGGCAGTCCACTACGGAGGCGTATGCGTCCATCCAGCACGACGCGGGCGTGGTTCGAGACTATCTGCTGTCCCACAACGTTCCTGAAGAGAGCATTGTATTTTCGTCTGTCACCATTGAACCCGATTACCGGGAGATTTACAATGATTACGGCAGCTATGTCGACTCGGAGCTGAAGGGCTATTCCCTCAGCCAGCGGCTCACCATTCAGTCCTCGGACGTGGAGGGCATCGAGGTCATTTCCCGGGACATTACAGAGCTGATTGGATCGGGCGTGAACTTCTATTCGGAATCCCCGGAGTATTACTACACCAAGCTGGGCGAGCTGAAGCTGGAGCTGATCGACGCCGCCACCGCGGACGCCAAGGCCCGCGTGGACATCATGGCGGAACAATCCGGCGGCAAGGTGGGCAAGCTGCTCAGCGCCGACCTTGGGACCTTCCAGATTACCGCGCAGAATTCGGCAGAGGATTCCTACGTTGCGGGCGGCGCGTTTAACACCTGGTCCCGGGAAAAAACCATGTTTATCTCCGTCCGGCTCCATTACGCGCTGCGATAAATCGGGAGACTGGCTTCTGCGCTTCATGAAAAAGCAACCTTTGTTCAGTTGACCTTACATAAAATGAGAATCCGAACCCACCTCTGTTGAGGCCGGGTTCGGATTCTTATAATTTATTCCACTGATTCAGAAGCGATGCGCCGACGTTTCCGCCTAATCAGTATTTTCCGAGGCCACTGGCCGCCATAGAAACTGCCCGCCCGGATACGGCCCGCACCTTTTTGAAGTCTCCCTGCTGTTCGTCTGAAGAAAGTCCTTCTGGTGTTTCGGAAACCGCTTCGCTCTTCGGCAGACGGCTCCCGGAGCTCAGCTTGAATACGCTGACATAGTTCTTCAGGGTGTCAGCCTGCGCAGAGAGCTCCTCGCTTGCGGCGGCGCTTTCTTCGGCAGACGCTGCGTTATTCTGAACAACCTGAGAAATCTCCGTGATCCCCTGATTGATCTGTTCAAGTGCCGCCGCCTGCTCATGGGATGCCGTGGCAATGGCATCCACAAGCTCTCCCGTCTGCGAGATTCCCACCACGATTTTGCTCAGCGCACTGGCGGTTTCATTCGCGATTATAGTTCCGGCTGCAACCTTATTTATGGAGGTTTCAATCAATTCGGTCGTTTCTTTGGCTGCTTTGGAGGACTGTGCAGCCAGACTTCTGACTTCCTCGGCAACAACCGCAAACCCCTTTCCGTATTGGCCTGCCCTTGCTGCTTCCACAGCGGCGTTGAGCGCAAGAATATTTGTTTGAAAGGCAATATTTTCAATTACCTTGATAATCTTACTGATGTTTTCAGAGGACGCGTTGATTTCATTCATGGCACGGAGCATCTCCTCCATCTGGGCATTGCCGGCATCCGCGTCTTTTTGGATATTTCCCGCCAACTCGTTTGTTTTTTGCGCGTTCTGTGCGGTTTGAGTTGTCTGCGAAGTAATTTCTTCCATAGACGCCGATAGTTCCTCAACAGAGCTTGCCTGTTCGGTTGCCCCCTGAGAGAGCGATGTGCTGGAGTCTGCCACAAGCCCCGCGCCGGAATCCACTTGGTCTGCAGATGTAACAATGGAAGCTGCAAGACTGTGGAATTTTGCGACAAGCTCCGAAAGCGCCTTGCCCATGATGTCTTTTTCAGAACGAACCGTTACTGCCAAAGACAAGTCTCCCGTCGCCACGATTTCCAGTTCACGGCTGAGTTTTACCGTCCCTTCAATGAGCTTATTAAAGGCGAGCGCTACCTTACCGATCTCGTCTTTGCGCTTTTTCACTTGTGTGTCTTCCTCTGTTATTAAACCGTATATATCTACATCTCCAACAGCGATATACTCGGAAACCATTCCAATCATTTGAAGCGGCTTGCTGATAATACCGGATGTGTAAGTGCCCAGAAGCAGGGAAATGACAAAGGATATGACAATTACAGCAATCATAATTACCATTGCGATTGACGCCGCAGCCTTATTATTCGCAAGATTTTCTTGCGCGTTGGCTTCTTTCCTTTGCGTAAGTAATTCAAAGCTTTCAGCCGCATTTTGTGCCTCAGGTACCGCTTCATTGATTAGAGACAGTATATCTTCTTTTGCTTTTCCCGCCTTGGCATCTTTTATTACATTATTAACTGTATCCGTGTAGGCTTCATACGCCGTCATGGTTGAATCATATAGCTGTTGCTCTTCACTGCTCGTAACTGTTTCGCTGTATTTTTCCATTTGAACCTGCACCGCGTCCATTTGAGTCGATATTTCTTGGTAGTATTTATCGCGGCCCGTATCGTAGTAAATATAAAGGTTCCGAATTGCGACTCTGATCTCCTTAAAGCTGCTTTCCGCTCCAGTGGAGTAAACGATTCCCATGGTTTGATTATCATAGGTGGTCTGCTGGTTATTGTTCATTCGCAGCATGTTGACAATACCGACAGCGCCGACTACGATTCCAAAAACCGATATAAACAGAAACCCTAAAATTAGTTTTTTAGATATCTTTAAATCCTCAAACCACTTCTTCATTGTCCTGACTCCTTCAATTATTCACGGCATCGTGTCAATCTGCTGTGCCGTGATACTTTTATTTACACATTTTGGCCTCGCCTCAAGGGCAGGCCAAAACAGCGCCGATGTCTTCCGTGTTCAGCAGCCTCACCCAGTCGCGCAGCAGTATCCTCACTCCGCGCGGCCTTTCTATGTGTTTAGCATACTCGCCGCCGGTCCCGGAGCTTAGGTTAGGTCCTTGCACAATATTTTCGCCGGGCGGGAATATCAGAAACCGTCTTTTATGGAGTCTCCGCCGTCATCCAAAAATTTTCTTAAAAGACTGGTCATTATCTCACTTCCTTAAACTTTTTTAGAAACACATAACACCTGTAAAAAACTTGCTTGCACGATCCTGAATAAGTAGCACCTTATTTAGGACACTATATTATATGGGAATAAATTTACTGGCCGTAGTTTGTCAAAGACTGCGGAGGCGTTTTATCACCAATTATCTTATTCA
>NZ_DALZCH010000025.1:0-34796 GCF_031978065.1 Oscillibacter sp.
CGAGGCCAGTTAAATATTTTTTGCTGCGTTCCATAAGAGTTCTCCTTATATCCATGTGTCAATTTCAAAAGCGGGACGAAGCCCGGAATTTTCAAATTTAATTCAACCACTTCCGAAGTTTCAGAAGGGTATAAGATAAAAAATTACTAATTATCAATTGGGGGAAGTTGCTGCGCGCACTGCTGAATAACGGGCAAAAGTTCGGTAAACCGTTTGCTGAGTGCGTCGATGCTTTCCTGCGACATTCCGACACAGATTGCATCGTTGGGCAGATGTATTTTGACAATGCCGATCGAGTCGTTATTGTCAAAAGACAGATTCAAAACGGCGTTTAAGGGCATGATTTCTATACGGGAGCGCGAGAATAAACGCATCTTGGCCATGATAATGCGCTTGTTGGTAACTGCGTAGGCAAAATTCCGCTGGTGAGCGGACATACTGTGGAATCGATGCAGGCCAATGAAAGTCAGGAAGGCAAATTCATCTTCATCCATGGCCTGCTCCACCAAGCGAAAGCTGTTGATGCCCCATGCCCGGTTCAAGCCCTTGCCGAAGCCATGGGTGCAACTGTATGCATACAGATCCTCCGCTTTTTTCAAATGGATTTCCTGTTCCATAGGAAATGCCTCCTTACTCTATCATTTTTTCATGACTGGCCCGGCAAATGCCGGGCCAGTCTGATTACGAAAGAACGGCTTCATACGAAGCGGTGAAAATTAACTCTTAACAGGGTTCAAAAGGTCCATGATTTCGGAACCGGTATCCTGAGCGACCATATCCCGAATGTGGGCGGTCTTTTCCACGAACTCGGCCTTGGCCTCATCGGTCAGATAAGTGACCTCGATGCCGTAATCGTCAATGCAGGACTGCAGGTTATCGGCAGCGGCCTGACGGTTGATGGTCTTCTCCTCTTTGCCGAAGGCCGTTGCAGCCTCGCTCAGGATGGCCTGGGTGTCAGCATCATAGGTGTCCCAGATTTTCTTAGACATGTCGAACAGGAAGGGGCTGTAAATGTGGTTGGACATGGTGATGTACTTCTGGACTTCCTGGAACTGATAGCTATAGAAGTTTGGAATGGGATTCTCCTCGCCGTCAACAGTACCCTGCTCCAGAGCGGTGTACAGCTCGGAAGAAGACATCGGAGTGGCGGCAGCGCCCAGACTGTTCCACAGCTCCTGATGGAACTTGTTTTCCATGGTACGGATCTTCAGGCCGGCAACGTCGGCAACAGAAGCAACAGCGTGCTTGCTGTTGGTCAGCTCACGGAAACCGTTTTCGTTCCATGCAAGATTGATGATGCCCTTGTCAGCCAGCTTGGCGTTCAGGTAGTCACCAACTACGGAAGCCAGAATCTTGTCAGCCTCGGTTTCGTCATTGAACAGGAAGGGGATGTCGAAGATACCCAGCTCGGGCACATAGCCCACCAGGGGGGCGGTAGAGGTGTTGTTGATCTCCAACTGACCGGCAACGACCATTTCGGTAGCGGTGGTATCGTCGCCCAACTGCGCGCCGGAGTAAACCTCAACACCGATGTTGCCCTTGGAGTTGTTCTCGACCATGGGGGCGAACACGGACAACTGTGCCTTGACGCCGGGAGAGGTTTCGCCGGCACCGTTGGAAACCTTCACAACGATGGGGTTGGTTTTGCCCTGCGTCTCGGCAGAGGAGCCGTAAGGGCCAACCTCGGTGCTTTCACCGGTGGCGGGGGTGGAGGTGCTGGAGCCGGAGCTGCCGGCAGGGACCTTGGTTGCGGCCAGACCACAACCGGCCAGAGATGCAGTCATGGCCAGAGCCAGCAGCAGTGCAAGAACATTCTTTTTCATGGTGTTTCCTCCTAAGTAAAATATTTATGAACGGGATAATAGAAAACCCGCGCATTTCAAGAGGTAGGTATCAGCCCAGATGATTGGGCACGAACAGGATCAGCTCGGGGAACAGGGTGATGCCCAGCAGGACCAGATACATCACGCCGACGAAGGGCAGGCTGGCCTTGATCAGATCAGCCAGCTTAACCTTGGACAGGGACACGGCGCAGTACAGCACGTTGCCGACGGGAGGAGTGGCCAGACCAATGCACAGGTTGGCGACCATGACAACACCGAAGTAAACGGGATCCAGACCAAAGCTTTTGGCGATAGGCAGCAGGATCGGAGTCAGAATCATGATAGCGGGGCCGGAGTCCATGACGCAGCCGACCAGAATGAGCAGCAGGTTTACCAGCAGCATAAAGGTCACGGGACTGTTGGTCATGGAGAGAATGACCTTAGCCAGCAGTTGGGGAATCGCGCAGGTGGTGACCATGTATGCGGCTACCTGAGCAGAACCGACAACAAACATCATGACAGCGGTGGACTTCATGGCGTTGATCATCAGGTTGGGCCACTCATTAAACTTGAATTCACGATACACAAAGCCCGAGACGATTAGTGCGTACAAAACAGCCAGAGCGGCAGTTTCGGTAGCGGTAGCAATGCCGGTGGTGATGCAAAGAATGATGAACGCAGGAAGGCAAATCGCAAAGAAAGCTTCTTTGGCTGCCTTGAAGATGCTGAGCAGGTTGGTCTTAGGGCCAACAGGATAGTTGCGCTGACGGACATGGAAGAACCATGCGATCATGAGGCCGATGCCGATCAAAATGCCGGGGACGATGCCCCCCAGGAACAGAGCGGAAACGGAGACCTCGGCGCAAACGCCGTAGAAAATCATCTGGGTGGACGGGGGAATGATGGGGCCAATGCAGCCGGCGGCGCAGATGATGCCGGCGGACTTGGCCTTATCATAGCCAGCGCCTTCCATGATCGGGAGCATCATGGAACCGACCGCGGTGGTATCAGCCACTGCAGAGCCGGACACGCCTGCGAAAATCATGGAAGCCAGAATGCCCACGTAACCCAGACCACCCTTGAAGCGGCCCAGCACGGAGTATGCGAAATCAACGATACGACGGGAAATGCCTCCGCGGGTCATGATTTCACCGGCGACCATGAAGAAGGGGATGGCCAGCAGGGGCACGCTGTCAGTGCCGTTGACAAATTTTTGGGCCAGCGCAAAAAAGGACCATGCGGAGGGACGGCTCAGGGACTGGGTGAACATCATGAAGAAACCGGTGCCCACCAGAGAGAACGCAATGGGAGCGCCAATAACAACCAAGCCGAAAAGGGCGATCAAAAATACAGCTAACATTCTTATTCAGCCTCCGTATCTGCAGTTTCCAGCGCCTCGCTGCTGAAAGTAATGATTTTTGCAAGCTTTACCAGAGTCTGGATAAACATATAGCCAAAACCAATGGGGGCGCAGAGATAAACGGCGCCCTTGGGAATGCGGAGCGCAGAAGTCAGCATGGGCCATGTCCCCTGCACCAGTTCAATGCCGCCTATGAACAGGATGGCAAGCATCGCCAGTACCAGAAGCAGGGCGATGACCTCCACGATCTTACGAGGAATTCCGTGGAACATTTCAACAACGAAGTCCATCCGCATATGCTCGCCGTGGAGCGCGGTGTCATTTGCCAGTATCGCGCCAAGGAAAGTGACCCAGATGAATAGGAAGCGACAGGCCTCCTCGGACCAGGAAAGGCCGGAATTGAAGACATAACGCAGGATCACGTTCATGATTACCAGACCGGTCATCAAGGTACCGGCGCCAATCAAGACAACCTTTATAAATGCCATCAGCCCATTGTTAATTTTTTTGAGAATACTCATGATTTACTTGAAGTCCTTTCTTTTAAGTTTATGACAGCCGCAAGCGCGGCGGATCACTGAAAAAAGTGCAGTTGCTTTCAGTCGGCGGCGTCGATTAGCTGCTGTACGGCTGACTGACTGCATAGAAATGCGGGCTGGCCATTTACCGCAATACCGCAGCGGGACCCTTCCAAGGGGAAGAAAGCATAGGTCATTTGCAGCGCCTCATCCATCTGACCAGTTTGCATGGCCATCTCAAGCAGCGGCTGGCCCTCCTTGGTGCCATTCCATTCACCCTGAAGGGAAATGCGATTTAGGGCGGCATAAACGCCGTTTTGGAATTCCTCAAGAGATTGCGCTGCACCATTCAGCGTTACATCCAGCGCAGGAGCGGTTCCGGAAATCCGATAAGTATCATTTCCAATCTGCAAGGAGGCGAGATCTCCCATGGATACCTCTACCAGATTTTGTCCCACAACCCGCAGCGCGGTATCATAAAAGAAAGAGAGGTTGGCGGTGGGCACCAGCATCGTAAGACCGCTGCCCTCACACAGAACGTAGGTCTCAGTGCCGACCTGCTTTCCCACTCGGATCACAGAGGAGGTGCCGTCCTGATAAGTCAGCGTGAAGCAGTTGCTGCGATCTGACAGCGCATAGCTTGATAACTCGTCCGGTTGGGTAATGACATCCACGCCGGCCAATGCACCCAGCGGCGTCAGGATCTCATTTCGCGCCTGATTCATTCCTAAAACCAGAGAATAAGGCGCCGTCATGGAGAGGATCACGGAGCTGCTGCCCTTGGAATCCGAGGACGCATGAACCTCATAGGCAAGAACCCCGTTCCGCTGTACAGAGAGACTGCGAAAGGTGCTGATGCGCTCCCCGTCCAGAGAGGGATACAGGCTCAAATCAAAAAAATGATCAATATTGTCCAGAAACACCTGGGCATATGCGCTGTCCATGATAAATACGCGCGCATCGCCGCTGAGGCAGGCGTAATATCCCTCACCGTCCGGTGTGGCATTGCCCACGCGGAAAAGAATGCCGTTTTTCTCTGAATCCTGCAGTAGGATTTCGGCCAGAGGCGCTGTCAGCCCATACTGGGAATCGGAGGCATCTGCGCCGTCTAGCAGGCGCTTCATCGGCAGCCGGTACACGGTATTGAAGAAGTCCGATATCGCTTCAGCATCAGCGTCTAGCTGAATATCCCCTTGCGCATAGCAGGTTCCGTTGACAGAGGCGAGCACCACACTGCCGGTGCTGTTTTCCAGATTCGCCAACACCACATTTTCCGGTGAAGCATAGGAAGTAAAGTAGTACGTGGGGTCTTGGTCGGCTGCCGCCTCACCGCGACCTGCAAAGGTCAGGAGAAGCGTGCCCGCAATACAGACAATCAGAGCCGAAATCAGCCCAAACAATGTTTTTTTGGTCGCTTTCATGAGTGCCTCCTTTTCAGGAACACCCAAAGACCTATCAGCAGCAGGCTCAGGGGCAGCAGGACCACAAAGAAGGCTCCAAACAGGATGATTGTGGTCCGCGTGAGGGATAAGCTGTCAGCCGTCAGGTTTTTCGTCGGGATATTCAGGGTTACCTCATTGTCCGTCATCTGGGAAAGGACTTGCAGGACAAGGTCGGCATTGCCAAGGCTTTCGGTCTTGAGGTAACGCTCCTGATAAAAGCCCGTGCAGGCTGTGGCGAATACATACTGCGTATCATTTTCGCCGTTGCCATTGGTAAAGCTGCGCTCGCCGGTAGCGGCCACGGTAAAGGGACCCGATGCATCCTCCGCGCTTTGCGTCAGCGAACTCATGGACGAGAATTCTTTGGCATAGGAGGCGGAAGTGGAGCGCAGCACTGCGTTGGTAATGCTGGCGTTGGCGTTACTCAGTTCCAATGCCCGGCACTCCGGCAGCACCAAATAGGTGGAATGCTCGGAGAAGTAGACATTGATCATGCTGACGCCGAAATTCGGGATGATGTTCAGAGGACTGTCCATTTGCTGCTGGGGCTCCAGTACGATTTGATCTGTGACAGAGATGCCCCAGTCAGCCAAATAGCCGTCCAGATTGGGCAGACTATTTATTTCCGGATCACGGAATATACACAGATTGCCGCCCCGGTCCATGAACGCATCCAGAATTTCCAACTCTGCTTCGGAGAAATCGCGCTTGGCCCCGGCAATGATGATTGCCTCAACGTTTTCGTTGAGTTCATCTACGCCCAACACCACCTGAGACACTTCGTAGTTGCTGTTTGCCACCAGATTCCGCAGGGTCTCACTGTCATCCTCGGAATGGCCTGCGGTAAAGGCGACACCGGGGCAATCCTGTTCGCTGACAGCAACGATGGCGGAGGTCAGCATGGTCTCGGCTTTCAGACCGGTGATGGAATAGCTTTGGTTCTCGTCCCCGGAGGTGGCGGTACGCATCTCATAAAGCTCGCTCCACGAAATAAAGCGGGATTGGATGCCGCAGGTCACCAGAATTCCGTCAGAACTGAGCGGAATGTCTTTTTGTCCATATTCCTCCACCATGGCGGGGTTGGCATCCAGATCCACATAGCTCACATCGATTTTTGGGGAAGCGGCAGCGTAGCGGCTAAGCACTTCCTTCAAATTGGTGTCTGCGGCGGAGCGATCATTACAATAGGTAAATGTCACTGTATCATTTAACTCGGAAAGAACGCTTTTGGTCGTATCGGTCAGGCGAAATACCTGACCTTCCGTCAGATCCAATTTCCAGGAAAAACGGTCTGTCGCTGTGCTGATCATGCTGTAAATACCGATGATCACGGCGATGGACAGAAGCAGGCAGGTGATCTGAAGCGTGTTTTCTTTCCGGGCCTTGCGCTGCACCTCTTCAGGAATCACGCCGCGGTTGGCTCTTCTTTGATGTTCCACAGCGCTCACCCCCTCCTTCCCCGCACGACTGCGGTGGTCAAAAGCAGGAAGATCGCCGTGATCGCCAAATTCAGAGCGATGCCGGCAGGATTCAAAATGCCCAAAGCCAGTTCATAATACATTTGCATCAGGGACAGCTTATTGAAAAGCGCCAGCAGCACCGGATTCTGAATTGCAGAACCAAGTCCATAGGAATACCAGAGAACAAAAATCAGGACATAGGAAAAAATTGCGGAAACAATCTGATTTTCCGTCAATGCGGAAACGAAAATCCCGATGGCGATAAATGTGCTCATCAGCAGGATAATGCCGACATAATTGCCCAAAGCAATCCAGATTTGCATACTGCCGCACAGAGCCAGAATGATGGGAAATGCCAGCGTTGCCGCCAGACCCAGCAGGAACATGCTCTCGGCTGCCAGAAATTTCGCCAGCACCACATGCCAGCAATCCACTGGCATGGTGTATAAGAGCAAGTCTGTTTTTTGCTTTTTTTCCTCTGAAAAGCTCCGCATCGTCAGCATGGGCATCAGAAACATTTCCAGCGTAATCGTCGCCTGAAAATAGTCTGTAATATCACCGCTGCGAGGCAAAAGATTTTGCAGTAAAAAATAGAAGGCGTTAATGAATAAGAAAATGGCGTGAAACACATATCCGATGACGGAATGGAAGTACTGACGCATCTCCTTATGATACACAGCACTCATAATTGCGTCGTCTCCTGTTCATTTTCGGTAATGCGGAGATATAGGCTCTCCAGCGAGATCTCTTCCGGCTTCATCATCATCAACTCATAATCAGTGGTACGCAGTGTGCGGTACAAAGCGCTGCGGATATCCGTGCTGACCCGATGGGATACCTGATAAATTCCAGCCCCTTGTTCCTTTACCGTCAACACATCAGGGAGATTGCGAAGCAGCGAAACAACGCCTTCGGCGTCACCGCGGATCTCCACTTCCAACACACGGCATTTGGATAGCTGCTCCTGCAATTGTTGGGGGTGCCCGTCTGCGATGAGCATTCCCTCATAAAACACCAGAATACGGTCGCAAATGGAACTAATCTCCGAGAGAATATGAGAGGAGAGAATAATCGTGTGCTCCCGGCTCAGGTCGCTCAATAAATCCCGAAACTCTCGGATTTGCCGGGGGTCAAGCCCCACGGTGGGCTCGTCCAAAATGAGAATTTCCGGATCGCCTACCAACAACTGCGTGACAGCAACACGCTGCCGATAGCCCTTGGACAGGTTTCGGATCAGGCGATCCCGGGTGTCCGAAACCTGCGTGCGGGCACAGAGATTATCAATGTACGCACGCAGGAGAGACTTTTTTATCCGAAGCCCCCGCAGCTCACAGGCAAACTCCAACTGCTCTGCCACGGTCATGTCCATATACAGCGGCGGGACCTCCGGCAGATAGCCGATGTGCCGCTTGGCTTCCAGCGGGTTTTCTGCCATGTCTGCGCCAGCAATCCGAACCTGACCCCATGAGGGGGTCAGATACCCGCAGAGCAAATTCATCGTGGTAGATTTCCCGGCTCCGTTAGGGCCTAAAAATCCCACAATTTCACCTTTTTCGATGGTAAAGTTCGCATCGAACAGTGCGTTGGCTGCACCATATCGTTTTGTCAGATGTGTGGCTTCGATTATCATGTAAATCCGCCTCTGTATGCTGCGCAATGAGCAAATTATTGAAGGAAAGTTACCACTCAGCCACGGAGCCGTCCGCATGGCGCCAGACGGGATTCTTCCACTGGTGGGGATGCTCGTTTTCTTCCAGAACCAATGCTTTGTTAACTTCAACACCCAGACCGGGCTTGGTGGGCATTTTCGTAAAACCGTTCTCAAACTGGAAGTCCTCACGATTGAGCGCATAATCCAGAACTTCCTTGCCGACGTTGTAATGAATGCCGATGGATTGCTCCTGAATGACAGCGTTGTAGCTTGTGGCGTCGACCTGTAGGCATGCGCTCAGTGCGATGGGACCCAAGGGGCAGTGAGGAGCCAGCGCAACGTCATAGGCCTCGGCCATGGAGGCGATCTTCTTGACCTCGGTAATGCCGCCGGCATGGCTCAGATCCGGCTGGATAATATCTACGCCGCCAGCCTGCAAAAGACGCTTGAAGTCATATTTGCTGAACAGACGCTCGCCGGTTGCGATGGGGATGTTGCAGCAGGCGGCGATTTCCTTGAAGCACTCCATATTTTCACAGAGGACAGGCTCTTCGAGGAACATGGGGTTAAACTCCTCAAGCTTTTTGGCCAGAACCTTTGCCATGGGCTTGTGCACCCGGCCGTGGAAATCAATAGCAATTCCAAAGTACTTGCCGCAAGCCTCGCGGATAGCGGCCACACGCTCCAAAACAGCGTCAACCTTTTCGTACGAGTCGATCATCTGCAATTCTTCGGTAGCGTTCATTTTAATGGCGCTGAACCCGGCGTCCATGCGCTCCTTGGCCATTGCGCCGGTATCGGCGGGACGGTCACCGCCGATCCAGGAATACACGCGAATCTTGTCACGGCATTTGCCACCCATCAGTTCGTAAACAGGGGCGTTAAAAAGCTTCCCCTTAATATCCCAGAGTGCCTGATCGATACCGGACAGTGCACTCATCAAAACTCCGCCGCCGCGGTAGAACCCGGCACGATAAATGGTCGCATTCAGATCCTCGATGCGGGAAGGATCCTGCCCGATCAGATAGGACTTGTACTCGTTCACGCAAGCCAAAACAGCGTCTGCGTGTCCCTCCAGGACAGCTTCACCCCAGCCGGTATAGCCTTCGTCAGTTTCGATTTCTACAAAGCCCCATCTGGGACGGACGTAGTAGGTGTTGACAGCAGTGATTTTCATAGAATGACCACACTTTCCTTATTTCTCTCCGCAATGGGGAAGTCGTTGCATAACCGGGATATCTACAGCCTCACTGGAATACGGCAAATTATTTCTCGTATGTTTGCTTTCTAATTATAAATTTCAAAAAAAGCCGACACAAGTTGTCTAAAATCATTTCTACTTTTTACTTAAATTTTTTGCTTGCTTTGTGTGTTTCACCAAAAAATCAATTATTTTTGCCTTTTTTGGCGTTGACACGGTCTTGCCTGCGCTTTTTAACTAAAAAGACATCCGATGACTTTGGGTGTTTAAACCCTTCTCGTATTCTTTTCGGCTGAATGTCCTTTGATTCCGTTGTGTCCTGCTTTGGGAAACCTGCCGCAACGGGGAGAAAGGATAAGCGCGGGAAACTCAGGAAGGGTGTCCCGCGCTTATTAGATCATTAGAAAAAAACCTAATCAGCTTTTCAGCGGTGGAAGACATGTCAAAACATGCTCTGTGAGCGTGTGGATTTGCATCTCAACCGAAGCCTTTTAGTAGTGAATCAAGTGATACAACGAGAGTGGTCTGAAGAGCCCAAGGGCGGCCGTTGAGAAGGCCAGCCTCGGACTCTCTACATACCGGACGGAAACGTGGGGCTTGACACGCTCGTCTTTTTCAGCGATACTGTGTGCAAGATAGCCATTCAGTCAGATTGTGCAGTGCGTTGCCGGGCCGACGCTTTTCGGCATTTGCCGCACAATGTTGTGTCATTAAAAAGCTTAAAGACTTCAGTTTGGTTTTGAAGGAGGATAATATGGGAGAATTATCCAGCATTAAGACGCGGGCACTTACTGAGCGGATAGAAGAGAAACTTTTTCAGTATATTCTTGATGAAGGGCTGCCGATTGGTACGAAGCTTCCAAATGAATACCAGTTGGCGGATCGGTTTGATGTTGGCCGCGGGACGATTCGCGAGGCGGTGAAACTATTGGTTTCAAGCGGCGTTCTGCATGTTAAGCACGGTTCCGGCACATATGTTTCTTCCACAACGCCGCTTCGGGAGGATCCGCTGGGACTGAAAGCAGTTGAGGATAAGATCCAACTGGCATTAGACCTCACGGATGTGCGGATGATGCTGGAGCCAACGATTGCCGAGATGGCTGCTCTCAATCGTACAGATGAGGAAGCCGCACTTTTGAAAGTATACAGCGATGCTGTTCGCAAAAAAATTGAAGCGGGGCAGGACTATTTGAATGAAGACGTGATATTTCATTCCTACATTGCCAAATGCTCCCATAATATGGTGGTGGCGCCGCTGATGCCCATCATTGATGCGGCAGTTATTTTGATTGCGAATATCACTCGCAAAGAGCTGCTGGAGGCAACCATTGAAACCCACGAGCAGGTGGTAAATTGTATCGCCGACTGGGATTCCATGGGGGCGCGGGCTGCCATGTCCATGCACTTAGCGCTTAATCGGAATGTGATCAAGCAGGAATACAAAAAAGCGCACAAACAACAATTATCAAGCGAAAACCTTTGAGTCCTGCCTAGACGCTTTAAAGCCGTTTCAAAAGCACATGCTTTTGAAACGGCTCTTTTTTTGTCTCCAATGCAGCGGGTATTTAACCCGTGCGGGGTTTTGCGATAAGGCAGAATAAGTTGCGCAGATTGAAAAAGGGATAAAAAGAGACATGGTTTGCGGGCAAGGCGCTCTCAGCCTGTCAGGCACTATCCGGGATTCAATACTTTCGGATCGCTTGGAATTATAAACGGGGGTGCATCCAACAGCCTGCGTGGAGCTGGCGCAGAGAATGGGCTTCCGTTCATTTTTCGATCCTCTTTCAGATGGCCGAATCAGGCGGCGGGCTCTTTGTAATAGGCCGTCAGCAGATCCACCACCATGCCATAGCTCTTCATGCCGTTTTCGTCGCCATAGCCCTTTAAAAGCCCATCATAGACCTTGTTGGAGACTTTTTTTACGGTAGAATCGCGAAATTGCGCCCAGTAGGCGTTGTTGTACGCCAAATCGGCCCGCACGGTGTCGGGAAGCCCCTCGTAGACCACACGCCAACGGTCTGGGTCCGCCTGATAAAGGGCGTTTCCCAGATGTACATAGCCCAAAAGCCACCCGGAATAGGCGTATTCCGGCAGACCGGAGACGGTACAGGCCAAAACCGCGATGAAGTTGCACTCCTGCTCCGAGGCAAAGCCCCGCTGATGGGCCAGTTCGTGGGCCACGGTGGAGGGCAGAAACACGGCGGGACTGTCCACATTCACGTTGCTTTCCCCAACGAGGGGACAATAAAATCCTGTAAAATCCAGCATGCTCATCACGCGGGAGAAATAAACCGCCTTGGGCGGCGCATCGTCAAAATACAGAAAGGGAAATTCCTTTGAAACCCGGTCGTAGACCCAAACGCTCTCTTTCAAAATTTCTTTTGTGGACAGAGAGAACAGGCCATTTTCGTCCCGGGGGACCTGCCCCGACGTTTCCGCCAGCCGGTCCGCGAAATACTGGGTGACGGCGGTCAAATCCTCCAAGGACACATCCTCGGCGACAATGCCGGATTTGGCCTGAAAGCCGTCCGCCCGGTATTGCACGCCCCACAGCCAGCAAAATGCCAGCCAGACTGTCAGCCCTGTGCACACGGCCCCCAGCAAAGCGCCGTAGGCCCGATGGCCCCGCCCCTCCTTCTTCCGAAGGACGGCAATGGTTCCAAGGCTTAGATAGGCGGCGACAAACACCACCAGCAATCCGCACAGGACTTCCATCACGGAAAAATCCACCCGATAGCTGAAAGAACCCAGCAGGCGGCGGAAGGGATTCGTCACCCGCTCCGTCAGGGCGGTCATCCACGCGCCGTTCCACCGGACGGCAAAAAAAACCACCAGAAGCAGCAAATCCGCCCCAAGCCAAAGATGCAGCTTTTTGTACCGCAGAAAAAATGGTTTCATACTCGTCACTCCGAGGCGAGAAGACGGCGGGTGTAGTCCTCCTTGGGGTTGCCGAACAGCTCTTCCACTGTCCCTTGCTCCACAATTCTCCCGTCCTTCATCACCAGCACCCGGTGACAGAGCTGATACACCACGTTTAAATCGTGGGAGATGAACAGATAGCTCAGCTCCAGCTCTTGGTTCAGCTTTTTTAAAAGACCCAGAATCTGGGCCTGAATCGTCACGTCTAAAGCAGACACCGGCTCGTCCGCCACCAGAAATTTCGGACGCTGAATCAGCGCCGCCGCAATGGACACCCGCTGGCGCTGCCCGCCGGAAAGCTCCGCGGGCTTCGCATCCAGCACCTCCTCGGGAAGCTCTACCCGGTCCAGGATGTCCCGCACGCGCTGCGCCCGCTCCTCCGCGTCGTATTTACCAAAAATCCGCAGTGGCTCCTCCAGAATCCACGCCACGGAATAGGCGGGATTCAAAGAGCTGTACGGGTCCTGAAAAATCATCTGGGGACGCTTGGTGTAGTGGACGATTTCGCCGGAGTCAGGCTTGATCATGCCCAGAATCGCCTTTGCCAGAGTGGATTTTCCCGTGCCGGATTCTCCCACTAGACCGAGAATCTCCCCCTCACGCACGTTGAAGGTGACGTCGTGCAGCACCTCCCGGCGCTTTGCTTTTCCCAGAAGTCCTCCGCCGCTCTCATACCCGCAGGTAAGATGGCGGACGGACAAGGCTGACTGATCGGTCATCGCGAAACCCTCCCTCCGTCAATGCGGATAGTTTTAACACAAATTGAAATATAAAATAGAATTATTACATATTGGAATCGAAATTGGGCTTATTTCGGGAGGGAATAGCGGCCACCAGCTTTTTCGTATAAGGATGCTGGGGATTGGAGTAGACCTCCTCTGTGGCGCCCGACTCCACAATCACCCCGGTCTGCATCACCGCCACACGGGAGGTGATTCTGCGGACCACGTTCAAATTGTGGGAGATGAACAGCATGGACATGCCGTATTCCCGGTTCAGCCGCTTTAAAAGCTCCAGAATCTGAGACTGAATGGTCACGTCCAGCGCGGTGGTCGGCTCGTCCAGCAGCAAAAGCTTGGGATGAATCACGGCTGCCGCGGCAATCATTGCTCGCTGCAGCATACCGCCGGAAAGCTGGTGGGGGTACTTGTCATAGAGCGTTTCCGGCTCGGGCAGCTCTACCCGCGCCATGGCGGAAAGCGCCCGGGCGCGGCGCTCCGCCGGGTTCATATCCGTGTGGAGATACAGGCACTCCTCAATCTGCCGCCCAATTTTCATCAGCGGGTCCATGCTGGACTGGGGCTCTTGAAACACCACGCCGATGTCCCTGCCCTGAATTTTCCGCAGGGCGGCCCGATCCGCGTGGAGCAGGTCCTGCCCGTCCAGCAACACGTCGCCGGAATAGCTGCACTGCTTCCGGGGCAACAGCCCCGCCACCGACATGGCAGTGACGGATTTGCCGGAGCCGGACTCGCCCACAAGGCCCAGAATCTCGCCGTCGGCAATGGAGAGGGACACGCCGGCCACCGCCTCCCGGCAGCGGGAGTGGAATTTTACATGAAGGTCCCGGATTTCAAGCATTCCGCTCCCCCCTTCCGTCCTGAAGGCCCTCGCCGATGAGGCCCACGCCGAAAATCAGCGCCACAATCATTCCGCCGGAGCAAAGCGCGTACCACGGAGCGGTGACAAACATCCCCTGCGCCTCGGAGAGCAGCGCGCCCAAAGATGCCTCCGGCGGCTGGCCGCAAAGGCCCAAAAAGCTCATAGACGCCTCCGCCAGCACGGCGTTGTTAAACCCGATGGTCAGGGCGGGGAGCAGAATATGAAGCGTATTCGGCAGCATATGGACAAAGAGAATGCGTGCGCTGCCCGCTCCCATCAGCCGGGCGCTCTGGACAAAGTTTGCGTCCCGCAGGGCGGCAAACGCCGTTCGGGACACCCGCGCGAAGCTGGGGATAAACACAATCCCCAGCACCAGAAGCACCTGATATTTTCCGGAACCGAAGACGGCCACGCACACCAGCGCCAGCAAGATGCTGGGAAAGGCGGTGATCGTGTCGTTCAGGCGCATCAGCGCCTCGTCCACCGCGCCGCCGAAATATCCGGTCAGCGCTCCGATGAGGGTGCCGAAGATTCCGCCGATTGCCACCGTTCCCCCGGCCACCAAAGCTGTGAATCCCGCGCCCTTGAGGACGCGGCTGAAAATGTCCCGGCCGAAGTTGTCTGTTCCAAACAGGTGAGTAAAGGACGGACGCAGCAGCGTTTCACTGCCGCGCATGGCAGTGGGGTCATAGGGCGTCCACACCGCGCCCAGCAGAATCAGGGCCAGCAGAACCCCTGTGATGATGCAGCCTGCAATAAAGCAGGCGTTTCGGTGGGCACGAACGGCCTTTTGCAGCGTTTTCATGTCCGCGCACCTCCAAGCCTTGGGTCAATGAAGCGGTTGATAAGGTCCGCCGCGGTGTTTGCCAGCACCACCCACAGAGCCAGAATCACCACGATGGCCTGCACCGTGGGATAGTCCCGCCCCGAGATGGACGTAAGCAGCAGCCGCCCCAGCCCCGGCAGGTTAAACACCTGCTCCACCACGATGCTTCCCGCCACGATTTCCGCCATGGTCTGGGCCAGAAAGGTGACCACCGGAACCAGAGAATTTTTCAGCACATGACGGTACAGCACCCCCGACCGGTCGTTTCCCCGGGCAATGGCGGTGCGCACATAGTCTTTATCCATCTCCGCCAGCACGGTGCTGCGGAGCATCCTTACCGTCTGGGCCACCCGGGGGATGGCGAGAGCGACGGCGGGAAACAGAAGATACCACAGGGACCCGCCCACATCCGCACTGAAGCCGGGAAAGGCCCCGTGGCGAAACCAATGCAAAAGGATGCTGAACAGCCATGTCAGCAAAATGCCGGTGAAAAACGGGGGCAGGGCCATTAAAAACTGGTTTGCCACCGTGTTTACCGCGACCTCCAGCCGTCCGCCCCGCCGCACGGAGCGAAGGCCCAAAGGCAGGGCCAGCGCCAGCGTCAGCGCAAAGGCCATCAGGCTGAGGGCCAACGTTACCGGAAGACGGGCGGAAAGCAGGTCCGCAACAGGTCCACCGGAATAGGACTGACCGGGATCACCCGTGACAAAGCCCCCAAGCCAGCTTCCGTACTGCACCAGAAAGGGGCGGTCCAGCCCCATTTCATGGCGCAGCTCCGCCACCCGCTGGGGCGTGGCCTCCGTTCCCAGCCGGTCGGTGGCGGGATCCCCCGCCACCACCTGAAACGCCGCGAAAGCCAGAAAGGAGACAGCCAGCATGGTCGCAAGCAGCGCCGCCAGTTTCTTTGCCGCGTATTTCAAGGCCGCCGCCTCCTTTCCGTCTCCGGGTGTGCGCAAATTTGCACAATTATCCGGCCTTTACACCGGAGAGGTCCATCACGTAGATGGGATAGAACCGATACCCGTCCAGCCCCGCCCGGACGGCCACCAGATCACCCAAATCCTGAAGGTAGACGTTGGCGGCATTGACCGCCAGATTTTCCTGCATCTGCTTGTACAGGTTCACCAGCTCCGCATCGTCGCCCGCGCTGGAAACCAGTTGAGCCTGCTTAAACAGAGCATCGTATTCCGCGTTGGCGTAATTCACGAAGTTTTTGCCGTAGCCGGAGGTAAACCGTTCCAGCATGGCCCGTCCGGTCATGCTGCTGGCGTCCACGCCCACCACGGTGGACTGGTAGTTCCGGTCGGTATAGACCCGGCTGACCCAGGTGCTCCAGTCCACCAGCTCGATTTTGGCGTTGACGCCCGCCGCCTTGAGCTGTTCCACCAGCACCTGCGCCGTGTCCACGTGGGGCTGATAGTTAGAGGGGACGGTGATGGTCAGGTCAAACCCGTTTGGATACCCGGCCTCTGCCAGCAGGGACTTGGCCTTTTCAAGGTTTTGGGTATAATAATCGGTGACGGAATCGTCAAAATACTTGACAAACGCCGGGTACATGCTGGAACCGAGAGGCTTGCCCGTCCCGTCCCCCGCCAGATCAATCACCTGCTGCTTGTCCACGGCATAGCAAAGGGCCTGACGCACCCGCAGGTCGTCCAGCGGCTTCACTGCATTATTCAAATAAAGCGCCTGAACAAGGTTCATGGTGCCGTTCAAAACCTGAAAGCCGTCTCCCAGTTGAGCGGCCTGTGTGGGCGTGAGATGGGCGCAGAGATCCAGCGCACCGCTTTGCAGGGCCAGCACCATTGCGTCGCCGCTCTCGAATATTTTAAAGGTCACGTTTTTCAGGGCGGGTTTCTCCCCCCAATAGCCGTCAAACCGCTCAAGGGCAATGGAGTCCCCGGCGACTCGCTTGACGAATTTGAAGGGCCCGGTGCCCACGGGAGCCGTGGCCTGCGCGTCGTAGTCCTTGGGGAGAATGGCGGTGGTAAGCGCCGCCAAAAATTCGCTCTCCGCCGAGTTCAGCGTGATGACCACGGTTTTTTCGTCCGTCGCCTTGACCGACTGAATAGCAGAAAACGCCTCCACCAGCGGGGATTTCCCCTCACCGGCGTCGGCGCAGCGTTCGATGGACCAAACCACGTCGTCCACGCTCACCGCCGCGCCGTTGTGGAACGTCACGCCCTCACGCAGAGTGAAGGTGTACACCGTTCCGTCGGCTGATACCTCGTGGTGGCTGGCGACCGCGTCGATCAGATCCCCGTCGGGAGTGGGCTTTACCAGCCCCTCGAATACGTTGAACATGACTTCTCTGGTCCCTGCCGATACCGTAAGGTGCGGGTCAAGGCTTTCGTCTAAATCCTGAGAAATGCCCACAGTGACGGAATCCGTCGCGGGCGCCGGGCCGTTTCCGCCCGTGCTTTGTCCTCCTGTCGAATCGCTTGCGCTGCTGCCGCCCCCGCAACCGGAGAGTGCGGCGCAAAGAAGTGTCGCCAGGAATCCTGCCAAAATACGCTGTTTCATTGCTTTCTCCTTCCCCTGGCGGCCCAATGGGTCCACCGGGTTTGAAAAATTTTTGGCTCCTATTCAGTTTTGTCCCAAAAAAGGGGCCTTGCGGGCCGTTTGGAAAAAACGTTCCGCAAGGCCGTATTTTACACGATTTCACCCGTAATTGCAAGAAAATTTTACGGATTCTCCTGCTCTTCCGGGCTTTCTTCGGGGCTGCCCGCTTCTTCCGGCCCGGATTGCTTCCTCATCGAGGAAACCGCCTTCGCCTCAGGCGTTTCGCCCAAATAGGAGGAAGGGCTGATAGGCATCCCACGCTTTTTCAGGCGGCTGTTCACTAAAAACTCCACAAAGGTATTGAGGCACGCAAACACGGGCACGCCAAAAAACATCCCCGGCACGCCGAAGAAACTGCCGCCCACCAGAATGGCAATGATGACCCAGAGGCTGGAAAGGCCTGTCCGGTCGCCCAGAATCTTGGGACCGATCACGTTGCCGTCCAGTTGCTGGAGGGCCAGCACGAAAATCACAAAATACAGCGCCTTGATGGGAGAGTCCAGCAGAATCAGGAAGGTGCTGGGAATCGCGCCCAGGAAGGGACCGAAGAAGGGAATCACGTTGGTCACGCCCACGATGACGGACACCAGCGGCGCATAGGGGAACTTGAATAGACTTGAGCAGATAAAGCAGAGAATACCGATAATCAAAGAATCCAGCAGCTTTCCGCGGACAAAGCCGCTGAAAATGCTGTCTGCCTTTCCCACAGCCCGGAAAATCCAACCCGCCTGAGAGGGGCGGAAGAAGCCGCACACCAGCTTGCGGACGTATGCTCCGCAGCGCTCCTTGGTGGCCAGCAGGTACACGGAGACGATGGCTCCCACCAGCAGATTTTTCAGCAGGTTCAGCGCCGAAAGCACGCCGCCGCCCACGGCGGACATCAGATTTCGGGCCTGAGGAAGCACCTGATCGGTAATCAGCGTGGACAGGTCCTTATAATACACGTTCAACTGGGCCGTGACCCAGGATTCCAAAGAGGGATTCTGCTCCAGCAGTCCGGCAATCCAGACGTTGATGGTATTATAGTAGTTTTCCATGTTTGCGATCAGCCGCAGGATGCTTTTATAGACCTGAGGCAGAAGAATGCTTAAAAGCAGATAGGTAAAGACGGTGATGACAATCCACGTCATAAGCAGGCTTACCGCCCGCACGCCGGTGGCCCGAAGCGAGCCATCCCCCCTCAGAATGGCGCGCTGGCCCCGGGCAATGCGCCGGTCAAAAAAATCCACCACGGGGGCCAGAAGATAAGCCATCAAGGCTCCGTAAAGAATCGGTTCCAGCGCCGTGAACAGGTGCAGCATCAGCACCACGGCGGCCCGCTGCCCAAACAGCACGTCGTAAAACAGGAGAATCGCCGCCGCGGTCAAAAACACGGTGACGCCTACCTTCCAATATCTGCTCTGCCGCACGCGGCTTCGCCTCCTTTATTCCGGCCGCAAATTGCGAGCCATTTTTCAGTATTGTAACACGGGGAGAAAGAGAATTGCAATACCGTGCGGGGCATGCTATACTGTTTCAGCGGGTTTAAAGACCCCTGTTTTTTAACTATTTACAAATTCTTAATGGCTTGCAGACAGGAGGCCCGCGATGAAGGATAAAAAACTGCTTCTGATTGTGAATCCCCGGTCGGGAAAAACGCAGTCCCGCTCGCCGCTGTTTGACGCGTTGGGTGTTTTTTCCGACGCGGGCTATCTTGTGAAAATTCACAACACCGCGGGCGCCTGCGACGCAACGGAGACGGTGACTGCGGAAGGGGAAAATTACGACGCGGTGGTCTGCGTGGGCGGGGATGGGACGCTGAATGAGACGGTCTCCGGCCTGATGCGCCTTGAGAATCCGCCGATTGTGGGCTATATCCCCCGGGGCAGCACCAACGACTTTGCCGCAAGCCTAGGGATTCCCAGCGGCGCGGTGCAGGCGGCCCGCAAGGCCATGGCCGCCGAGGCCCGCAGGCTGGACATCGGAAAATGGAACCGGCGGTATTTTGTGTACGTGGCCTCCTTCGGGGCCTTTGTGCGCACGGCGTATACCGCGTCGCAGGACGCGAAGAACGCCTTGGGCCACTTTGCTTATATATTGGAGGGCATGAAGGATTTAAACACCCTGCGGCCCTATCGGCTCCGCATCACCGCCGACGGAGAACAGCTTGACGGGGAATACCTGTTCGGCGCGGTGTGCAACTCCACCTCTATCGGCGGACTGATGAAGTTGGACCCGGAGCGGGTGGTGCTGGACGACGGAAAGTTTGAAATGCTGCTGATCCCCAGCCCCAAAACCCCCATCGAGCTGAACAACCTCATTCTGGCGCTGCTGAATCAGGAGTATGACCGGGGCGGGCTGGTGTTCCGCCATGTGTCCTCCATTCACATGGAGACAGAGGACGAGGTTCCGTGGTCCCTTGATGGAGAGTATGCCCCCGCCGTGCCGGTGGTAGACATTGAAAATCGGAAGCAGGCCCTCTCCTTTTTGCTGGGCTGAGGGAGTTTACAGGAAAAAGGATTTGGCAGAATGAAAGAAATAAACGTGAAAACCCTTCAAGCCCTCTGGCGGGACCACACGCCGGGGCTTTTGGGGCGGAAAAATGAATTTGCGGTGCTGTGCCCCTTTGTGCAGCGGGAGGACGGACTGCATCTGCTTTTCGAGGTGCGCGCCGCCACGCTGCGCCGTCAGGGCGGTCAGGTTTGCTTTCCCGGCGGACGGATGGAACCGGGGGAAACAGCGGAGCAATGCGCCCTGCGGGAGACGGAGGAAGAACTGTGCATTCCCTCAAGCAGCATTCAACTGCTGGGCCGGTCGGACTATCTTTGCCAGCCGGGGCACTTTTTTCTTCAGCCGGTGCCGGGACTGGTGAACGAGGAGGGCTTTTGCGCCCTGCGCCCCTCTCCGGCGGAGGTGGCAGAGGTATTCACCGTGCCGCTGGAATTTTTCCGCAGCAATCCCCCGGAGATGTACTTCTATACGCTGGAGCCGGAAAGCCCCTCGGACTTTCCCTATGACGCGGTGGGCGTTTCTCCGCCCTATAACTGGGAGGGCGGCGAGGTGGACGTTCCCATCTGGCGCTGGGAAGGCCGGGCTGTGTGGGGCATGACCGGGCGCATCGTGAAAAACCTGATTGAAACCATGGAGACTTTTTAGGGGAAAATTTCATCCCTCGGATATAAAACCGGCGCGGCCCACAGGCCGCGCCGGTTTTGCCGTCCCCCGTCGATGGAGTTGCAGGGAAAGTGGACTGTGGGACGGAGAACCGGGCGGCAGCTTCAATGCCGCCCGGGCGCGGTTATTGCAGGGCGGCGATGCATTTGGCGCAGAGGTATGTGCGGGCGCTGAGCGGCTTCAGGGCCTCCGTGGAGCCGCACCGGACGCACGCCGCCGAGGCCTTTTGCAGAATGATTTGCCCGCCGTCCGTGTCCATCAGGATTTCAAGGCCGTCCTTTTCCTCAATGCCGAAGAGCTTCCTCGTCTCGACAGGCAGGACGACCCGACCCAGCTCATCCACCTTTCTGACAATGCCGGTTGACTGTATCATACGTTCTCTCTCCCGTTCTTTTTATAGCCTTACAACTGGAAACTGGGATTCACAATTCTAATGCTAGCATCCATTTTCAGTATGTCAAACCTCTATTCGGGGATTTTTCTACAAATAGATGATGTTGTATTTGTTTTGTAATGTGTATTCTATTTGTAGAAGTTATCCCTGAATAAATGTGGGGTGATGATATTGGATTCCATGAGCCTTGGTAAGAAGCTGAAAGCATACAGGGCCAAAGCCGGGTGGAACGTTGAGGAATGTTCGGAGAGAATCGGTATCAGCGCCAGATATTTAACCGACATTGAGCGCGGCGACAAGGTGCCTAAGCTGGAGACGTTCATCCTGATTCTCAACACGCTGGCGGCCCCGGCGGACGATGTGCTTCAGGACAGTCTGGTGACGGGCTATGAGGCCAAGAGCAGCTACATTCTCAAGAAGCTGGAGGTCCTTGATGTGACCCGCCGAAAGCAGGCGTTGGATATTCTGGACAGCGTAATTTCTTCCCTGAAAAACGACTAAAAACCTTTGAACGTTTGCGTTCAAAGGTTTTTCTTGCAAAAAATGATAATTCAGCATATAATATAAGGCTGTGCAAAAAAACGTGCAATACTTGCGTGCCCGACAGGTGGGCGCGTGACGCGAGGGCTGCCCGGAACCCTTGCCATACAATAAGGAGAAGAACAAAATATGCAGAATGAACAACTGAGAAACGTCGCCATCATCGCCCACGTTGACCACGGCAAAACCACGCTGGTGGACCAAATGCTCAAGCAGGGCGGCGTGTACCGCGAAAATCAGGAGACGGTGGAGCGCGTCATGGACTCCGGCGATCTGGAGCGGGAGCGTGGCATCACGATTCTGGCGAAGAACACCGCCGTGCGCTTTAAGAACACGAAGATCAACGTGGTGGACACCCCGGGCCACGCGGACTTCGGCGGCGAGGTGGAGCGCATTTTGAAAATGGTCAACGGCGTCATTTTGCTGGTGGACGCCGCCGAAGGCCCCATGCCCCAGACCCGCTTCGTTCTCAGCCGCGCGCTGGAGCTGGGCCACCGGGTCATCGTGGTGGTGAACAAGATCGACCGCCCGGACCAGCGCATCCACGAGGTGGTGGACGAGGTGCTGGAGCTTCTGATGGATTTGGACGCCACCGCCGAGCAGCTTGACAGCCCCATGCTGTTCTGCTCCGCGCGGCAGGGCATCTGCTCTTACACGCCGGAGAATCTGGGGACCGATCTGGACCCCCTGTTCGAGACGATTCTGCAATACATTCCCGCGCCGCAGGCGGACACAGCCCAGCCCTTCCAGATGCTGGTGTCCTCCATCGATTATAACGAGTTTGTGGGCCGCGTTGCCATCGGCCGCATCGAGCGGGGCGTTTTGAAGCAGAATCAGGAGATTGCGGTTTGCAACTTCCACGCGCCGGAGGCCACGCCCCGCAAGGCGAAGGCCACCGCCATCTACGAATTTGAGGGCCTTGCCCGCAACGCCGTTACCGAGTCCACCGCCGGCAACATCATCGCCATGAGCGGCATCCCCGACGTGACCATCGGCGACACCATCTGCGAGCCTGCAACCGTGGAGCCGCTGCCCTTTGTGGCCATCTCCGCCCCCACCATGGAAATGACCTTCTCCGTGAACGACTCGCCCTACGCGGGCCGGGAGGGAAAGTTTGTCACTTCCCGCCAGCTGCGGGATCGGCTGTATAAGGAGACGCTGAAGGACGTGTCCCTCCGGGTTTCCGACACGGACACCTCCGAGGCCTTCAACGTGGCCGGCCGGGGCGAAATGTCCCTGAGCATTCTGATTGAGACGATGCGCCGGGAGGGCTATGAATTTCAGGTGTCTCCCCCCCGTGTGCTGTACAAGGAGATCGACGGGAAAGAGTGCGAGCCGATTGAGCGGCTGGTGGTGGACGTGCCCGGCGACAGCGTGGGCTCGGTGATTGAAAAGCTGGGCCAGCGCAAGGCGGACATGCTGGAGATGACTCCGGTGGGCAGCCGTATGCGGATTGAATTTTTGATTCCCGCCCGGGGCCTGTTCGGCTATCGGAACGACTTTTTGACTGACACCAAGGGCGAGGGCATCATGGCCTCCATCTTTGAAACCTACGCCCCCTATAAGGGCGATATTCAGCGTCGGGCCAGCGGCTCTATGATTTCCTTTGAAACCGGCGAGTCCATCACTTACGGCCTGTACAACGCGCAGGAGCGGGGCGCGCTGTTCATCGGAGCGGGCGTGCCGGTATACGGCGGAATGATCATCGGCGTGAATCCCCGCAACGAGGACATGACGGTGAATATCTGCAAGAAAAAGCAGCTCACCAACACCCGGTCCTCCGGCTCGGACGAGGCGCTGCGTCTGGTGCCGCCCCGGCAGATGAGCTTGGAGCAGTGCCTGGAATTTCTGGCGGACGACGAGCTTTTGGAGGTCACGCCCAAGAGCCTGCGGATGCGCAAGCGGATTCTGGATCACGAGCGGCGCATGAAGTCCCTCCACGGAAAGAGATAAAATTCGGGCGGAGTATTCTCCAACCCGGACAAATAAAAAAGGCCTGCGGAGGGACTTCCTCCGCAGGCCTTTTTCGTATATTCAGTTCCGCAGGAGCTTGACCACCTGCTCCGCGTCCTGCGGGGTCATGTCGGTCATAGGTCCTGTCAGCCCGGTGGGAAGCTTGCAGATGACAAACACCCCTCTGATATCCAACACGCTTGTATCCCCTTGGGCGTTCACCAGATAGGCGGTCATGTTGGGGGGCAGCTTCTTTTTCTCGCGGTTTCCATCCAACAGGATGTAATAAAAGCCGCGATATAAGGAAAACGTGTTGACCTCTGTGGATTGCAGCCCGGCAATGCTGCTGTAAATTTTCTCAATCCGGTCGGTGGGAACCTGCATATAGCAAAGCGGCTGACCGGGGAATTTCACGAGCACGGTAATTTTTGCCATGAAGCTGCACTCCTTTCCGGATATCCCGGCGGGGGCTTGCGGATTTGAAGATATTTTAACGGATTTACCCGGTGATGTCAATGTTCGGAAACTTTTTTGCCTCTTCAAGCGTCTCAAGAGACAATGACCAATGCGGCGAGAGCCGCGAGAATTTTCAAAGGAGGAATATGCTGTGAAGAAAAAGAGAATGGGTGCGCTGCTGGGGCTTGTGCTGTGTGCCGCTTTGCTGGCGGTTCCCGCCGCCGGGGCGGAGACGGAGCCGGTGGCTTCAGCCCCTCTGGGGCCTGTGTTGCTGGACGGCACGGTGAAGCAGACAGGCGAGAAGACCCTGCTGCTGACCAAAGAAAACGGAAGTCAGGTAATCGTGGGCTATGGCGAGACGACCTATATTGTGGATGCCACCGACGGTGTGGCCACAAACATGACTGGATTGAAGGATGGGGAGAGCGTGCGGATGTATGTGGACCCCATTATGGCTTTGAGTGAGCCGCCGCAGGCCCGGGCCGTAATTATTCTGCGTAATTTGCCGAAAAATGCAAAGGCCCCCACCTATCAGCAGGTGGCGGCGGTGGACACGGTGAACGAAAGCGGCGTGGCGCTTACCACCCGGGAAGGGGAGCGGATGTCCATCCCCTTTGACGCGAAGACCTCACCCTATCTGACCAAAAACCTCGTTACCTATCGGGACCTGATTCCCGGGACATGGTTTTTGGCTTGGAGCAGCGGCGCGGAAGTGACCCGGGCGGTGTTATTTGCTTACGACGGCCTGCCTTTTACCGACGTGGAGAAAAGCTACTGGGCTTATGATAGCATTCTTTCCGTCACCTCCCGTGGCCTTCTGCGGTGCGATTCTACGCTGGCGTTCCGCCCCGCTGACGCGCTGACCCGGGCAGAGCTGGTAAAAGCGCTTTACCAGTTGGCGGGCAGCCCCGTGGTGATTCAGTCCATTCCCGGGTTTAAGGATGTGCAGGACGGCGGGGACTATTTGAACGCGCTGACCTGGGCCGTGGGCAACAAGTTGGTGAACGGCTATTCCGACAACACCTTCCGCCCCAATGAGGTGGTGTCCCGCCAGCAGCTTGCGGCGTTTCTCTACCGTTGGGAGCAGCACCGGGGCGGCGGCTTCCAAGGCGCGTGGATGTTCTTGCTGGATTATCCGGACCGGGACAGCATTTCGCAGTACGCCTATGAAGGCGTTGCATGGTGCGTCACAAACAACATCCTCTCCGGCCGGTCCGACGGAACGCTGGCGCCCAATGCCTCCGTCACCCGCGCGGCTGCCTCGGCCATGCTGGAGCGGTATCTCACCTATCAGGCCAATGCCCGCAGCAGCGGCTAACACGTCAAGGTGAAAACACCGCAATTTTATACCCAATAGAAACGTCCGCCGCGCGGCCCCTTGGGTCGCGCGGCGGACTTGTTTCAATTATCTCAAATCACGGGAAAAAGAGGGCGGGCCGGTGAGTGAAAAGCATGTCCCCAAAAGCCGATGCCGACAGGCAAACTGAGACGGGCCACCCGTCTCCGCTCAGGCAAACACCGTTTGAATCAGGACCATGTACAGGGCGGTTCCCCCGGCGATGGACAGCAGGACGTTTCCCTTCCACCAATGGAGCAGGCCCACCGTAAGAATCGCCGCAGCCTCCGGAATCCCGTGGGACGGGGCAAAGAGGGAGACGTTTCGCAGGCAGTATACCACCAACAGGCCCATGGCGGCGGCGGGGAGAAGCTTTCCGAGATACTCTACCGTTTTGGGGACTTCTTTTCCTTCCGGCAGCAGCAAAAAGGGAAGCCACCGGGTAAGCTGCGCCCCCACGGCGACAGACAGAATGAGTATCAGTGTTTGCGGCACACTCAGGTACACAGCTTTTTCCTCCCCATCAGCAAAATTGCAACGATTGCAAGCATGGAGGGAATCACCAGATTGTCCGGCCCAAACGCCAGCAGGCACGCCGCCGTGGCAACTATGCCGATGAGTCCGGCGGCCCGGTTTTCCCTCTTTTTCCACTGCTCCATAAACAGCACCACAAACAGCGCCGTCAGGGCAAAGTCCAGTCCGGCGGTGTCAAAGGGAATGAAGTCCCCTAACAGGCCGCCCAGAACCGTGCCCCCCACCCAGTATAAATAGTCCAGAAGGGAGATAGAGAGGTAAAAACTCTTTTTATCCACGCCCTCCGGCGGTTCCACCGTGGAAACAAGGGAAAACGTCTCGTCGCATAAAACGTAGATGAGCGGAATGCGGGCCTTGCCCAGCCCCCGATATTTTTCCAGCATGGAAATGCCGTAAAACAGGTGGCGGGCGTTCACCATGAAGGACAACAGTACTGCCTGAACGGGGTCGAACACCGTGGTCAACAAGGTAATTGCCACAAATTGCATACTTCCGCAAAAAGCCACTGCACTCATCAAGGTGGACCAAAGGGGACCGTAGCCCTTGGCGTTCATCAAGACGCCGTATGCAATGCCGAGGAAGAGAAAGCCGGTCAAAACCGGGATGGTGTGGGGAAAGGCGGCGCGCAGGGCGGGGCCAAGGCGGCGCTCTGTCTTGTTCTGGGGTGCGTTCATGAAATTCAGGTCTCCTGTTCCTGCTCCGCCCGCAGGCGATCCAGTTTTTTGTTGCGGAAGTAGAGAAAAACGTCGGCTCCCACCATCAGGAAGTTCAGCACGTAAAGATAGAACACCCAGTCAAACCGCACCAGAACCTTGTTCAGCATTCCGCAGACGTAGCCCACCTCCACGATGATGAGGAAGAACAGGCTCTTGCCCACAGCGGAGCGGGTCACCCAGGATTTGCGGATGTTCACCGGCCAGGACAGGCCAAAGCAGATCAGCATCATTGCTTCAAGAATACTCATGAAAGCTTACCTCTTTTATAATTAGAATTTGCGTCCTACCGGCGCGGGGTTCCCTGTTTAGGAGGAGAGGGGGATTTCTCTTACATTTTCTCCGGCGCGTCCACGCCGAGGAGCTTCAGTCCGCTGCGCAGAACCGCGCGAGCGGAGTCCGCCAGCTTCAGTCGTGCCTGCGCCAGCTCCGGGGCCTCGCCCTTGATGCGGCAGGCCGTGTAGAACCTGTGGAAGCAGGCTGCAAGCTCCTGTAAATACCGGTTGATGAAGGAAGGGTCATAATCTCTGGCGGAAAGACGGACGATTTCGCAGAACTGGGCCAACTGCTTGATCAATGCCTGCTCCGCTTCCCCGCTCACCTGCGCTATGTCCACGTCTGCAGCGGCGGGGACGCGCAGCCCCTCGCCCTCCATGGCCCGCAGCAGCGAGCAAATGCGGGCGTGGGCATATTCCACGTAGTACAGGGGGTTTTCGCTGTCCTCCCGGACGGCAAGTCCCAGATCAAACTCCATCTGGGTGTCCGGCTTGGCGTTGAAGAACCATCTTGCCGCGTCCACGGGTACCTCGTCCAGCAGATCGCACAGGGAAATGGCCTTGCCCGTGCGCTTGCTCATGCGCACGGCCTCGCCGTCTCGCAGGAGCTTCACAAGCTGCATCAGCACAATGTCCAGACGGTTCGCGCCATCCAGCCCCAGCGCGTCCAGCGCGCCCTTAAGCCGGGCAACGTGGCCGTGGTGATCCGCCCCCCAGACGTTGATGACCTTATCAAAACCCCGGACAGCCAGCTTGTTGCGGTGATAGGCGATGTCGGCGGCAAAATAGGTGTAAAACCCGTTGGCTCGACGCAGTACGTCGTCCTTCAGTTCCAGCTTTTCAATGTCTGCGTCCTTTTTTCCCTCCCGGCGGAGGTTCGCGGCCATAATTTCAGCGGTTTTCAGCCACAGGGCCCCGTCCTTTTCATAGGTGAAGCCCGCGTCGGTGAGCTTGTCCACCGTCTCGGCAACATACCCAGACTCGTGGAGGGCAGACTCGTAAAACCAGATGTCGTACTGAATTTTATATCGGGCCAGATCGGTCTTCATCTTAGGCAGGTTCACGCTTAGGCCGAATTGGGCAAGCGTATCCCGCCGGATATCTTCCTCCGCGTCGGCCAGCGCGTCTCCGTGCTCGGCGCGGTAGGCCTGCGCCAAATCCCGGATGTCCTCGCCCTGATATCCGTCCTCCGGGAAGGAAACCGCGTCCTCACCCCGGATGAGTTGGAGGTAGCGGGCCTCGATGGACTGGGCAAATTTTTCAATCTGATGTCCTGCGTCGTTGACGTAAAATTCGCGGGACACCTCCGCCCCGCAGAAGGAGAGGACAGAAGCCAGCGTATCGCCCAGCACGCCGCCCCGGGCGTTGCCCATGTGCATAGGGCCGGTGGGGTTGGCGGAAACGAATTCCACCATGATTTTCCGGCCCGCCAGCTCATCGTTCTGGCCGTACTGCTCTCCCTCGCTCTCCACGGCGGAAAGCACGTCGCCAAACCACACCTGCCCCAGATGGAAGTTTAAAAAGCCGGGGCCGGCGATTTCGGCGGAGTCAAAATAGCTGCCCTCCAGCGCAAGGCGCTCCAGCAGCGCCTGCGCAACGGCCCGGGGCGGCTGGCGCAGGGCCTTAGACGCGGCCAGCGCGAAGGTGGTGGTAAAGTCGCCGTTTTTCGTGTCCTTGGGAATTTCCACGGGGACGGAGGCAATCTCCGCCTCGGGAAGAGTCCCGTCGGAAACGGCGGCGCGATAGGCGCTTCTGGTCAGCTCCGCCGCCTGGTCCTTTGCTTTTTGAATCATATGCAGCATGGTATATCCCTCGTTTTCATTGGTGTGGTGACGGAAGGCGCGTTCCTTTCGTCAGCTTTTGGGCCGCACGCGGATTTTAAACGCATTTTTTCCCGTGGCGGTGTGGTCCACCGCGATGGAATATCGGATTTCAAGAAGGCCGCCCCGCTCCGTCAGGCTGTGGCGCAGGTAGCTGGTTAAAATGTCCACGCTCAGTTCTCCCATGGGCGTTTCATACAGAGACGTGTGCTGCCGTCCCTCCTCGAAAATCATCTGAGAGTTCACCTTGCCCGCCCGAGTCAGAAAAACCTTCTGCCCCCGCAGCTCAAAGGTGGTGACGGTGCCCTCCATCCCGGTGAGGGTGCTCTCTTCATAGCGCAGCAGCAGCCCGTCCGGGAGCGGGCGCAGCGTCCCCTCGGTGGTCAGCTCCGTGCCGTCGGGGTCGCAGCCGTCAAAATACTGCTCTCCCCGCACGGAGATAATCACCGGCAGGGGCGGGCTTTCAGTATCGGTCGATATCAATTTGATTGGCTCCATGGCGCAAATCCTCCCGCAGGAACCAGGAGGCGGTTTCCTCGAAGCTCTCCACCCGGTCGCTGACATAATATGTGGCGTCGCCCTGACGGTTCTCACTGTTCAGCAGCTCTCCCGCCTTTAAAAGCCGCTTCAGTTCGAAGGCGGACTCTTCTCCGGCGGAAACCAGCTCCACCTCCGGCCCCATCACACCGCCGATAATTTCCTCCAGCAGGGGATAGTGGGTGCAGCCCAAAATCAAGGTGTCCACGCCCGTCTCCCGCATGGACGCAAGATACTCCCGGGCCACGGTTTCAATCACTGCGTCCCCTTTGCGAAAGCGTCCGTTTTCAACCAGAGGGACGAACAGGGGGCATGCCTTGGAAAACACCTCAATCTCCGGGTCCAGCTCCGAAAGGGTCCTTGCGTAAGCTCCCGCCCGGACGCTGGCCTGCGTGGCGATCATGCCAACACGCTTGTTTTTTGTCACGGCGGCGGCCCGGCGGCAGGTGGGCTCCACCACGCCCACCATGGGCAAATCGTTTTCCGCCTGCAGCGCGGGCAAAGAGGTGGTGGATACGGTGCCGCAGGCAATCAGAATCGCCTTGA
Source organism: Oscillibacter sp. (assembly GCF_031978065.1). Taxonomy (GTDB): domain Bacteria; phylum Bacillota; class Clostridia; order Oscillospirales; family Oscillospiraceae; genus Oscillibacter. The sequence continues at coordinate 29,622 of NZ_DALZCH010000025.1, forward strand.
GGTCAAAAGAACGCAGGAACCGCACGTCCTGCCGCGCGTATTTCAAAATCGTCTCCCGGGACCGGCCTCCGTAGGGGACGCGGGAGGTATCTCCAAAGTAAATCAGGTCTTCCTCGGGCAAAATCTCCCGCAGGGAGCGGATGGCGGTCAGCCCGCCAAGGCCGGAGTCGAACACGCCGATGGGTCGCTTATCCATGCAAAGTGCCTCCATATCTGTGGCTGAAAGGGTCATATTCCTATCATATAGCCCCAACTTGACCATTATACTATGTATGTGAACCCCGGGCAAGACAGATTTTAGGCTTTTTTCCCGGTTTTTGATGTGGAATTTCCAAATGGAATTTGGTATAATGCTGAAAGGATCGGCCTTGCGGCCGAAAAAACCGAATGAGGGAGGTGTTTGCCGTGAAGATCGAGCTGACAGAGCAGCAGTACCGCTATCTGCTGGATCTGGTGTACGTCGGGAATTGGGTGATGAACTCCGCCCGTGAGGACGACCGCATTGCGGAATACGACAAGGTGGAGAGCCTGATTTTCTCTCACTGCCCCGCCCACGGAATGCATAAGCTGGCGGAGCATCTGGACGGGGAGATTATCCCCTCCCGCGCGTTTGCCGACGGCGGAATTCACGAGGCCATCGCAGATTATGAGGATGTGGTGTTCTATGAAATCCTGGCGGAGGAGCTGGCCCTGCGGGACATGGACGGAGAGCCCATGACCAGAGAGAATTACAACGAGCTGATGGAGCGCATCGATACTTATATGGACGAATTTGAAGAAAACGGGACGGACCACGTGAACGTGGAGCTGGACGAGTAAGCAAGGGCAATTTCGGGAATAGAACAAAGAAAGAGCAGGAAAAGAGAACAGGAAGAGAAAACAGGGAGGAAAACTGAAGATGGCAGGAAAGGCAAAGGTTTATTTTGCGGATTTCCGGGCCCCAAGCTGGCGGGAGAATCTGCCCCAAAAGCTGGCGCGCCTGATGATGACCGCCGGGTTTGGCGACATCAACATGGAGGGAAAATACGCGGCGATCAAAATGCACTTCGGCGAGCCGGGGAATTTGGCGTATCTCCGGCCAAACTGGGCCAAGGTAGTGGTGGACCTTGTGAAGTCCCAGGGCGGAAGACCCTATCTGACGGACTGCAACACACTGTATGTCGGCGGGCGGAAAAATGCGCTGGACCACATCGAGTCGGCCTATGTAAATGGGTTTTCCCCCTTTTCAACCGGCTGCCACATCCTGATCGGCGACGGGCTGAAGGGCACCGACGAGGTTCTGGTGCCGGTGGCGGGCGGCGAATACGTGAAAGAAGCCAAAATCGGACGGGCGGTGATGGACGCGGACGTGTTCATCTCTCTGACTCACTTTAAGGGCCACGAGCAGACCGGCATGGGCGGCACTCTGAAGAACATCGGAATGGGCTGCGGCTCCCGGGCCGGGAAGATGGAGATGCACAGCTCCGGTACGCCCTATGTCAAGCAGAAACGGTGCATTGGCTGCGGCGCCTGTGTGAAAATCTGCGCCCACGACGCGCCCACCATCACCGACGGCAAGGCCACCATCGACCCGGACAAGTGCGTTGGCTGCGGAAGGTGCCTTGGGGTCTGCCCCAAGGACGCGATTGTTGCCGCCAACGACGAGGCTCCCGCCATTTTGAACAGAAAAATTGCGGAGTATACCAAGGCGGTGGTGGACGGACGGCCCTGCTTCCATGTGTCGCTGGTGCTGGACATCTCGCCCAACTGCGACTGCCACGGGGAAAACGACGCGCCCATTGCCCCGGACGTGGGGATGTTTGCCTCCTTTGACCCGGTGGCACTGGATCAGGCCTGTGCCGACGCGGTGAATGCCCAGCCCGTGATGGCGGGCTCCGCCCTGTCCGGCGGGGCGTGGGACTGCAATTGCGGCGACCATTTCGTCGCTCTCCATCCCGACACCGACTGGCGCGTGTGTCTGGAGCACGGGGAAAAGCTGGGCCTTGGAACCCGGGAATACGAGCTGATTAAGATTTAAAACAAGCGCGGGCTTCGGAATCCTCCGAAGCCCGCGCTCGTTTGTCAAAAACCTTCCGCCGCGCTGCGTTCTCTAATAAATACGGAAAATCCATTTCCATCCCGGCAAAATTTCCAGCCCTGTTCGCCCAGCGCATTCCATTGGGTTTCCAAGTCGGTAATCTTTTTATCATAGTTGAAGCCCGTCTCAAAATTGAATTTCACAAACTTATATTCATATTGCTTCATAAGAATCCGTCCTTTCAGATTTGAGCGTGATTGCTTCCGGCCAAAAATAGCCCACTGTTACGAAAAATACTGAAAACGCACCTTATTTCAGCTGGTCCAGCGTCAGGGAAAAGCTGTCCATAAAGATTTCGAGAAAATAGTCCACCTCGGGAAGGCCGAAAGCATCCAGCGCTGCGCGGGTCTGCCTTGCCGCGTCCCCGAACTCTCCGTTTCCCGCCTTGACCTCTTCCACGCACTTGATATAGGCGGAGAGCTTGTCCGCCGCCTTCACCAGCGCCCGCAGCTCCGGGTCGGGGATTTCCAGCACCGGGGCATAGCTTTCCCGCAGCTCCGAAGGCAGCATTTCCAGCAGCTTCCGGGTGGCTTCCGCTTCCACCTCCTGATAGGCGGAGCGGATGGAGGGACTGTAATACTTAATGGGGGTGGGCATGTCGCCGGTGAGAATTTCCGGCGCGTCGTGATACAGCGCCGCAACCGCCGCCGCGCCGGGGTCCACATGACCGCCGAAGTGCTTGTTGCGGATGAGCGCCAGCGCATGGGCCAGCACCGCCGTCTGGTGGCTGTGCTCCTGCACGTTTTCGGGGGCGGTGTTGCGCATCAGCGCCCAGCGGGAGATGAACCGCAGCCGGGATATATACGCAAAAAAGTGGCTTTTCATGGCGTTTCCTCCAATTCTCCCAGCAGGGCAAATCCCTCTGTGCCAGTGATGCGGGTGGCAAGCACCCGGTTGTGAAGGTTCTCGCCGCCCGGAATCAAAACCTCCGTATAGTTGGGTGCGTGGCCGGAAAAGTAATTTCCCTTGGTCTGCTCAAACAGCACGGGGTACACCTGCCCCACACAGCCCTCAAGATATTCTTTGCGCGTTTCGTCTGCAACTGTGGCGGCCCGGGCGGCCCGGATCTCCTTCACGGCGGCGGGAATTTGCGCAAGCTCTGCCGCTGGGGTTCCGGGACGGATAGAATAGGGGAAAATGTGCATCCGGGCAAAGCCGCACCGGCGAATAAAGTCCAGCGATTGGGAAAACTCCTCCTCCGTCTCGCCGGGAAAGCCTACGATCATGTCGGTGGTGACGGCGGGGCGGTCGAAGGATTCCTTCAGCAGCGCCACGGAGCGGAAATACCGGGCGGTGTCGTATTTTCGGTTCATGCGCTTCAAAGTTTCGTCGCAGCCGGACTGCATGGACAGGTGGAACTGGGGGCAGAGATTGGGGAGCTTTGCGGCCCGGCGGCAAAAGTCCTCGTCGATGGTGCGCGGTTCCAGACTGCCCAGTCTCAGCCGAAGGCCGGGGGCGGTGGTGCTGAGAAGCTCCATCAAATCAATCAGACTCTGTCCCGTCTTTAAATCCGCGCCCCAAGAGGAAATCTCAATGCCTGTGAGCACCATCTCTTGATATCCCGCTGCCGCAAGCTCTTTGGCCCGCGCCGCCGCCTCTTCCGGCGGCAGGGAGCGCACGGGGCCGCGGGCGTAGGGAATAATGCAGTAGGAACAGAAGTTGACGCAGCCGTCCTCTACCTTCAGCATGGCCCGCGTGCGGCCCTCCAGCCCCCCGGCGGGGAGAATTTCAAAGGCGCGGCGGTCAAACACGCGATCCACGGCCTCCATGGGTCTGCGGTCCTCCAGCTCCTGCTCCAGAAGGTCCAGAAAGCCAATCCGGTCCCCGGTGCCCGCAATCAGGTCCACGTCCAGCTTGCGCACGTCCTCGGGCCGGGTCTGGGGATAGCAGCCGCACACGGCCACCACCGCCTCCGGGTGCTCCCGCCGGGCGCGGGAGAGCATCTGGCGGGACTTCTGGTCGCTGACGGCGGTGACGGAGCAGGTGTTCACCACATAAGCGTCCGCTGCGCCTGAAAAGGAAACGATTTCGTGGCCCCGACGGGAAAGCTCCTGCTCCATGGCCTGCGTCTCATATTGATTCACCTTGCAGCCCAGGGTGTAAATGGCGATTTTCATGGATTCTCATTGCTATTTCAGACGATTTTCTTTATAATAATACGATTGAGCCGCAATCGGCGGCACAGTTCTATTATACGTGTATTTTACCGCTGGGGCAAGCCCCAATCAAAGGAGTGTTTTCATGATTTATCTCGACCACGCCGCCACCACGCCGGTGCCGAGGGCGGTGGCGGAGGAGATGGTCCGCGTGCTGACGGAGGAATACGGCAATCCCAGCTCCCAGTATGCCTATGGCCGCCGCGCCCAAAAGCTTGTGGAGGACTGCCGCGGAACCGTGGCGCAGGCCCTTGGCTGCGAGGCGGCGCGGCTGTTTTTTACCGCCTGCGGAACCGAGTCGGATAACTGGGCCTTCACCGCCGCCCTGTGGCAGAACCGGCGGGTGGGAAAACACATTGTCACCACCGCCGTGGAGCACAGCGCCGTGCTGGAGCGGTGCCGCTGGCTGGAACAGGATGGGTATGAGATTACCCGCATCCTCCCGGACAGGGACGGGAATATTTCGGCAGAGAAGGTGCTGGAGGCTGTCCGGCCGGACACGGCGTTGGTGAGCGTGATGCTGGTGAACAATGAGACGGGGAACGTGTACCCTATTTCGGAGATTGCCGCCGGGCTGGGAGCGAAAAATGAAAAGACCCTGCTGCATACCGACTCGGTGCAGGGCTTTTTGAAAATCCCCTTTTCCACCAAAACGCTGGGCGCGGACTTTATTGCTCTTTCCGCCCACAAAATCGGGGGACCCAAGGGCATCGGCGCGCTGTATATCGGCGGGCGGGTCCGCGCGCCCCGGCCCTTGCTGCCGGGCGGCGGGCAGGAGTCCGGCTTTCGCGCCGGGACGGAGGCCACCGCCCAGATTGCGGGCTTTGCCAAGGCGGTGGAGCTGCGGCTGGAGGGTTTTGATGTGAAGCTGCGGCACATGGCGGAGATCCAAGCCTACGCCGTGGAGCGGCCGGGGGAACTTCCGGATTTGAAGTTTGTCGC